>NZ_JBHWGS010000008.1:0-1288 GCF_042732975.1 Streptomyces sp. NPDC059743 | reverse complement strand
TTTTTTTTTTCACCTCGTCCGGCGGCCCGCGGGGGCGCCGGGCGCGCGCGCGCCCCCCCCCCCCCCGCCCCGCGCTTCCGGGACGCCGAGGGTGGTCAGGTCCGCGTCGACGCCGGGGCCGACGCGGCCGGGCCCAGCCCTACGTTCAGGACCGCGCTCCGCCCGTCCACGGCCGACTCGGCCACCACATCCCTGGGTTCGTGCGGCTCGCCGACGCAGATGACGGTCATGGCAAAGGCACCGGCACCGCTAGACCCGCTCGTAGCGGGCAGCGGCGTCCCTGCGCAGTAGGCCCTCGTCGACCAGCGCGCGCCGCAGGCTGACCCAGTCCTCGAACCAGCCGCCGCAGACGGCGTCCACCTTGGACTCCGCATAGATGACGCCCTTCTCGAAGGAGTCCACGACGACCGTCAACACCCGGTTCCGCACCTGCGCGTTGCCGGGGATCGAGGTCAGTCGGCCCTTGCGGAAGTACGCGCCCGCGCCGTCCCCGCCGCCCCGGCCGGTCAGCCGTACCTCCTCGCGCACTGCGAGACGGAAGGTGTCGTCGAGGAGCGCGTACGTGCGCCGCTCCGTGTCGTGGCGGGCGATCCGGCCCTCCGCCAGCTTCTGGAGGGCCATCGCCGCGGCGGCCGGGCGCAGCCCGGTGCGCTCCGCGACCTGCTCCAGGGTGGTGGCGCCGAGCACGAGGGCCGCGTACGCCGACCTCCGGTCGTTCTGGGCGAGCAGGCCGACCAGATCGCGACAGGACGGCGGGCGCTCGCCGGGCCCGGCCGGGCCCGGGGCCTCGGGCGCGCCTTGGACGTCCGGCGCGTCGCCCGGGCCGGACGTGTCGGTCGGTTCGGACATGTTGGTGGACCCACGGCCAGGTGCCGACGGTGGATCTGCCCGATCACCCCACCGGTGGCGGTGTTCAGCGCCGCAAAGCGTGTGGCGACGCCGCCGCGCACGTAGTCGTGGGTGCGCCGCTCGGGCATGCCCGGCATCACCGGCAGTACCGGAGCCGACCGGTCCAGCGCCTGGATCTGCGACTTCTCGTCCACACACAGCACCAGCGCGTGCTCGGGCGGAGCGACATACAGGCCGACGGCATCGCGGACCTTCTCAATGAACTGCGGATCCTTCGAGAGCCTGAAGGTGTCGACCAGATGCGGCTTCAGGCCGAAGGTCCGCCAGATCCGCGTGATGGCCGACTAGGCCGCGTATCGGGTCGTGATCAATCTGCGGGATTTGCCCTTGTGGTGGAGCCTGGACCGGTAGACCGTCTTGAGTGACGCGAGTGCAACTG
>NZ_JBHWGS010000007.1:360679-415089 GCF_042732975.1 Streptomyces sp. NPDC059743 | reverse complement strand
GCGTACCAGCCCCGCGTGGAGTGCTTCGAGTTGTCGCTTCCAGTCATCGGCCACGCATGCATTGTCGCAACTCCCGAGCGGGATATTGACCGAATACCTCAAGTGATCCAGAAGCTCGTACAAGCGCACTGATCGCTACGGCGGCAACTAACACCCTGCGGGCCCGCAGGGTCAGAAGGCGGCCTTGCGGTCCGGTCGGCACCTGCACAAAGGTGGGAGGGACATAAATCCTCGAACTGGAAATGGAAATCAGATAAGCGTGCAGGCAGAAGTAGCATCCAGCCCCAGAGAAGTCGCCCGGCCCGTAGCGACGAGGCGGTCCTCGTCAGCGGCCGACGTCCCGTTCTCGCGGACTAGGTGGTCCACCCGATATGCCGAGCCCCGGCCGTTCAGTAGCAAATGCTCTCCATTGTCTCCGGCACTTCCACCCTGACCGGTTGATTCCAGGTGAATCCCAGAAACTGTCCGTCGTTGTTCGAGCCTCCTGTGGCTTTGAGTAGATACGCGGGGCCGGATGCCGCAAAATGAAACGTCTCAGTCGATGACTCCGATGGCCAGATGGTCGCGGACCACCTGAACACGCATCGCTGGGCGTACAGAGCCTCCGAGAGTTCCGTCCGGGCTGTTGGAATCGGGATCTGCCAACCCTGCGGCAGCGCGGAAAGCGGTAGCTTTGGACGTCCTCAGCGGACAAAATCTTGGCATGTCAGATGATTGGCCCGCGCCCGGGCATACCTTCTCCTACCAGATGAGCACTCACCTGGACGGTGGCCCGTCCTTCGACTTGGACATCACCGCTCCCAGTGCCCGCCCGAGCGTGGACATCTCCACCTTCAGGGTGGGGCGCCACGGCGGCCCGGATGGGGCCGACCTCGCCTTCCGCGAACGCCTCTACGGGCTGATCGGCGCCATCGTGGTCGCAGGCGGACATGTGGAGGCTGCCATGAAGCGGCTCGTCCTGCTACTCAGAGACGATCAGGGCGGCTTCTCGCTGGTCGACAAGACATGGTCGGACCTCCACAAACTGCTGGTGGCGCAGTCGCGTCGGAGCCTTCCGCAGGCCACCGCACTTGCCGTGACCCTTGAGTGGGGCGAGGCCAACGAACTCAAACGCCGCCGTGACGACGCCGTTCACGCTTCCTGGTGGAACTGGGACGGCGTAGGTGTCATCCGGTCCCGCTTCTTCAGGAAGCAGGACGGTGCCAACATCGTCTGTACCTTTGAGGACCTCGAGGAAGACACGAAGCTGCTCTTCGAGTACGCCGAGAGACTCGATCTGCTTCTCGGAGCAGACTGGCCGCAGGCGCGACTACCGCGCCGGACGTCATGAACTGCGCGGCTACGTACGGGCCACCTATGAATTCGCCGGCGCCCTCCACCCCGCCGCCGTCCCGGACGGGGTCGATGCCTTCGCACCGAGGTTCGCCGCCGTGACACCCGTCGAGGTGATGGAGGACGACAACCCCAACGCTAAGGAGTGCGACCGCACCTTCGGCATGGACTTCGAGAACTACATCATCGGGGCCGCTATCAACGGCAGGGACAACTACGACTTCGACCACCCCGACTACCGCAGGGCCCGTGCCGAGGTCATGGCCCGTGTCTGGGAACTGGGCTGGCGCGAGAAGGAACTCGGCAGCGTCGACCAGTCCATTGCCGCGAACACCGAGCGGCCTTACAGCACCAAAAGGAGGGTGGAGCGATACGGCAAGAAGTACGGCTGGATCGCCTACCACGAAATGGTCGGCCGTCTCGTGGACGTCGGCCGCGCACCAGCTCCCTTCGGGGACGCAGAACGCTTGATGCCCGACATCGACCCGGCCTTCCCCGACAGGCCCCCGGTGGCGCCCATGCCCCTTCCGCTGTGGGCGCCCGTGGAGCCCACTGACGACCAGACCTGGCTAACCTCGGGGACAGTGGCCGTCTCGGACCAGCTGTGGTCGCCCGAGGAGATCCACGGAGTGGACGGAGGCTGGCTTCTGGTCGAGGGATATCTGGACCAGAGTCCACACATTGCCAAACCCGAACAAGAACGTCAGCCCCACCACTGCACCCATCATCACGGTCACAGCACAGAGAGTGAACGCTCCCTCCGGCTTGGGCCCTACATCACCGTCAGCAACCTTCGACGCGTCTTTGAAATCCATCAGACCACCCCGCCCGCGCCACGAGCGCAAACCGGCCCTCGATCACGAGCCGGTCGGCCAAAGGACCCAGGTCAGACCGTCCACCTTCTGCGCCTACCAAGGGCTCGAACCTGCGGCCAGCGCTCTCCGTGCATCTGCGGTTCACGGTCAGTTGACCTCTCGGTCCAGGCCGGACCAGTACGGTTCGCGGAGCTTGAACTTCTGGACCTTGCCGGTGGCGGTGCGCGGGATGGCGTCGCGGAATTCCACGGTCGTCGGTGCCTTGTAGCCGGCCATCCGCTGCTTGCAGTGGGCGATGATGTCGGCTTCATGTGCCGTCGCCCCGTCCGCGAGGACCACCAAGGCTTTGATCGTCTCGCCCCACTTCTCGTGCGGGACGCCGATGACGGCTACCTCGGCGACCGACGGGTGGCTGAAGATCGTGTCCTCCACCTCGATCGACGACACGTTCTCACCACCCGTGATGATCACGTCCTTCTTCCGGTCGGAGATCGTCAGATGCCCGTCGGCATCGTCGAACGTGCCGCCGTCGCCCGTGTGGAACCAGCCATCCTCAAGAGCGGCCGAGGTCTCCTCCGGCTTGTCCCAGTACCCGTCGAGTACGACGTTCGACCGAGCCAGGACCTCCCCGGACTCGGAGATCTTCAGTCTGGCCCCGAGCGCGGGAAGTCCCGCGCGGGAGAGCTTGCGCGCCCGTTCCTCCGCGGGCAGGTTTTCATCGCCGGGCCGGGGCCGGTTGAAGGTGAGCAGTGGTGACGTCTCGGTCAGGCCGTAGATCTGAGTGAACTCCCAGCCCAGTTCCTCGTCCACCCGCTGGATCATCTTGCTCGGCGGCGGGGCCCCCGCGCAAACGATCCGCACCCTGTCCCTGCCCGGGATCTCTCCGTCCCAGGACGCCGCCGCATCCAGCACCGCGTTCCACACCGCGGGAGCACCACACATCAGCGTGACTCCGTGCTCGTCGATCCGGCGCAGGATTTCCGTGCCGTCCACCTTGCGCAGCACCACCTGCTTGACTCCCAGCCCGGCCATCACGAACGGCATCCCCCAGCCGTTGCAGTGGAACATCGGCAGTGTGTGCAGATAGACGTCCCGCTCCCACACCCGGGTGTGAAGCCCGAAGGTCACACCGTTGACCCAGATGTTGCGGTGGGTCAGCTGAACGCCCTTGGGGCGGGCGGTGGTTCCCGACGTGTAGTTGATCGTCGCGGTGGCGTCCTCGTCCGGCCTTGACCATGGGCGCGGCTCGACGCCGAAGCGCATGAGTTCGGCCTCGGTCTGCTCGCCCAGCACGAAGCGGTGGCGCACCTTGATCCCGGAGAGTCCCGCGTCCAGCTCCGGATCGACGAACAGAACCGAGGCTCCGCTCTGCCGCACCACATACTCGATCTCTTCCGGCTTCAGGCGGAAGTTGACCGGCACACAGATCCGCCCGCTCATCGGCACAGAGAACAGCAGTTCAAGCAGACGCGCGGAGTTGTGGCTCACCACCGCCACTCGCTCCCCCTCCCCCACGCCGAGCGCATCGAGCCCCGCCTGCCAGGCCCGCACCCGCTCGCCGAGCCGACCGTACGTCGACACGGGCACGGGCGGGCCGGGTTGATCCCATTCGTCGACCACACCCGGGCTGGTACGAAACCCCTGCTCCGCGCGGTCGAGGAAGTCCGCGACAGTCATCGGTACCCGCATTGCTCTCTCCCTACCGTCCGGAACCAGCGCTTCTCAGTCGCTCAATCCCATTCGGAAAGGAATGTCCCCTGATCTTGACGCCTTGAAGACATCGTCGGAACGGCCGACATAGGTGAGATGGCCGTCGGCGTCACGCGCGCCGATGTCACCGGTCCGGTAGTAGCCGCCGGCCATCGCCTCCGCGGTCCGGTCGGGATCGCCGTGGTAGCCGGTCATCAGCCCGACCGGATAGGTGGAGAGATCGAGGCAGATCTCGCCCTCGTCCACGCCCGGCACTCTGGTGACCGGATCGACCAGTGTGACCGTGAAGCCGGGTGTCGGCCGTCCCATGGATCCGGCTTTGAGCAGCTGGCCGGGCGAGTTGGCGACCTGGACGGCGGTCTCGGTCTGGCCGAAGCCGTCCCTGATCGTCACGCCCCACGCGCGGCGGACCGTCTCGATCACCTCGGGATTGAGCGGCTCGCCCGCGGCGACGGCCTCGCGCGGCGGTGTGCGCAGCAGCGAGAGATCGGCCTGGATGAGCATCCGCCATACGGTGGGCGGCGCACAGAAGCTGGTGACTCCGGCGGCGTCCATCTCTGCCATCAGCCGGGCCGGGTCGAAGCGCGTGTAGTTGTGGATGAAGACGGTCGCCTCGGCGTTCCAGGGCGCGAACAGATTCGACCAGGCGTGCTTGGCCCAGCCGGGCGAGGCGATGTTGAGATGGACATCGCCGGGCTTGAGCCCGATCCAGTACATCGTCGCGAGATGACCGACGGGATACGAGACATGGGTGTGCTCGACCAGCTTGGGGCGTGCGGTCGTGCCCGATGTGAAGTACAGCATCAGCGGGTCATCCGCATGGGTGACACCGTGCGGTGTGAAGGTGTCCGGCCGGGTGTACGCGTCCTCGTACGGGAGCCAGTCCCCGTCCCGGGTGTCGCCCTCTTCGGTGGGAGCGCCGACGGGACCGCTGACGGGACCACCGGCGGGACCGCCGACGACGATCCTGGTGAAGCCGCCCGCGATGCCGACGAACTTCCCGGTGTCCTCGGCGCGGACGATCACATGGCGGGCCCGGCCGCGTCCGATACGGTCGCGCAGATCGACGGGGCCGAGCAGCGGAGTCGCGGGGATGACGACGGCCCGCAGCTTCATCGCGGCGAGCGCGGTCTCCCACAGCTCGGTCTGGTTGCCGAGCATGACGACGATCCGGTCCTCGGCCCGGACGCCTTGCTCACGCAGCCAGTTCGCGACCTGGTTGGAGCGGGCGGACATCTCGGCGAAGGTGAGCCGGGTCCGCCGTCCGTCCTCCTCTACGAGATGCAGGGCGGTGCGGTCGTTGCCCTCGGCGATGCGGTCGAACCAGTCGAGCACCCAGTTGAAGCGTGTCGGCCGCGGCCAGGAGAAGCCCTCGTACGCCGTCGCGTAGTCCTCTCGGTGCGCCAGCAGGAAGTCGCATGGGCGGACAGGCCATAGCATCGTGTAATCGGTGACGCAGGTCTCACTACCCCCGGATCGGGGTGGCGAGCCCAGTGGTGCGGTGCGGGCGGTGTGTGCGGTGCGGGCGGTGCGGGTGGGAAGGAACGGAGGCAGCGTGATGGCCGAGGCGGTGGAGATGCGGTCGGCGCTGGCGCGGCTGCGCAGGACGACCGGGCTGACCGTGGCCTTCGGCGGGCTGACACACGACGTGGGAGAGCTGCGGATCGCCGAACTGAACGGTGCCGCGACAAGCGCCCTGCGCGGACTCGCGATCTCCTCCGGCAACGGTCTGGGCGGCAAGTCGATCGCCATGGCCAGACCATGCGCGGTGACGGACTACCGGGAGGCGCGCTACATCAGCCATGAGTACGACGCGGCGGTGGCGGCGGAAGGGCTGCGCTCGGTGCTCGCCGTGCCCGTGGTCGTACGGCGCCGGGTGCGCGGAGTGCTGTACGGCGCGCTGCGCAGCGCCCTGCCGATCGGCGAGCGCACCTTCGACGCGGCGGTGTCCGCCGCGCGGGATGTGGAGCAGGCGCTCGTCGTACGGGACGAGGTACGGCGGCTGCTCTCGGTGACGCGCGAGGCGACGGCGGGCGCCGGAGCCTGGGAGGAGATCCGGGCGGCCCATGGCGAGCTGCGCGCGCTGGCACCGCGGATCGTGGACGCGGAGCTGCGCGAGGAGCTGCTCGCCGTCTGCGGCCGGCTCGCGGGCGCCGCGCGCCCGGCCGGCACTCCCCCGCGCCCGCTGCCGGTCACGCTCGCGCCGCGCGAGGTGGACGTACTGGGCTGTGTCGCGGCGGGCTCGACCAACGCGACGACGGCGGAACTGCTCGGACTCCGCCCGGAAACGGTGAAGGGCTATCTCCGCTCGGCGATGCGCAAGCTCGGCACGCACACGCGCCTGGAGGCGGTGGTGGCGGCGAGGCGCGCCGGTCTGCTGCCATAGGTGGAGCCCGTAGGCAGGGCCCTCTTTGGGACCTGCTGGACCTGTAGCACCTTTTGAACCTGCTGGACCCGTAAGACCTGTTGGACGTACTGGAGGTATGCGCATGGTGTCCACGGACCGGTTCCTGGCCTTCGCCGTGATGTCCCTGCTGGTGATCGTGATCCCGGGACCGAGCGTGCTGTTCGTGATCGGCCGGGCGCTGGCCCACGGTCGGCGGACGGCTCTCGCCACCGTGCTGGGCAATGTGGCGGGCTCGTACGCCCTGGTGGTGGCGGTCGCGCTGGGGATCGGCGCCCTGGTGGAACGGTCGGTGGCCGTCTTCCTCACGGTGAAGCTGGCGGGCGCGGCCTATCTGGTCTTCCTGGGCGTCCAGGCCTTCCGGCACCGCAAGGAGATGCGTGTCTCGGCCATGTCCGCGCCGACAGGCCCGGCGCGCGGTGATCTTCGTACGGTCGGGGACGGTTTTGTCGTAGGGATCACCAACCCGAAGGGCGTGGTGTTCTTCGCGGCCGTGCTTCCTCAGTTCGTGGACCACTCGGCGGACCATCTGCCGGCGCAGATGCTGCTGCTCGGACTCGTGCCGATCACGATCGGTCTGGTCACGGACACGCTGTGGGGACTGGGCGCGTCCGCGGCACGGAACTGGTTCGCGCGCTCGGACCGCCGGCTGTCGCTGGTGGGCGGGGCGGGCGGTTTCGCGATGATCGGTCTGGGTGTGACGGTCGCGGCGACGGGCCGCGCCGACTGAGCGGCGCCGCGCCGCCCGTGCCAACCGCGCGGCCCGCGCCGCCCGCGCCAGGAGCGCGTCAAAATACGGGCCTTCCCGATCAGCGCTCCGTCATGGGCCCGGCGGTCCGCCGTCCGCCGGGCATAGCTTCCTGGTGTCAGTCAGTGAACGACTCCCCTGGGAGGACACCATGGAGCGCCTCATCACCGAGGAAGCGGACCCCGACTCGGACCCCGACTCGGATTCCGGCCCGGATCCCGACTCCGAGAATCCCGACCCGGACCTCGACCCCGAAGGTTCCGGCGCGGACGCCGGTCCCGGCCCGGACAAGCGTCGTACGGCACGGTCGCCGCTGTACGTGCCCGTACGGCTCGGCTCCTGCGGCGGGCAGCAGTTGCGCTTCGCCCGTACTCCGCTCGGCGCGCGGACCGCGATCGGTTTCACCAGCGCCCGGAAGCTGACCGCCGTCCTCGGCGAGCAGCAGGCCTGGATCAGGCTCGCGGAGCCCGTGCTGCGCGCGCTGGCCGCACCGCTCGGCGCCACGATCGTCACGGTGGATCCCCAGCTCACCGCGCCCGCCACGGCCACAGTCCCGGCCCCGGCGCCCGCTCCGGCGCCCGCTCCGAGGACGGCCCCGGCAAGCGCCTGTGCCCGCCATGCCCATGCCCTGGAGCTGCCGGAGGCGATGACCGTATGACCACGGAACCGTCCCTACCATCCCTACCGTCCCTGCTGATCAGCGAGCTCAACACGCCGACGGTCTGGCCCGCGTCCGCCGTCCTCGCGCCCGGTGGCGATATCGCCGTGGCCGGCGTCGGCCTCGCCGAACTGGCCGACCGCTACGGCACGCCGGTGTACGTCCTGGACGAGGACGAGGTACGAGCCCGTGCCCGGGCATGGCGGCGGGCGCTGCCCGGCGCCGAAGTCGTCTACGCCGCCAAGGCGTTCCTCTGCCGGGCGGTCGTCGACTGGATCGAGCAGGAGGGCCTCGGACTCGACGTCTGCTCCGCGGGCGAACTGCGACTGGCCGCCGGCCGCGGCTTCCCGCCCGAGCGGATCGTGCTGCACGGCAACGCCAAGTCCCCGCAGGATCTGAGCACCGCGCTGCGTCTCGGCGTCGGCCGGATCGTCATCGACTCGGCCTGCGAGACGGCCAGGATCGCCGCGCAGATGCCGGGACCGGAGCCGCAGCGGGTGATGGTCCGCGTACTGCCCGGTATCGAGGCGGGCGCGCACCCCAAGATCCGTACGGGAACGGAGGGCCAGAAGTTCGGCCTCTCGATCGCGGACGGCTCGGCGGCGGACACCGTCGACCGGATCCTCGGCCAGCCCAGGCTCGAACTCGTCGGTCTGCACTGCCATCTCGGCTCGCAGATCGCCGAGGCCGAACCGTACGCGGAGGCCGTACGCCGACTCGTGGCCTTCCTCGCGGCGATCAGGGACCGCCACGGCGTGATCCTGCCCGAGCTGAACCTCGGCGGCGGCTTCGCGGTGGCGTATCTGCCGGGAGATCCGGCGCCCGCGCCCTCGGTCTACGGTGAGCTGATCACCCGGACCTTGGCGAGCGCCTGCGCCGAACACGGTCTCCCCGTACCCGCGCTGACCGTGGAACCGGGCCGCTCGATCATGGCACCGGCCGGGATCGCGCTCTACCGGGTGCTGTCGGTCAAGCGCGGCGCCGGCGGTGTGTTCGTGGCCGTCGACGGCGGGATGAGCGACAACCCGCGGCCCGCGCTGTACGGCGCGCGCTACACGGTCCGCCGGGTGGGACGTACCTCCACGGCTCCGATGCGGACGGCGACGGTCGTCGGCCGGCACTGCGAGGCGGGCGATGTACTCGCCGGTCCTGTGGAGCTGCCGGAGGACATCAGGCCCGGCGACGTACTGGCGGTTCCGGCGGCCGGCGCGTACCAGGTGTCGATGGCGTCGGGCTACAACATGACGGGCCGCCCTCCGGTGGTGGCGGTCTCCAAGGGCGGATCACGGCTCCTGGTGCGCCGGGAGAGCTTCGAGGACCTGGGCGCCCGGGACATCGGCCTCTGAGCAGAGCTCGGGCCTCGCGGACTTCGGGACCGTCGATCAGTCCGTGTGCGAGTCCGCGGACAAGGACGCCAGGGCGAGAGGCAGCCGGGCCGGTGGTAAATGCCGCGACACGCGGTTCGGACGCTTGTTAGCTTGCCCGCCATGAAGCCGCTCAGCGAGAACGAGATCCGTGGCTCGTTCGTCAACTGCTCCAAGGGCGAGGCCCGCAGGATCAGCCTCCCCCGCGATCTGGACGGCCTTCCCTGGGCCGATCTGGACTTTCTGGGATGGCGCGATCCCGGCGCGCCGGACCGCGGCTATCTCGTCACGGAGCGCGAGGGCGTGTGGACCGGGATCACGCTGCGCGGACCGTCGTCCGGACAGAAGAGCGTCTTCAAGTCCAGCATCTGCTCGATCTGCGTGACGCCGCACACCGCGTCCGGCGTCGATCTCATGAGCGCGCCCAAGGTGGGCCTGGCCGGCCGTCAGGGCAATGCCGTCGGGATCTATATGTGCGCGGACCTCGCGTGCCCGCTCTATGTCCGGGGCAAGAGAAAGACTCTGCTCGGCCGTCGGCTGGAGGAGTCGCTCACGGTGGCCGAGCAGATAGCCAGAGCCCGCGCGAACCTGGACCGGTTCCTGGACAAGCTGTACGAGCAGCCTGCCAGGGCGACGTAACCGTACGCCGGACTCCGTACGCCGCATTCCGTACGCACCGCGCCCCGCCACGCACGCCGGAGCGCGGGTGGCGGGGCGGTGGGCGCGAGCCCTGGGCGTCCCAGGGCCCGGGCCTGCGGTCAGGCGCCGTACGAGCCCGGCGACGGGCGGCGTGACGGGCGCGCCAGGGTGTAGCCGGCGATGCCCGCGAGCGCGCCGAGCACACCTCCGGCCACGGTCCAGATCCAGCGGTCCGTCCACCAGCCCGAGGCCCAGCCGTCCTCCGGCTCGGACGCGAGCACCGTCCCGTCGTCCTCGCCGTCGTCCGTACCGTCCCCGCTCCCGGTATCCGTGGACGCGTCGGCGACGCCCGGTACCAGCGGCGCGGCCAGCTTTCCGCCGACCGCGTACGCACCGCCCTTGTCCGCGGTGGATGCCTCGATCTCCGTACGTACCGGGAGCCCGAGGTCCTCCTCCTGCGCGTTCACGACGGTCAGACGGACGTAGTAGCTGCCCGGCAGCGGATCGTTGGCCCAGGGCTCGGCCCACGCCCGTACGGTACGGAGCGTGCAGCGCAGCGCGACCGTGTCCGCGTCGGCGGCGACCGCCCTGGTCTGGGCGCCGTTCACACAGGGCTGGCGGCGGCGCAGCCCGTCGTAGACATCCACCTGCCAGGTGACCGCGCCCTTCCTCCCGGCGGAGGACTCGGGCAGCGTGACCGTGGCGTTCACGGTCGGGCGCTGTCCCGCGTCGGCCGGGAAGACCCAGTAGAGATAGTCACCGGTGGAGGCCTCGGCCGTGGCCCGCTGTCCCGGCTTGAAGGCGGCGGCCGTACGGAAGGACGTGCCCGCCTCGGTCGGTCCGGCGGCGCTCTCCGAGCCGTCGGCGGTGGGCGTGGGAGTCTCGTCGGCGACGGCGGCGCCCGCCGTACCGAGCGCCGTACCGAACAGCAGCGCTCCGGTCAGCAAGGAGCGCGTGAGCAGGGAGCGCGTGAACAAGGAGCCCGTGAGCAGGGCGGTGATACGCATCAGTTGGTGCTCCTGACGACACGCAGGCGGGAGATCCAGCCCCAGAGCAGTCCGGCGACCAGACCGGTGAGGACCAGGGTGACGAGCAGCCACCAGCCGCGGCCGAGACCGAACGCGGCGACATCGGACGCCATGTCGGGCGAGTCCACCAGATCGACGGTCAGCTCGACGGGCAGGCCCGGAGTGGTCTGCACGGAGTCCGGCGCGGAGAAGGCGTTGCTGACCTGGAGACAGACCGTCTCCGCGGCCGGCTTCACACCATCCACGTCATCGGCCGGCGGTTTCGGATAGCGCAGCCCTGCCGAGATCACATCGGTGCGTCCGTCACCCGCCTCCGAGCCCCGGACGATCTCTCTGCCGTGTACGGTCACGGCGCGCAGCAGCACCGCGTAGTCCCGGTCGACGGCGCGGTCCGCGGCGACGCTCACCGAGGCGCGCAGCTCCTGGCCGGGAAAGACATCCACGCGGTACCAGCGGTGCTCGGAGAACTTCTCGCGGTCGCTGTAGAGGCCCGGCTTGATCTGCGGCGCGTCGGCGCAGCGCGCGGCGCCCTCGGTCGCGACCGGTGTGACGACGGGATCGGCGGCCCGGTCGACCAGCTGTTTGACGCGGCCGGAGAGCTCGTCGGTGTGCCGAACGGAGGTGTAGGTACCACCGGTGGCCTCGGCGATACAGGTGAGCTGGCGCCGGGTCTTGGCGTCAGGCACGAGCCCCAGCGTGTCGATGGTGAGATGGATGCCGCGGGCCGCGATCTCGCGCGCGACCTCGCAGGGATCGAGCGGCGCGCAGGTGTCCTCGCCGTCGGTGATGAGGACGATACGCCGGGTGGCGTCACCGCCGTCGAGGTCCTCGGCCGCGCCCAGGAGGGCCGGTCCGATCGGTGTCCAGCCGGTGGGGACGAGGGTGGCGACCGCGGTCTTCGCCTCCGTACGGTCCAGCGGTCCCACGGGATAGAGCTGCCGGGTGTCCTTGCAGCCGACCTCGGTGTCCTTGCCCGGATAATTGGCCCCGAGGGTGCGGATGCCCAGCTCCACCTCCTGCGGCACCGCGTCCAGCACCTCGTTGAACGCCTGCTTCGCCGCGGCCATCCGGGACCGGCCGTCGATGTCACGGGCCCGCATCGAGCCGCTCACATCGAGGACGAGATCGACCTTCGGTGCCGGTTTCCCGGTAGGTTCATCGGCGGCGGCAGCGGGAGGGAAGAGCCCTAGGGCCAGAGTGGCCACCAGACCGCACACGGCGGCTGCCGACCGTTTACTTATGATCATCGCCGGATGATATGAGAATGGTACCAGGGAACCAAACGCGAGCTGACGAGGCGTCAGAAGGCGTCAAGTGCGTGACGTACGGAGGAGGTTGAGGCATGGGTGGAGTGAACAGACGGCGGTTCATCGGCATGGGCGCGCTTGCCGCCACCTCGGTCCTCGCGGCGCCCGCTCCCGGCGCGGACCGGTCCCGGTCCGGACCTGCCGCCGACACGGCCGACGCTCCGGCCACGCCCTCCCGGCCGCGCGCCGCAGCCGTCCGACCGCTCTTCCTCGGTACGTACACCTCCGCCGCGGGCGGCGGCAGCGGTGTGGGACTCGCCACATACGATCCCGCGACGGGCACGATCTCGGGCGCCGGAACGGTCACGGACGTCGAGAACCCGTCGTATCTCGCCGTACATCCCGACGGCGGCACGCTGTACACCGTCAATGAGCAGCAGAACGGCGGAGTCACCACGATCGCCCTGGCCGAGGACGGACACCACCGGATCCTCGGCACCCGGAGCACCGGCGGAGCCGGGCCCACCCATCTCTCGGTGCATCCGGACGGGCGGTGGCTGCTGAGCGCGAACTACACCTCCGGCAGTGTGGCCGTGCATCCCATCGACGCGTCGGGCGCGCTGGGCGAGCGCACGGATCTGGTGGCGCACTCCGCTCCGCCGCCCGGTCCCGGCCAGGACGGCCCGCACGCCCACCAGATCGTCACCTCGCCGGACGGCGGCCATGTCCTCGCCGTCGATCTGGGCAATGACACGGTCTACACCTACCGGCTGGACACAACGGCCGGGACGCTCGCCCAGGTCTCGTACGCGCGGCTGCGCCCGGGCGCGGGCCCTCGCCATCTCACCTTCCATCCGTCGGGCGCGTACGCCTATCTCGCCAATGAGCTGGACAACACCGTCGTCGTCTGCGCGTACGAGCCGGCGACCGGCCTGCTGACGCCCGGCGAGCCGCAGTCCACCGGCACGCCCGGCGCGAACGGCGGCTTCCCGTCCCAGCTCGTGGTCACCGACAACGGCGCCTTCGCCTACCTCGCCAACCGCGGCCCGAACACGCTCACGCGATACGCCGTCGAAGCAGCCGGCGCCACACTCCGGCTGCTGGACACCGTGCCGGCCGGTGGCGACTTCCCGAGGCAGCTCGCCCTCTCGCCCGCCGGAAATCTGCTGTTCGCGGCCAACCAGCGGTCGAACACGGTGACGGTCTTCCACATCGACCAGACCGGCGGCGCACTGCGCCCAGCGGGCGAGCCATTCCCCGCACCGGTGGCGGTCTGCGCGCTGCCGCTGTAGGCGCTCGCGCTATAGGGCTTCGCACTACAGGGCCGAGCGATCCGACCGAGGGCTTCTAAACGGGCCTGGTCATGGTGTGGTGAGGGTGTCGCACACGACAGCCGTGACGAAGTTGCCCCAGGCGCGGTGGGAAACCCGCCCAGCGGGGATCTTCCTGTTCTTGGAGTCACGGAACGCGACACCAGAGGTGGAGGGGATGGGTGCGACCTCGACGCAGTTGCCGTTGCCGGCGGTGTAACTACTTGTGCGCCACGAGGCATCGCTGAGGTCGACCGCGTAGTGATCGGCCAGCTTGTTCATTTTCAGACCAGCTCTTTCTCGATACGTACGATCAACTCCCGGCTATCATCCTCCGAGAGCGCGGCACCGGACAAGCTTGTAAACAGGCGGCTCAGACGCCGGAGGGTCAGCAGATCGTCCCGGTAGCTCGTCGTGTTCTCGGCCGACTCCGTGAACGCGACGTCTGCCTGTGTATCTTTCGCCGATGCAAACAGGATGAAAGCTCCTGTGCTGGCCCCCTTCTCACCCGCTTCGAATGGGATGACTCGGAAGCGGACGTTGTCGCGCTCCGACACCTCGATCAGGTGCCGCAACTGCTCACGCATGACCTCCGCCCCGCCGACCAGCAGGCGCAGCGCCGCTTCGGTGACGACAGCCTCGAAGAACAGCGCGTCGTCCTCGCGAAGCCGCTCCTGGCGCCGCATCCGCACCTCGACCAGGCTGTCAACCTGATCCGGGCCGAGGGCGGCGTAGCCGTCTCCGGTCACTTTGCGGGCGTAGCTCGCCGTCTGGAGAAGCCCGGGGATCAGCAGTGGCTGGTACTCGGAGCATCGGGTGGCCTCGGCCTCGTAGGCGAGGAACTCCTCGTAGTTGGCGCTGATGACGTCCTTGAACGCGTGCCACCACGGGGGCACCCGCTGGCGCCCCTTGACCATCAGGTCGTTGAGTTCGGAGAGCAGCGGGTCTTCGACTCCGAACAGCTCCATGAGCCCCTCAAAGTCCTTCTTGGTGCAGGCACGCTTCGCTTTCTCGATGCGGCTGACCTTGGAGTTGTGGCAGTTGAGGTGTGCTCCCACTTCCTCAGTGGTCAGCCCTTGCTGGTCGCGCAGCTTGCGAAGCTCGTTACCCAACTTCCGGCGTGCGGTGAGTGGGCTAACGCTGGTCACAACTGTGAAGGAGCCCGACTGGGAGTCGATGACCGGCCGAGGCATGTTCCTTGTCGAGGCACTCTCCGAGGACTGGACGGCCGTACCCACTCCCACCGGCAAGGACGTCTACGTCACCCTGGTCGCTCCGACCGAACAGCCGTTACAGGAACGCGTCAGCCTGACGAGGTGTCCGGCATGAGCGTCACTGCCCAGGGTGCGCATCAGCGGCGAGCTGTGTTACTGAGCCTTCGTGGCGACCTCTGCGCCGACGCGAGCTGGTTGGGCGGTGCACTGCCCGGAAGTAACACCTGGCGTGATCCGGCACCTCCGACGCCCTCGGTGATCAGGGCGAACCGGCTGCCGAAGCCGGCCGTCATACGCAAAAGGCTCTACGACAGCCCGCGGGCCACGCATTCATGGGCCTTACCCCGCCTGAGCGTTGACCCGCCCACCCACACGGAGAAGGACGCCTCCGTCATTGAGCGGTCCGCCGCTGTGAAGGCGTTCACCGGCGGTGACCTCACGAGCGAATACCGCTCGAAGAGAGGAGCGCTGGTGTCGCTCGCTCTGACTGCATGTCCTCGGCAAACCAGCGGAGACCTCCTTGCCCCATGGCGACCGAATCCGACCTGGGTCGCACCCATCCAGGAAATGCGCCAAGTCGCGACAGGCACCTACAACACCGGAGGACAAAGTGACTGACCTCGGCACTCTCACCATTCCCAAGAAGAAGACACTCGACGTCGGGAACGGCGTGTCGTTCAGCACCAACGGCCACTACTTCACGGCCCCCTCGGAACTCGACCTCGACACCTGCATCGACGGCCTCACTGCCCCGCTGTCGGTGATCGCGCAGGTCACCAAGCGATGCGACATGGACTGCGACTACTGCTCCGAGACCCTCCAGCGGCCGGACCCCACGCTCGACCAGCTCGACACCATGCGCAAGAACCTGAAGGGCGTGAAGCGGGCCTTCCTTTCCGGCGGTGAGCCTCTGCTCCGGAAGGACTTCTCGGAGATCGTCGACATGTGGCACAAGGACTTCATCCTCGCCGTGCCCACCAACGCCACTCACGGACATCAGCACGCCAGGAACATCGCAGGAAAGATCGCCTACGCGAACATCGGCCTCGAAGGGCCGCGCGGTGTCACCAACCGGGTACGAGGCGACTACGACACGATCATGAAGGGGGTTCAGGCGCTCCAAGAGGCCGGTATCCCGCTGGCCCTGTCGACTGTCGTTCTGCGGTCGTACTCGGAGTACCTGCCCTACACCGTGCAGATCGCAGACATGCTCGGCGCGGGCAAGGTGAAGCTCATCATGCCGCTCCGCAAGGGCAACGCCCTGGATCTGGCCGAGCACGAGTTCATGTCCCACGAGGAGGCGGACAGCGTCTACCGGCGGATCATGGAACTGCGTACCACACTCATGTGGCGGCCTGCCGTGCGCCTGACCAAGTGGACCCCGGAGAACGAGGGGCACATGATCTGTGTCGAGCCGAACGGGATGGCCAACGCATGGCCGGTGTACGTTGCCAAGGACCTCTTCGAGCCCCTCGGCAACGTAATGGAAGAGCCGATCACAGAGCTTTGGAAGCGCTACCGGTTCAAGCGCAACCACGTCACGAAGTACCTCGGCAGGTCCATCCTGGCGGCCGACTACACGGAGCCAGCCGATGCGTGAGCTGACCAGCCTTCTGCATCCCAAAACTCCGTACGGAGCTGAACAGCGCCCCTTCGGGCACAGAATCCACCTTCTCACGGGGCTGGCGTGCCAGTGGGCCGACGTGGACGGCGATCCGGTGCTGGTAACGGCCGGCGCCGTCTTCCTACCGGTCCACCGGACCGCAGAACGGAAGCTCGATCCGGACCTCACGCAGTTCGCCTACCGACTGGCGGCCAGCGAGAGCCCGGAAGACAACGGCGCGATGCTCCGCTTCGTCGACAGCATCCTCGTCCAGGCACGCCGACACGCCGCCGGTATCGCCTGGCACTCCTTCGCGGACGACCTCCACGTCATGACGACTCTTGCCACGGAGAGGTTTCCGGGCATCATCGCTGTCGGCGAGGCATGGCAGGACCGGCAGCACCGGGAACGTGGCGTCGTATCAATGGTGGACACCGCCGGCGACGCCCACTTCGACGGCCTGATCGTAGAAGCCATGGATCTCCAAGGCCTGGAGATCAGTCCCGTCCTGCACACCTTCCAGCACCAGAACACAGTCCAGAATCTCGCCGAAAAGCTCTTCGCCGGTGAGAGTCACGACCGGCTGACGGAAGAACTCGGCGCGGGAACACTGACTCAAGCGGCAGCCGTCACTCTCCTGGGCGGCAAGCTGATGGAACGCCTGACCTGGGACAAGCCGTTCGACCTCGGCGGGGTGATCGACAAGGCCGCCTGGGACCGCTTCCCGTCCGTCTTCGCCACGACCACCGGCTCTTCCCAGTAGCGTCACACGGCAGGGGTCGGCCGAACCGGTCGGCTCCTGCCGTGTGAGGAGACCCATGATCACTGTCAGCAATCTCGACCGCCCCACGTTGCTTCCCAACAAGCCGGCAGGAGTTCGCCGCATCGCGTCGATCGACGTCGAGTGGACGAAGAACTACAGAATCACGAACGGGAACAAGCCCTTCTGCTACTCGATCGTCTACATCGATCTGCCCGGCCAGAATGCGCTGGTCGACCTCGGAGATGTCGACTTCGCCTTCACCAGCGTCTACGTCGAAGAACCTGACGAGATGCAGGAGTTGATCCGAGGGGCGGCCAAGGTCGTCGGCTCAGCGGTGGAGCAGGCTGATCTGATCGTGGGACACCAGCTCTGCGCCGACCTCTCCGTCCTTGCCAACGCCGGCGAACAGGCGCACCCCGCCATCGACGAGGCACGAGCCACCTGGAAGCGGCGGCGCGATCCTCGCGTGGAAGACCCGGCCTTCATCGACACGAGGTACGACGCGGGCCACCTCCTGAGCGGCACCTCGCGGCGTCTGGTCGACGTCTGCGAGGAGCTGCAACTGGACGTGACCCAGCCCGAACTGCGCGGCACGTCGATGACGGCCCTGCACCGCAAGTGGCTGGACCACAACAACATCGAGGCGCGCGAGCGCATCAGCACACTGAACGTCCGCCACTCCCTGTCCACCGCGTATGTAGCCGTCCACGCCGCCGGACTCGGCCGGTGGGATCAAGTCCACGGACTCAACGTCAACCGGAAGATCGCAGCCGGTGCCGACGGGGCGTGGAAGTGGCTGCGGTCATCCACCTTCACCACACTCTTGGGGGACACATGCCCATCCGGGACTGCGCCGTTGTAGCAGTCGAAGGCACCCAGGCAGGGGGGGAAAACAACGCTCGTACACGCACTGACCGCTCACTACCGTGAACAGGGCATCAACGTCACATGCATGGACGAGCCTGCCCGCTACAGCCCGTTCCTCGAAGACATCGTGCTGCACAACGTGGGCACCTTCGACCTGGTGGCCGAACTCGATGCCTTCGCCCAGCAGCTCTCCGTTCCCATGAGGACGGCCCGGCACCACAAGCTGCTCATCGCCGACAAGACACCGGCCAATGTCCTCGGTTACGCCCGAACCGTTCTCGACCTCTCCGAGCCCGGTGTCGGGGCGATCGTGGCCGCGATGGACGCCCTGTGCAGAGCTTGGATGCCCCTCGCCTACGACGTCGTGATCTTCAGCCGCGACCGCTTCGACCAGAAGTCCGGCGGCGACCGCTTCCGGGAGAAGGTCCTGACGCTGCGCGACGAGATAGAAGACGCTGTCCACCACGCGACCACGGGCAGCGGCGTCAAGGTCCTCGAACTGCCGACCGACCTGTCCACCGATGGGCGTGTCGAGTGGATCGCCGAACAGCTCGACGGCCTGGGACTCGCCGACGCCTGAGCACTTGACGCTAGGGTCCTCCTCTCAGAACGGATCTGCCTGGAGGACTCGTGCCACAGCCCCCTGTCCATGAAGTCATGCTCATCCTTGAACAGGGCGAATACCTTCTGCTCGCCGAACGCGCGGGAGGCTACGCCGCTGGGCAGCTCAATCTGCCGAGCGGCAAGGTCGAATTCGGAGAGGACGTCTTCGAAGCCGTCGCACGGGAAGGACAGGAAGAGGTGGGTGTCACGATCCACCGTGATTCCCTGCGCATCGTCCATGTCATGCAGTACAAGAATCCCGAAGGCGGAGTCCGGCTGAGTTGGTTCCTGGCGACCTCCCACTGGGATGGCGAGCCGGTGAATGCGGAACCCGATAAATGCGCACGCATCATGTGGTGCAAGCGAAGCGAAATCCCGGACAACACCTACGAGTCCAATGCCCTCGGAATCCAGCACTATCTGAAGGGTGAGCCACACTCTGTGCACGGCTGGGTCAGCAGGGCGTAGGCGCATACAAGATCCCGCGTCGGCCTCCAGGGCCTCCCACCACAGACCTCCCGGACCCGGTGGGCGCCCGTCCGTTCCAAGGCGCTTCGCCGTTTTCGTGCATGGGAGCGCTCCCAGTGATTTGATGGCGAGCAGCCCGTTTCCCGCTCCTGGACCAGGCTCGGGCACACTCGCGACAGGAGGTCGCACGATGGCGGCGAAGGGACGTACGGGCCAGCCCACGCTGGAGGAGGTCGCGGCGCTCGCGGGCGTCGGCCGGGGCACGGTGTCGCGCGTCATCAACAATTCACCGCGCGTGAAGGACACCACCAGACACCTTGTCGAGCGGGCGATCGCCCAGCTCGGCTACATACCCAACCGGGCGGCCCGCGCCCTGGCGGGAAGCCGTACCGACGCCGTGGCACTGGTGATACCGGAGACCGAGAAACGGTTCTTCGCCGAGCCGTACTTCTCCGACATCGTCCACGGTGTGGGCGACGGTCTCGCCGACACCGATCTGCAACTCCTGCTCACCCTGGTCCGTACGGAGAAGGAGCGGCAGCGCTTCCTCCAGTACGCACGCGCCCGCCGTATCGACGGCGTTCTGCTCGTTTCCCTCCACGACAGCGACACACTGCCCGATCTGCTCGCCGCGATGGAGATGCCCACCGTCCTCAGCGGTCGCAGATCCGGCGACGAGTCCGTGTCCTATGTCGACTCCGACAATGTGGGCGGCGCACGTGCGGCCGTACGGCATCTGTCGGCGTCGGGACGGCGCGGTATCGCCACCATCACAGGACCGTTGGACATGTATGTGGCGCAGTGCCGGCTGCGCGGCTACGAGGAGGCCGTACGGAACACACCCGGCGGCCCTCGGCCCTCCTGGATCGCCCATGGTGACTTCACGGAGGAGAGCGGGCGCCGTGCGATGGCCGAGCTGCTGGCGCTCCATCCCGGACTCGACGCGGTGTTCGCCGCCTCCGATGTGATGGCGGTGGGCGCCCTGCACACACTGCGGGCGGCGGGCCGGAGGATTCCCGAGGATGTGGCCGTGGTGGGCTTCGACGACTCGCCCATCGCACGCCACACGGATCCTCAGCTCACCTCGGTGCGGCAGCCCGTGGAGGAGATGGGACGGACCATGGCACGCGTGCTGCTGGAGTCGATCAGCGACGCCTCGTCGGCCTGGCAGCATGTGGTGCTGCGGACGGAACTGGTGCGCCGCGCCTCAGGGTGACCGGCCGGGCTGGTATGGCCGGTCGGGTTGGTATGGCTGCGCGTCCCGGCTCAGGCCACGGAATCGACCCGGTGGATCGGCGTGTGCGCGCCCTTCAGCGGGACACCGCTGCCGCCTCTGCGCACCGCGACGATTTCCGCGGCGATCGACAGCGCCGTCTCCTCGGGTGTACGCGCACCGAGGTCGAGCCCGATCGGCGAGTGCAGCCGGGCCAGTTCCCGTTCGGTGACACCGGCCTCGCGCAGCCGCCTGTTGCGGTCCTCGTGCGTCCGCCGCGAGCCCATCGCGCCGACGAAGGCCACCGGCAGCCGCAGGGCCGACTCCAGCAGCGGCACATCGAACTTGGCGTCATGGGTCAGTACGCAGAGCACCGTACGGCCGTCGGTCCCGGTCGACGCCAGATAGCGGTGCGGCCAGTCCACGACGATCTCGTCGGCGTCCGGGAAGCGGGCCCGGGTGGCGAAGACGGGCCGCGCGTCGCACACCGTCACGTGGTAGCCGAGGAACTTGCCGACGCTGACGAGCGCCGAGGCGAAGTCGATCGCCCCGAAGACGATCATGCGCGGGGCCGGCACGCTCGACTCGACGAGCAGCGTCAGCGGCTGTCCGCACCTCGATCCCTGCTCGCCGATGACGACCGTGCCCGTGCGGCCCGCGTCCAGCATGGCCTGGGCCTCCGCCGCCGCCGTACGGTCCAGCTCCGGATGTCCGCCGAGGCTGCCCTCGTACGATCCGCCGGGCCGTACGAGCAGGGCGCGGCCACGCAGTTCCGCCGGGCCCTCGGCGATCCGCGCGAGCGCCGCCGCCTCGCCGTGTGCGGCGGCGGCCAGCGCGGTCGCGAACACCGCGTCGGCGGGCTTCCCGGCCGTGTCCGCCCGTACCGCCGTGTCCGCCGCCGTGTCCGCCCGTACCGGCGTCACCAGGATGTCGATGACTCCACCGCAGGTCAGCCCCACGGCGAAGGCGTCGTCGTCGCTGTAGCCGAACCGCTGGAGAACGGTGGCGCCGTCCTCCAGCGCCTGCCGGCACAGCTCGTACACCGCGCCCTCCACACAGCCACCGGAGACCGAGCCGATCACCGTGCCCTCGCTGTCGACGGCAAGCGCGGCGCCCGGCCCGCGCGGCGCGCTGCCGCCGACCGCCACCACCGTGGCGACGGCGAAGTCGCGCCCCTGCCCGACCCACCGGTTCAGCTCTTCGGCGATGTCCAGCATCACGGTCCTGCCTTCTCCCGGGCCCGCCCTCGGGCGGTCCTGCCACTGAGCCTGCCACTGAGCCTGCCACTGAGCTGACGGAGCGTCAGGTGCGATCGTACGTACGGCCGTCAGGTGCCCGTGAGATGTTCCGGCCGTACCGGCGTCCTGTTCAGCTCCAGACCGGTCGCGTTCCTGATCGCCGCGAGCACCGCGGGAGTTGACGACAGGGTCGGGGCCTCGCCGATGCCGCGCAGTCCGTACGGCGCGTGGTCGTCGGCCAGTTCGAGTACGTCGATGGGGATGGTCGGCGTGTCGAGGATGGTGGGAATCAGATAGTCGGTGAAGGACGGATTGCGCACCTTCGCGGTCTTCGGATCGATCAGGATCTCCTCCATGACCGCGATGCCCAGTCCCTGTGTGGTGCCGCCCTGGATCTGGCCCTCGACGGAGAGCGGGTTGAGCGCCTTGCCGACATCCTGGGCGACGGCCAGTTCGATCACCTTGACCAGTCCCAGCTCCGTATCCACCTCGACGACCGCGCGGTGCGCGGCGAACGAGTACTGGACATGGCCGTGGCCCTGTCCCGTACGGAGGTCGAAGGCCTCGGTCGGCCGGTGGCGCCACTCCAGCTCCAGCTCCACCGCCTCGTCCTCCAGCACGTCCGCGAGATCGGCGAGGACCTCACCGGCGTCGGTGACGACCTTGCCGCCTTCGAGCAGCAGCTCGGCGGTGGCCCACGCCGGGTGGTACGTACCGAACTTGCGCCGGCCGCGCTCCAGGACCTTCTCCCGGACGGCCTCGCAGGCGTGCTTGACCGCGCCGCCCGTGACATAGGTCTGGCGCGAGGCCGAGGTGGATCCCGCGGAGCCGACCCGGGTGTCCGCGGGCTGGATGGTGACCTGGGCGACGCCGAGTTCGGTCCGGGCGATCTGCGCATGGACGGTGACACCGCCCTGGCCGACCTCGGCCATCGCGGTGTGGACGACGGCGACCGGCTCTCCGGCGATCACTTCGAGCCGTACACGCGCGGTGGAGTAGTCGTCGAAGCCCTCGGAGAAACCGACGTTCTTGATACCGACCGCGTAGCCGACACCTCGTACGACGCCTTCGCCGTGGGTGGTGTTGGAGAGTCCGCCGGGCAGGGCGCGTACGTCGGCCTCCTCACCGGCCACGAGCCACTGCTGCTCGGGCGGCAGCGGCCGGGCCTTGACGCGGCGCAGCAGTTCGGCGACGGGCGCCGGCGAGTCGACGGGCTGTCCCGTCGGCATCAGCGTGCCCTGCTCCATGGCGTTGAGCTGCCGGAACTCCACCGGATCCATATCGAGCGCCGCCGCCAGCCGGTCCATCTGCGCCTCGTACGCGAAGCACGCCTGGACGGCGCCGAAGCCGCGCATCGCGCCGCAGGGCGGGTTGTTGGTGTAGAGCGCGAGCGCCTCGATGTCGACATTGTCGATGGCGTACGGGCCTGCGGAGAGGGAGGCGGCGTTGCCGACCACGGCCGGCGAGGAGGAGGCGTACGCGCCGCCGTCCAGCACGATCCGGCACCTCATATGGGTGATCCGGCCGTCGCGTGTGGCGCCGTGCTCGTACCAGAGCTTCGCCGGATGGCGGTGGACATGACCGAAGAACGACTCGAACCGGTTGTAGACCATCTTGACCGGTTTGCCGGTGCGCAGCGCCAGCAGACAGCCGTGGATCTGCATCGACAGATCCTCCCGGCCGCCGAAGGCGCCGCCGACTCCGGAGAGCGTCATCCGGACCTTCTCCTCGGGCAGCCCGAGGACGGGAGCGATCTGGCGGAGGTCGGAGTGGAGCCACTGGGTGGCGACATAGAGATCGACTCCGCCGTCCTCGGCGGGCACCGCGAGCCCGGACTCCGGGCCGAGGAAGGCCTGGTCCTGCATGCCGAAGACATAGTCGCCCGAGACGATCACATCGGCGCGCGCGGCGGCGGAGTCGGCGTCGCCGCGGACGATCGGCTGGCGGTGCACGATGTTCGGGTGCGCGACATGCCCGCTGTGGTGGTCGCTGCGGCCCTCGTGGACCAGCGGCGCGCCGGGCGCGGTGGCCGAGGCCTCGTCGGTGACGACGGGCAGTTCGGCGTAGTCGATACGGATCTTGGCGGCGGCGCGGCGGGCGGTCTCGGGATGGTCGGCGGCGATGACGGCCACCGGTTCACCGTGGTGGCGGACCTTGCCATGGGCGAGGACCGGTGTGTCCTGGATCTCCAGCCCGTAGTTCTTCACCGGGGACGGGAGATCGTCGTAGGTCAGTACGGCGTGGACACCCGGCGTGGCGAGGGCCTCGGCGATATCGATCGACCTGATCTCGGCGTGCGCCACGGTGGAACGCAATGTGTGGCCCCACAACATGTCTTCGTGCCACATGTCGGAGGAGTACGCGAACTCTCCGGTGACCTTGAGGATGCCATCGGGACGGAGTGTCGACTCGCCGATGCCGCCTCTGGTCCGGGAGCCCTGGCTGAGACTGGTGGGAGTTCCGGTGGTGGGCATGGCCGTCAGACCGTCTCTTCCTGTCGGGCAGCCGCGAGCCGGACCGCGTCGAGAATCTTCTCGTAGCCGGTGCAGCGGCAGAGGTTGCCCGAGAGCGCCTCCCGGATGTCCGCGTCGCTCGGGGAGGGCGTACGCTCCAGCAGCTCGTCGGCCGCGACCAGCAGTCCGGGCGTGCAGAAGCCGCACTGGACGGCGCCCGCGTCGATGAACGCCTGCTGGACCGGGGACAGTTCGCCGCTCTCGCCGTGGCGGGCGGCGTCGGGGGTCGCCGTCGCCTCGCCGGGCGCGGCGCTGGTCGCGGCGTCGGCTGCGCCGCCGGGGCCGGCCGTGTCGCCTGTCGCGGCGCGGTTTCTGGCGTACTCCGCGAGGCCCTCGACGGTGATGACCTCGCGGCCCTCGACCTGCCCGGCCGCCACCAGACAGGAGCAGACCGGGACACCGTCGAGCCGTACCGTGCAGGAGCCGCATTCGCCCTGCTCACAGGCGTTCTTGGAGCCGGGCAGACCCAGCCGCTCCCGTAGGACGTAGAGCAGGCTCTCGCCCTCCCAGACGTCGTCGGCCCGCTGCTCACGTCCGTTGACCGTGACATTGACGCGCATGGCTATGCGGCTCCTTCCAGGGCGCGGCCGGTGCCGCGGTACTGCTCCCAGGTCCAGCCGAGCTGGCGGCGGGCCATCACGGCGACCGCGTGACGGCGGTAGCGCGCGGTGCCGCGCACATCGTCGATCGGATTGCAGGCACCCGCGGCCAGCGTGGCGAACTCCCGGGCGATGGACGGTGTGATGATCCGGCCGCTCTCCCAGAAGCCGCCCTCGGCGAGCGCCGCGTTCAGGAACTCCTCGGCCGTGCGCGCCCGTACGGGAGTGGGCGCGGCGGAGCCGATACCGGTCCGTACGGTCCTGGTCGCGGGATGCAGGGCCAGTCCGAAGGCGCAGACGGCGATGACCATCGCGTTGCGCGTGCCGACCTTCGAGTACTGCTGCGGACCGTCCGCCTTCTTGATGTGCACCGACCTGATGAGTTCGTCGGCGGCGAGCGCGTTGCGCTTCACTCCGGTGTAGAACGCGTCGATCGGGATACGGCGGCTGCCCCGTACCGACTCGACCTCGACCTCGGCGCCCGCGGCGAGCAGCGCCGGATGCGCGTCACCGGCCGGAGAGGCGGTGCCGAGATTGCCGCCGACGCCGCCGCGGTTGCGGATCTGCGGCGAGGCGACGGTGTGGGAGGCGAGCGCGAGGCCCGGCAGCTCGGCCCTGAGGTGCTCCATGATGTGGGTGTACGGCACGGAGGCGCCCAGCTCGACGGTCTCCTCACCGACCGTCCATGTGCTCAGCTCGCCGATACGGTTCAGATCGAGCAGGTACTCGGGCCGCCGGTGGTCGAAGTTGATCTCGACCATGACGTCCGTGCCACCCGCGATGGGCACAGCCGTGGGGTGCTCCGCCTTGGCGGCGAGCGCCTCCTCCCAGCTCGCTGGGCGAAGGAAGTCCATGAGTGGCTCTCTTCTTGATCGGTGGCGTCTGGATCGGTGGCGATTCCTGACCGGTCGCGATCGGGGTCTCTTCATGAGCTCTTAACGCTGTGTGGCACAAGTACACAAGCAGTGCTCCGCCTGGTGCAGTCACCGAAACCATGAAGGAGTTGGCTGGTCGCCTTCCGGGTCTTGTAGATTCGAACGAAAGACTGGACTCGGTAACTGTGAGGTCTTCCTCCTGAAACATGCGTACGCGGGCTGTGCGCGTACGCCACTGACTTCACTGACTTCAGGACCCATGAACTTCGGCCCATGAGCTTCGGCCCATGAGCTTCAGGATCCACGGGCTTCAGGAACTACGGGCTTCAGGACTCCGAGCCACTCGGCACCGACGGGTGGACGGGTGGGCGACCACGAGAAAGATCGGCGGCGACGACGAGATGCGGCTGCGCGCACTGCTGGGAACCGATGCGCTGGGCCTGCGGCTGCTGGGCGGCGAGGACGAGCTGGACCGGACCGTCCGCGGAGTGATGACCACCGATCTGCGCGACCCGAGCCGCTATCTCTCCGGCGGTGAGCTGGTGCTCACCGGTCTCGCCTGGCGGCGGCGCGCCGAGGACTCGGAGCCGTTCGTCCGTATCCTGGTCGGCGCCGGAGTCACCGCGCTGGCCGCGGGCGAGGCGGAGCTGGGCGAGGTGCCCGACGATCTGATCATGGCGTGCGAGCGCCATCGGCTACCGCTCTTCGCGGTGAGCGAGGACGTGGCGTTCGCGGCGGTCACCGAGTATGTGGTCCGCCAGGTGTCCGGCGAGCGGGCGGGTGATCTGGCCGCGGTCGTGGACCGCCACCGCCGGCTGATGACCGCGGGCCCGGCGGGCGGTGGCCCGGATGTGGTCCTCGATCTGCTGGGCTCCGATCTCGATCTGCGGGCCTGGGTGCTCTCGCCCACCGGCCGGCGGATCGCGGGCGCGAGCGAGCCGCTGCCGCCGGCACGGGCCGCCGCGCTCGCCGGTGAGCATCTCGCCGCGATCCGCGCGGGACGCCACAGCCCGTACCGCACGAAGGTCGACGGGACGACGTACTCCCTGTTTCCGGTGAGCGGCTCAGGGCGTGGGGCGGCGATTCCCACCGACTCCCGTGATGTACGCGATACGCGTGATGTACGTGATGTGCGCGAGACCGTGCTCTCCGACTGGCTGCTGGTGGTGGAGGCGGACGCGGGCGACTGGCCCGCGGCCCGGCTCGATCTGCTCCAGGGCGTCACGCAGTTGATCGCGGTGGAACGCGACCGACGGGACGCGGCCCGTACGGTACGGCGCCGGCTCGCCCAGGAGGTGCTGGAACTGGTCCAGGCGGGCGCGGCTCCCGCCGAGATCGCGGCCCGGCTGCGGGTGACCGCGCCGGTGCTGCTGCCGGGACTGGGCGCCGCGCCGCAGTGGCAGGTGGTGGTGGCCAGGGTGGAGTGGGGACAGGGCGGCCGGGACGCCATGGACGGTACGAACGCCATGGACGGTACGGAAGGTCCGGACGCGGACGGTACGAAGACGGCGGTGGCGGGCGGTCCGGTGGCCCAGGCGCTGCTGGAGGAGATCCTGGTGGATCCCGCGACGGTGGGAGGCACGGCGATGGCGGGCGTGGGAGCCGACTCCGCCGACCGGATCGCGGTGGCCCGGACGGAGGACGAGGCGATCGCGCTGGTGCCGCTGCCGACGACACCTCCTCGGACGCCCGAGCCGGTGGACGGACACGGGCCCGGCCCCGGACCCAGGCCCGGTACAGCGCCCGGCCAAGCGGCGAGGCAGGCAGCGGGCCAGGCACCGGACCTGGCCGACGACCCGGGACTGCACGCGGACGCGCTCCTGGCCGCCGTACGAGGCCCTCTGACGGCAGGTCTGGCGGACGACGGACGGCTGACCCTGGGTGTCAGCGCGGCGGTCCACTCGGCGGAAGGGCTCCGCGGCGCCCTGGAGGAGGCCCGCCACGCCCGCCGGGTGGCTGCGGCCCGGCCCGGCCGCGTCTGCGCGGCGGGCCACCATGAACTGGCGTCACACGTACTGCTCCTCCCTTTCGTCCCCGACGACGTCCGCCGCGCCTTCACCGCGCGCCTGCTGGATCCTCTGCGCGACTACGACCGCCGCCACCGCGCGGAGCTGATCCCCACCCTGGAGGCCTTCCTCGACTGCGACGGCTCCTGGACCCGATGCGCGGCCCGGCTGCATCTGCATGTGAACACGCTGCGATACCGGGTGGGCAGGATCGAACAGCTCACAGGACGCGATCTGTCGCGCTTGGAGGACAAGCTCGACTTCTTCCTGGCACTACGCATGAGCTGACACTCAGCCGTGTACGGGCGTGCGCCTAGATGAATGAGTCCGATGTTCTCAGTGGTCGTAGGCGATCAGGGATCGTTTGGTCTTGGCGCCGGTGGTCCAGTTGTGCCAGATGCCTGCGGCGAGGGCGAGGAGTCGTTGGCCGGTGCGGGCGAAGACGCCGACGGGGGTCCTGCCGCCGTGCTGTTCGAGGCTGAGCTGGCCTTTGAGGGTGTCGAAGACGGCTTCGATCCACTGCCGGACCCGGGCGAGGCGGCCGTGGCGGACGGGCTCGTCCTTCCGGTCGGGCCGCACCAGATGGACGCCCAGGCGTTCAGTGAGGAACGTCTCGAACTCCCGCCCGGCGAAGCCCTTGTCCGCGAGGATCACCTGGCCCGCGCGGACGAGGTGGTGGTCGCGTTCCAGCAGCGCGGTCATCACCTCCCGTTCCCCGAGTTTCGGGTGTGCCAGGCACCAGGACACCGGCATGCCCTCCGCGGTGGTGACCAGGTAGAGCCGGAATCCCCAGAAGAAGCGGGAATGGGAGCGGCAGTAGCCGTAGCCGGCCTGCCCGGCCAGTTCGGAGCGTTTGACGGTCTCGCGGGAGGCCGCACAGGGCAGTGGGGTGGAGTCGATCAGCCGCAGGTCGTCGTGCCAGGTCGGCACCTGCCTGGCCAGAGCCTCGATGACCTGCGAGATGAGCGGGCCGGCGGCGTTGAGGCGCTTGTTGTAGGCCGATTGCTGGGGCAGGTAGCGGAAGAGGTGTCCCAGCCGGGCGTGCGAGAAGCGGACCCAGTGCCGGGCAGAGGGAAAGCCCAGCAGGACCTGGGCGACCGCCAGGCACAGCAGTTCGGCGTCCGTCAGTTTCGGGGGTCGCCCGATCCGGCGACAAGGCGCCACATGGTCGTCGATGAACACGTACAGTGCCGCCAGAAGGGCGTCCAGGTTTGTCTTCACACACGAACCAACAGGCGCCCTTCGCCAGGTCGCGGCCAGCACACACATCGGACTCATTCATCTAGGGAGCGTCTTCAAAGTTCCGTCTGCCCGGTGCTGTGTGGTGCACACGCTCCCTGGGGCGTTCCGGGAGGGACGGGCTGTGCGGTATCGCGCTGCGCCACGAATACGAACTCGCTGCCCGGCCGGTCGGGTGCGTCGCGTACGTCTTCGATGACGAAGCCGTGCTCGTGCAAGTCCTGCTCGATCTCGGTGCGTTCGCGGAAGCGGAGTGTTGATTCCGAGGTCAGTACGTCCCCGTCCGTGGCGAACACGTGCGTACCCCGGAAGCTCACCAGCGGCAGGCTCACGTCCGTCAGCTCGGCCCAGGTCTCGACGTGGCCGACGCCCGGGATGTCCGTCATGCGGTACGTGGTCTCGCGCGTCCACTGCGCCCACTCCTCCCACACGCGCCGCGCCGGATCGCGCGTCTCGAGGACAAGCCGCCCGCCGGGCCGCAGCGCCTCGTACGCGCCGCGCAGCGTCGTACGCCACGCCTGCGGACCGGTGATCGCCTGGGCGACGTTCCCGGTCATGGTCACCAGGTCGGTCCGCATGGGCGGCAGGTCCCCCGCGTCGCCGTCGAGCCAGCGCACCCGCTCCGCGCCCGGCTTGCCACGCGCGACGTCGACGGACGCCCGCGCGGGATCGATCCCGGTGACAGTCATCCCGCGCTCGGCGAGCAGCAGCGCGAACACGCCCGTACCGCACCCGATGTCCAGCACGGACCGCGCCCCGAACTCCTCCGCCATCGCGAGATACGCGTCGAGATCGCCGCGGTCCGGATCGAGCGGGTCGTAGACGGCGGCGAGGCGCGGATGCCCGAAAGCTGCGTCAACCATGAAGGCGAACGTATGCGGCCCCAAGCCCGCACGGCCACTGAGTTTTCGGGTTACGGCGCCAAGCGGGCGCGGCAAAGTACCCCGCGGACGGTGCGGGCGGCCCCGACAGACAGGACCGCCTCGACAGGCATACCCATCGGCCTCCCACGGAGATCACACCATGACTGCTCAACATCCCCTCACCTACGAAGCGTTCATCGGACTCGCCACCGCCGATCCGGATGTCCTCGGTCTCGTCCTCAAGGGATCGCAAGCCCACGAGGGCATGGTCACCGAACACTCCGACCACGATCTGTATGTCGTTGGGCTTTCGCAACAGGCCCTAGTCGCTCTTCCTACCGGAAAACCGCTTGCCTGCGGCGCTCGCCGTGATCACTCTGGCCCGATGGACCTCGAAGAAGCGGCCCGAGCGTGGCGTGAAGACGGCTTCGTCATCCTCCCTGGTTTCCTCCCGCACGATGAGCTGAAGCCCGCGGCGGGCGAACTGGATTTGCTCTTCCCGTCCGCTGAGGGCTTCCACGACTCAACCGATCCGCGACGCGAGCGCTTCATCGGCGACCAGTTCGCCGGGATCGACTACTTTCCCTTCGCCAGCACGGAGATCAGCCTGCTGGCTGTGAACCACCGGATCCTGGCGCTCGCCGAGACGCTGCTGGAAGACGGCGGTGTCCAGATCTCCGGGGCGGAGGCCTGGGCGAAGTACGCCGGCGCCAGCGACTACGACCAGGACCTGCACCGCGACTACCTGGGCCATAGCCTCCTGGTGCCCAGCACCGCGCCCGGCTTCCGCCAGCTGGAGATGTTCGTGTACCTGGCGGACGTGCCCGAGGAGTTCGGCCCGGCGCACTTTGTCCCGCGGAGGCACACGGCTGACCTCCCCGCCGTGCCCGACAGGTATCTGCGGCCCGGTCTCGAAAGCAAGAGCCGCTTCCATGACGGCAGCGGAAGCCCGCACCTGTACGGAGCGCAGGTGCCGGCAGCCGGTCCTGCCGGGACGGTCGTCGCCTTCGAGATCGGCACCGTCCATCGTGGTACGGCCATGACCGCGGCGCGCGGCGCCCGCTACACCATGCATCTGAACTTCCGTCCGCCCGGCGTCCATTGGGGCCAGCGCCGGGGCTGGGCCTACTCCGCCGTTCAGCAGGACTGGTTCACGTTCGTCGAGCGTGCCACGCCGCGCCAGCTCCAGGCATTCGGGTTTCCACCGCCCGGGCATCCTTACTGGACACCGGAGACGCTGGCCGGGACGGCGCTGCGGTATCCGGGGCTCGACCTCACGCCTTGGCATCGGCCTGGCTGATGCCCTGCCGCAGTGCGCGGGCTGTAGCCCTGGAGGCCTGCACGGGATCTCGCCGGGCGGTCCGGACGTCGCCAAGTGCTCTGCCGTGCCATGTCCACGCCGGTTGACGCCGTCACCCGATACGGGCATGGAAAGATCCAACCTCGCCACGAGGAGGGCTCTTCGGCGGCGCGGCCACCGACCGTACCGCCGCCGTCGCCGCAGGTGACAGCGTTTCCGAGGCTCTCGCGGCCTGTCGATGGCGCCTCCGGGACCACCGTCAACCGCCCGTACGGAGCGGCTTCGGCGACCAAGGGATTGTGAAATTTTTCACCTGACCTATTGGCCCGGCATGCCCATCCGTGCTGAGATGCGTCCACACTCAACAGCACAATGGCGCGCTCGGGGAGGGCAATGTGGCGCATACCGCCATGTCTGGTTCCGGAACCACTGCCGGTGACGACCCACTCCAGACCGCGGTATGGCGGCTGCGCTCACGCGGCTGTTGGACCGACGCAGCGGCCCTGCTCGCGCCACACATCACCGCTCCCGCGCCGGCGCTCCAGCGGGCCTCGCTGCTCGTCGAGCGCTGTCTGTTCACGGGGACCGGCTGGCCGGAGGCCGAGGACGCGCTCCGCTCGGCGGAGGCCACGGCCCGCGAGGACCACGAACGCGGCGCAGCCGCCTGTGAGCGCGGTCATCTCGCGTACGCCTCGACCGTCCTCGGCGTACGCGACCGCGCGGACGAGGCGCGCGCAGCGCTCGGCCGGGCGGCGGCCCTGCTCGACCCGACGGCTCCTGGCCGCGCTCTGCTCGACTTCCGGCGCGGGCTGATCGCCGAGCATCTCTCGGACTCGCCGCAGTCCGCCCGCGCCGCGTACCGCCGTGCCCATGCCGCCGCCACGGCGCACGGCGAGACGCTGCTGCTCTCCTTCACCTGGCGCCATCTCGCCGGGCTCGCCCTGCGGGAGGGCGAACTGGCCGAGGCGAGACACGGCTTCAGCGAGTCCCTCCGTATCCGCGAGGAGCTGGGCTATCTGGTCGGTACGGCCCCGGCGCTGGCCGCCCTGGCCGATGCCGAGCCCGAGCCGGAGGCCACCCGGCTGCGCGAGGAGGCGGGCCGTCTCTTCCGTCTGCTGGGCGGTGTGCCGACCTGGCTGGCGGACCAGCTCGCCCCACGGGCCCCGGTCGTCCCGGTCGTCGGTCCACGGGCCGCCGACGCCTGACCTGACCCGTACGCTCCAGCCGGCGCCCATACGCTCCCGTCGGCGCCCACACGCTCCCGGCCGGTGCCCGCACGCGCCGGCCGGCCGGCGCCGGCACATACGGTCGGTGACGCGAACGCAAACGCGGACCGGCCTCGATATCGCAACCCGACCGCAACCCGACCCCGCTGACACCTCATCAACCATCACGGGTACCCTCCGGCACTACGGCAATCCGGTGTCCCCGGATCGCTGTAGTGCTCACCCATGTCCGCGCCCTACGATCCGGAGGCACCCGCACAGCCCTGCCAGTCCCGTCCTGACGTACCGTCAGACAGCAGCTCCGACCTGGGGTTCAGGCACCGAAGACCCCCAACACGGAGCCTTGCTGAATTTCCGTCAGATACCGGATACGGAACCGAAGGACATGGACGTCAAGCCTTGGTGTGATGATAAGATCGCCGAGCTTGCCAAGCGGTGGTAAACCCGCTATGGCATAAAGGGAAAGTCAGCGCATCGGCCCAGAAATCCGCCACCCCGGGGAGAGCTATGCCATCAGCCGGGCCTTTCAAGGCAGTCCGGCGGGCGAGTATGCGCGGCCGATCCCGTATGTCTGAGACTGTGAGCGCACTCGAACGCAGCGTCCAGACATTCAGTGTCCGGTGCCCCAGTCGCCCGAAGAGAGCCTTATGACGCAATACTTCCAGGATCCAGCGCTGTGGGGTCTGATAGCCGTTGGTACTCCTGTCGCAGCGACCGCGATCATTCGCGGTAGAAAGTCGATCACCGAACTCAAGAAGGAAAAACAGGAACTCAGGGCACATTACGCCAATCTGGAAAATCACTACTCGGAGGCCGTCGAAGAGGCCAAGGACCGAGCAGAAGAGGCGACCAAAACCGCTCTGAAATCCGCGATGCGGACGCTCCAGGGCCTCGCCAGCGAGCAGCAGCTCGCCATCACGAAGCTCCAGGACAAGTACGGAGAACTCCAGATTCTCCAGGACCTCCTCGACATCGACCACATGAATTCGCAGTTCGCCCGGCGTGCGCAGTCCATCGCCGTTCTCTGCGACGGATGGCTCGGCCGCCAGCGCGCCTCGGCCTCCCTCTATGACGTGGTCCGCAGCGCGAAGGGCCGTATCCGCCACTTCACGCGCGTCGAGATCCGGGCCCAGAGCAATTTCGCCATCGTCAGCCGCGCCGTCGAACCGGTCGCGCTCACGCTCGCCGAACTGCTGGACAACGCCACCAGTTACTCGGCGCCCGAGACGATGATCGAGATCAATATCCGCCCTGTGCCCAAGGGCGTCTGCATCATCGTCGACGACGCCGGCGTCGGCATGAACGAGGAAGAGAAGAGCAGAGCCGCCAAGCTCCTTTCCAGCGAACGCTCCCCCGGTGTCTCCGGTCTCGGCAACCCGCCGCAGTTCGGATTCACCGTGATCGGTGTGCTCGCGGCCCGCTACGGCTTCACGGTCTCCGTGGACTCGACTTCTCCGTACGGTGGCGTGCGCGCGGTCGTGCTTCTTCCCGAGGAGCTCCTCACGTCCATGCCCGCGCCCGCGCCCGAGCCCGAGGAGAATCCCGCCATGGCCGCGTCCTCCCCGATGCCTCCAGAAGAGACCCCGGCGACGCGCGGCACCACTTTCGGCGGACTGCCGAAGCGGCGCCGGCGAGGCGCGATATCCATCGTTCCGGCGGCCGAGAGCACGGAGACGCCCGCCCGCTCCAGCGAGCAGGCCGCTTCCGTCATGGGCGCGTTCCAGCGGGGAACGCAGTCGGGCCGTCGTTCCACCAACGCAAGCAGCGAAGGGCATGAGTCTCAGTGAATTACGATCTGTCATGGATGCTTGACAGTGCTCTGGAAGTGCCCGAGGCGCGCCACGCGATCCTTGTCTCCGCGGACGGCCTGCTCATGGCCCGTTCGAACGATGTCGGCAAGGACCACGCCGACACCGTCGCCGCCGCGATGAGCGGAATGCAGTCGCTGAGCCGCACGGTCGCCGACTTCTGCGGCGGACCTCCGAGCGAGCGTCCGCAGTGGCGTCAGACGCTGGTGGAGTTCGACCACGGCTGGGTCTTTCTCATCTCCGCCGGTGAAGGCGCCTATCTCGCCGTCTCGGCATCCCCCGACGTCGACATGGCGGAGATCACCTTCCGCATGATGCAGCTCGTCGGCCAGCTCGGTAAATCCCTGACCAGTCCCCCTCGCGAGATTGCTGACACCAAGGCATGACGACTCCGGACGAACCCGAGCTGGAACGAGAAGCAGCGCCCTTAGTTCGACCGTATGTCATCACCAACGGACGCAATCTGCTGGATGACGACGATTTCTCACTCATCACACTGGTCACGGTGGCCGCCGAGGGCCCCAGAACGGGACATCTCGATCCCGAGAAGCTCCGTCTGCTGGATCTGTGTGCCGGCGGCTATCTCTCGGTCGCCGAAATAGCCGGGCACACCAGTCTGCCCGTCGGTGTCGTCAAAATTCTGCTGTCCGATCTCACGGAGCAGGGGTATCTCGTGACGCGTGCCCCGATACCTCCCGCGAAGCTTGTCGAGCGGCACATACTCGAGGAGGTGCTGAATGGCCTTCAAGCCCGTTTTGGATGACGGCGTATATCTGCGCAATTCAGTGCAGACGGCGGCGAAGATCCTTGTCGTCGGCCACTTCGCCGTCGGCAAGACGACGTTCATCGGGACCATGTCCGAGATTCCGCCGCTGCGCACCGAAGAGGTGATGACACAGGCGGGCGAGGGAGTGGACGACCTCCGGGGCACCCCGGGCAAGACCACGACGACCGTCGCCATGGACTTCGGCCGGCTCACCCTCAGCGAGAGACTCGTTCTCTATCTCTTCGGCACACCTGGCCAGCAGCGCTTCGTCCAGGTGTGGGAAGACATGTCCCGGGGAGCTCTCGGGGCATTGGTGTTGGTGGACCCGCAACGCCTCGAAGAGTCCTTCGCGGTGATGGACCTGGTCGAGCACTACGGAATCCCGTACGCCATCGCGGTCAATCGCTTCGACGGCACACCGAGCCACACGGACGAGGAGATACGGGAGGCGCTCGACCTGCTCCCCGAGACGCCTCTCGTCAATTGTGACGCACGCGACCAGCGTTCGTCAGCGAATTCGCTCATTGTCCTTGTCCGTTATCTCCAGTCGCGCCTCAGCTAGGAGTTCACCATGCAATCCCACTCGGAACACCAGGCGCCACCACCGGGCTGCCCCGCCCATAACAGCGGCAAGAGCGTGCCCCTGCACGGACCCGAATTCGCCGCCGATCCCCAGGCGTTCTACGAGTATCTGCGGCAGCACGGTCCCGCAGCGCCCGTCGAACTGGCTCCGGGTGTGGAGGCTTCGCTCGTCACGGACTACGCCGCGGCGCTGCATGTGCTCCAGAACCCCGACACCTTCGCACGTGACGCGCGTCGCTGGCGCGCCCTCAACGAGGGCCAGATACCGCCGGACAGCCCCATCCTGCCGATGATGGCGTACCGGCCGAACTGTCTCTTCTCCGACGGCGCCGATCATCTGAGGCTCCGTCAGGCCGTGACGGAGTCGCTGGCCAAGATCGACACTCACCGGCTGAGCCGGCACACCGACCGTGTCGCCACGTATCTGATCGACCAGTTCAGCAGCCGTGGCAAGGCCGATCTGGTCAGCGACTACGCACAGTTGGTACCTCTGCTGGTCTTCAACGACATCTTCGGCTGCCCGGCCGAGATCGGCGACCGGCTGGTCTTCGGTATCTCCAGTCTCTTCGACGGGGTGGACGCGGAGAAGGCGAACGAGGTCCTGACCGAGTCGCTGCTGGAGCTGGTCGCGCTGAAGCGGGCCAAGCCCGGCGACGATGTCACCTCCTGGCTGATGCAGCATCAGGCGCGGCTGACCGACGAGGAGATGATCCACCAGCTCGTCACGCTCATCGGCGCGGGCACCGAGCCCACGCAGAACATCATCGCGAGCGCGCTGCGGCTCCTGCTGTCGGACGACAAGTACGCCGGCGGACAGCACGCGGCCGGTCTGCTGGTCGAGGACGCCATCAACGACGTGCTGTGGAACAGCCCGCCGATAGCCAACTACGCCGTGCACTACCCGATGTACGACGTCGACCTGTCCGGGAGCAAGCTGGACGCCGGTGATCCCGTGGTCATCAGCTTCGCCGCGGCCAACACCGATCCGAGTCTGTCCGTGAGCCGTCAGACGCTCAGCAAGCGGGCCCATCTCGCTTGGGGCGCCGGGCCGCACGCCTGCCCGGCCAAGGATCCCGCCCTGCTGATCTCCGTCCTGGCGATCGAGAAGCTGCTCAACAGCCTGCCGGACATCGAGCTGGGCGTCCATGTGAACAGTCTGTCGTGGCGGCCGGGCCCGATCCACCGCGCGCTCAACGCCCTGCCCGCCCGGTTCACTCCCGTACGCAGGGAGAAGAGGGCGTCCGCGCCTCAGCCGAGCACCTCCCGCACGCTCGGAAATGCCCCGGCCCAGCCGCAGCACGCGGCGCAGAAGGGTACCTGGTGGAGCGGATTCCTGTCCTGGTGGAAGGTGTGACATGCCCAACAATTGGGGACGATTTACCCTCGCATGAATGTTCAACCATAGGGGTAGACAGGGTTGGCGAATCTTATGTGATCTCTTGAAAGAAGGAGTCGCTGTGGAGCCTTCCCTGGCCACCTCATCCGTCGACCGACGCTCTGTGGTTTCGCTATTCTCCCGTCTGCGCACATCGAGCGGACAGTCAAATCCATTGCCTTTCTACAAAGAGCTCAGGGCAATGGGAAATATCATGCCCGCTCCTTGGGGCGGGCACCTGGTGACCTCCTACAAGCTGTGTGACCAGGTACTGAGGAACCGGGCCTGGCAGGTGCCGGGCAACGAGTGGCGAACTCGGCAGAAGGACGCCGCACGCTGGAGTGCACCTGCTTCGCTCCAGATGGGGAGCACGATGCCCATGCTCAACCCGCCGCATCACACGCGGATGCGGCGGTCGGTGGGCAGCATGTTCGACCGTAAATCCCTCGACGCCATGAGGAATTCGATCGACCGAATAACCGAGCGGCTCCTCGACCAGGTCCGGGAGGAGTTGCACGACGGTGAACCGGACTTCGTGGAGCTGGTCTGCGAAGAATTGCCCGTAATAACGATCGGTGAATGGCTCGGGCTGCCGGCCGCGGATTATCCGCTGCTGCGTTCGCTCACCCACGACCAGGTATTCACCCAGGAATTGTTCCCGTCGCCGAGCCAGCTCGCGCTGTCCGACGCCGCGACGGCTCAGCTGCGGGAGTACTTCACCGAACTGATCCGGGAGCGCCGCAGGGCACCCGGGGACGACAAGGTCTCGGTCTGGCTGCGGACCTGGGACGAGCTGGAGTCCGACCAGGACGCGGCCGACGCCGCCGTCCACTCGCTGGCGCTCTTCGTGGTCCTGGCCGCGCTGGAGACCACCTCGCATCTGCTGGCCACGGCGGTGTGGCTGCTTCTGGAGCATCCCCGCCAGCTCGACTGGGTACGCACGCATCCCGAGCACATGCCGGGCGCGATCGAGGAGACCCTGCGCTACGACCCCCCGATCCATATGATCAGCCGGATCGCCGCGGAGGACACCACGCTGGCCGGAATGCCCATCGAGCGCGGTGAGATGGTGCAGCTCATGGTCGGTGCCGCGCACCACGACCCGGACCAGCACACCGATCCCGACCTCTTCGACATCCGCCGCAAGGCCGCGCATCTCAGCTTCGGCGGTGGAGTCCACTACTGCCTCGGGGCGCCGCTGGCCCGGCTGGAGGCGACGTCCCTGCTGACCACGCTGCTCAAGCGGATGCCCGGACTGCGTCTCGCCGACGGACCGTCGTACGCGCCGCGGGTGGCCTTCCGGCGCCTCAAGTCGTTCCGCGTCACGGCTTCCTGACGGTACGGCTTCCCGACGGTACGGGCTTCCTGACGGCACGGCATCCATAAAGAAGCGGCACAAAACACAAGGAACAGCATGGTGGAAGACTTCAAGGCTCTTCACGTCCTGCACGAAGGGCCTGTCCTGAAAGTGCGGTTGAACAGTCCGGAGACGGGTAATGCCGTCTCCGGACCGCTTCTCGACGAACTCCTCGCCGTACTCGACACCGTTCACGGCGATCCCGCTATCCGCGTGCTGATTCTCTCCGCCGCGGGAGACGACTTCTGTCTCGGCGGTGACCGCAGCGAGTTTCCCGGTCTGCTCGCCGCCCATTCCGGTGGTGCGGGCCTGCACTCCCTCGGCAACAAGGCCCGGCGGATGTGCGACGCCCTCGCGAGCGTCCACGCGGTGACCATCGCCCGGCTGCACGGCGGCGTGGTCGGGGCCGGGCTCGGGCTCGCGGTCTTCTGCGATCTGCGCGTCGGCGCGGACGACTGCCGCTTCAGAATGCCGGAGCTGGGTCTTGGAGTGCCTCCCGCCTGGGGAGGCGTGCTGTCACGGCTGCTCAGCGAGGCGGGAGCCGCCCAGATCCGTGAACTGATGCTGACGGCCGAGAACTTCGACGCCGCCAGAGCCGCCGAGCTGTCCATTCTCCACAAGGTCGTCCCGGTGGATGAGCTGGACCGGACCGTCGAGCGGTGGACCAAGCCGCTGCTCCGCAGATCGCCCGCGGCGCTGCGGACCACCAAGGCGATGCTGAACGCCTACGCGGGCGCCAACCGTCTGGCCGACGCGACCTTCTTCGACGCGGAACTGCTGACGGCAGCGGTGTCGGCCGCGGAAGCCGCACGGCAGAGATGACGCCTTCGTAGCTGCTCAGGGCCGCTTTCAGTCGGCCGGGCCGGCGAAGTGCTCTCGTACCAGGGACTGAATGACCGTCAGATCCCTTGTCTCCAGGGCATCCAGCAGAGCCGAGTGCTCCGCCGCGTCGGCGATCAGATCGGCGCGGCGCGCAGCCGGAGCGCTGACCAGCGGCCACTGGGAGCGGCGGTGCAGATCGTCGGCGACCATGACCAGTTGGTCATTGCCGCAGAGCGAGAGCAGCGCGCGATGGAAGGCACGGTCGGCCTCCGCGTACGCCGCACGGTCCCCGGAGGCGGCGGCCGTGGCCGTCGCCTCCGCCAACGGACGTAGCTCCGCCCAGCGTTCGGCGGATACGGTACGGGCCAGCCGCAGCATCACCGGTACCTCGATGAGCGCACGTACCTCGGCCAGCTCCGCCAGCTCCCGCGCGCTGCGCTCGGTGACCCGGAAGCCGCGGTTCGGGACGACCTCGACCGCGCCTTCGAGCGCGAGCTGCTGCATGGCCTCGCGTACGGGAGTGGCGGAGACACCGAAACGCTCGCCGAGCACGGGAGCCGAGTAGACCTCACCGGGAACCAGCTCGCCGCCGAGGAGCGCGGAGCGCAGGGCGGCGAGGATCTGTCCCCGTACAGAGTGTCGGCGCACGATCCGGGGCGTGGCCGGCTCACTGTGCGTGTGCTCACCACGGGCCGACGCGTGCTCGCCACGGACCGGCGTTTGCTCACCACGGTCCGCGCGCCGGGCATCAGGACCGGCCTGGGACGGGATCGGCGCGGCGCTCTCCGCCGCCCTGCCGCGCTGCTCCACCCCGCCCACCTCCGCACACCCGGCGTCGCCGTAGCCCCGGCCCGGCGCCGGATTCATCTGTGCACGATAGGCCGCCGCTGCCGCACTTCAAACCCGATCACATCGGGTAAGGTAAGGCTTACCTGCAAACGATCCCGATTCGGTGGTCCCCTGCATGACCGTGCCCACGCTGCTGCCCGGCCTTCACGCCTCTCCCGTGACGGACGCGTACGCCCGTCTCACCGAGGTGTTTCCCTCGCTGAGCATCGACCACCTCACCGACGGTGAGCGGCCTCCGCTCGGCGGCGGCTGGGTCGGCGCGGCGGATCTCGCCGCCGGAGGCGTGGCGCTCGACACATTTCTCGACTGGGACAAGGCGCAGGTCAGCCGGGACTACGGACAGCGGGCGCGGCCCGATGTGATCGCCAGTTTCGCGCTGCACCGCTATGCCTGGCCGGCCTGTCTGCTGATCACCGTGCCCTGGTTCCTGCATCGCCGCGTGCCCAGGATCCCCGTCGGGAATGTCTTCTTCCAGCGGACGCTCGGCCGGATGAGCGTCCAGGTCCAGGACTTCGCGTGTCTGCCGGACGATCCCGCGGCGGCGCTGCCCGGTGCCCAGGTCGTACCGGACGAGGAGGCCCTGCGCACCGAGGTACGGGTCGCCGCCGCCGACCATCTCGGACCGGTTCTGGACGGCTTCGGCCCGCGGATGCGGCGCGGCCGGAGGGCGCTGTGGGGCATGGCGACCGACGAGATCGTCGAGGGCCTCTGGTACATCGGTCATCTCCTGGGCGAGGAGCGGCGCGCGATGGCGGAGCTGGAGCTGCTGCTGCCGGGCACGACCGGACCGTACGTCGGCACGGCGGGCTTCCGCGAACTGACGGGCCCCGGCGGGGAGTCGCTGCCGACCCGGGACCGGGCGAGCTGCTGCCTCTTCTACACACTGCGGCCGGAGGACACGTGTGTCACCTGTCCGCGTACATGCGACGCCGATCGCGTCCAGAAGTTGAGTACGGGCGTCTGACCCCTCGTCACCCGAGGAGCCAAGCCACCCGCTAGGGTGATATTAATCGAACATGACAGCCGCCTCCCGTGCGGCAGTTCTGGTCGATCGCGCCTATCAGTGTGCCCCACCACCTCGTTGGCGTCTTCTTGCTCCAAAACCCCCTGAGCGGCACCGCTCTTCCGCCAATATGGCGCCCGAAACGCCCTACTGCGATGCAAGGAACACCGCATGCGACTGACCGACATATCGCTGAACTGGCTGCTTCCCGTCGGCGTCCTGATCGTCGGAATCCTGGTGGCGGTGGCAGTGCTCGCGCGCGGTAAGCGCGCCGGTGACAAGGCCGCGGCCGAGGATTCATGGGAACGCAGTGAAGAACGCCGCAGACGGAAGGAGACCATCTACGGCGCCGCCTCCTACGCACTTCTCTTCTGCTGTGCGGCGGTTGCCGCCGCCCTCTCGTTCAAAGGCCTGGTCGGCTTCGGCCAGGAGAACCTCAGCCTGAGCGGCGGCTGGGAGTATCTCGTCCCGTTCGGTCTCGACGGCGCGGCGATGTTCTGCTCCGTGCTCGCCGTGCGCGAGGCCAGCCACGGTGACGCGGCCCTCGGCTCGCGACTGCTGGTGTGGACATTCGCCGGTGCCGCCGCCTGGTTCAACTGGGTGCACGCGCCCAGGGGTCTGGGCCACGACGGCGCGCCGCAGTTCTTCTCCGGCATGTCGCTCTCGGCCGCGGTCCTCTTCGACCGCGCGCTGAAGCAGACCCGCCGGGCAGCGCTGCGCGAGCAGGGCCTGGTGCCCCGTCCGCTGCCGCAGATCCGGGTCGTACGGTGGCTGCGCGCTCCCCGGGAGACCTTCGGCGCCTGGTCGCTGATGCTTCTCGAAGGCGTACGCACGCTGGACGAGGCCGTCGAGGAGGTCCGCGAGGACCGCCGTCAGAAGGAGCAGAACCAGCACCGCAGGCGTGAGCAGCAGAAGCTGGACCGGGCGCAGATCAAGGCGCTCAACCGGCAGCACCGGGCCTGGGGGCGCGGTGGCGGCCGTCAGGTTCCGCTGACCGCGGGGAGCGGCGGATCGGGCTCACCGGCCGCGGTCGAAGCCTCCGCGGAGCCTGCCATAGTGGAACAAGGTCAACTGCCTCAACGCTCGCAGCTCTCCCTCCAGGCCGTCAAAGGCGGTGAGGCCCGCACCGTGGACCTGACCGCGGAGGACGACACCCAGGCGCTTCCCCGGCTCGACTCCCTGGAGCGCAAGCTCACGGATCTGGAGCGGCAGTTCGGCTGAGCCGGATCGCTCCGTAACCCGGATCGCCCCGTAACACAGCACCCGGACCGGTGTGACGGACTCCCGTCGCGCCGGTCCGCTGTTGTGTTACGGATCCGCCGTTGTGTCACGTGCCCGCGTTGTGTTGCGCGTTACGCCGCTTCGCCGTTCATCTCGAACCAGACCACCTTGCCCAGTGGCCGGGCCCGTATGCCCCAGTCGTCCGCCAGCGTCCTCACCAGCGCCAGACCTCGGCCGTGCGTCGCGTCGTCGGCCGCCGGCGGCTGTGTCTCGGGCCTGGTCAGCGGCAGCGGCAGGGCGGTGACAAAGTCCCGGACCTCCACCCGCAGCCGTGAGTCCGCGACGGTCGCCGTGACGACCGCGCCGCGCTCGGTGTGCACCAGCGCGTTGGTGACCAGCTCGCTCATGAGCAGCTCCGCCACCTCCGCCGAGTCCCGCTCCCGCCAGTGCAGCAGCATCTCCCGCAAGGCGTGCCGCACTTCCGGGACCGCCGCGAGATCGGCACCGCCCACTCTGCGCCGTAGCCCTGTCATGGTTCTGTCCCCCCGTTGCACTGGTGACGGATCCCGCTCTCGAACGCTTACGAAAAGCATGCCCGCGCCCGGATCACGGCACTCACGTGTCGGCCGATGTCGTTCCGCGCGGTGGCGCCTCCCGGCTGGGGGCCGTGGTCGGGGCGCGTTTCGGCGCGGGCCGGTTTTCGTGTGCGGGTGTCGGTCGCTACCGTGCGGTGCGCGCCTGACGGCACGGTGCGGTGCGCCTCCCGGCGGGGGCCGGTGCGGTGGTGGGTGCGGGTGCCGGGGCACTCCGGAGGTACATGTCCGGACGGCATGATTTACGCCGCGTGCGGGTCTCGTTGTTAGGTGCGGGCCGGTGTGCGGCACAAATCACGCTTTAGTGTCCGGACACGCACCTCCTCCGACCCCGACCCCCTCCCGCCGGACCCCGGCTACCCGCCCGATCCGGGCACCCACCCAAGCCCGTCCGGCGATTGAGGACGGAACGGCCCGCCCCGGTACCGGGTTCCCGGTCGGTAGGGGCCAGCCCCTTCGCCGTACGGCCGCAGGCCGAATAAACCAGCCCGTCCGGCGATTGAGGACGGAACCGGCGCGGGCTACTCCTCCCAGACTCCCGCGGCGGTGCGGTCGTCGGCGTATCCCTCGATCCTGAGTTGGATGTCCGCGAGGTACTCGGTCAGGCCCGGAGCGCCGGTACGGGCCCAGCGGGCGGCCAGTTCGCCGGCGAAGGCGGGCTCGCCGCGCAGCGGTTCCGCGAGGCCGGCGCTGCACAGCAGGAGCGTGTCGCCCGGCCGGGCGACCGAGGCACGGAACCGGAACGGCTCGGGCGGCGGCGGCAGCGGGCCCTCTATATAGGGGGACGGCGGCTTGGTGATCGCCAGATCCATGGTGAGCTGGTCGGCGTCCAGGGCCTCGGCGGGCCGGGAGCCGAAGCCGACGACCGGATCGCCGGTGACGGCGGCCGGCTCGGGGATCGCCGGTTCCAGGTCGTGCCACACGCCGTCCCGCAGCCGGAAGAGGCCACCGTCGCCGACTCCGAAGAACACCCGCGTCCGGCACTCCGGATCGGCGGAGAGCAGCAGACAGCGCAGGCTCGCGGTGTACTCCTCGGGTGCCACGCCCAGTTCGGCGGCGCGGGCGCGGAGCCTGCCGAAACCGCGGTCGGTGAGCCGGTGCAGCCCGGACTTGAGATCGCCTCTGCGGCCCGCTCTTATGTCCTCGGAGAGCCGGCCGTGGCTGCGCCCGACGGCTCCGCCGATCCACCGGCACACGTCCGCCGCAGCCCGATGCGTGCCCTCGGCCGCGCGGGAACCACTGGCGACGGCGACGAGGACGAGCGCGCCGGCGCCGCTGCCGAAGCGGGCGGTGAGCAGCGCGTCGCGGCGGGGCTCGCCGCGGTAGCGGGCGGAGTCGCCTCGTGCGGATACGGCCCGCAGGGAGTACGAGCCGTAGGACGCGCCGTCCAGGACGGTGTCGGGGACGAGTTCGTCCAGCCGCTCGGCGTCGGCGGCAGGCAGCGTGGCGGGCTGAGGCGCGTAGGTCGGAGGCCGGTCGCCGAGATGGGTGACGGCGGGCCTGGGTGAGGACGGCAGTGGGGTCGACGGTGGCGGAGCGGACGGCGACGGGGCGGACGGCGGTAAGGCCTGTGACGGCGTAGCCGGAGCCGAGGTCGGAGCCGGGGCAGGAGGCGGTGTCGGCTCGGGCTCTCGGCGCGGTTGCGGCTGTGGCGTGCCCCAGGCACTTCCGGTGGCCGGGCTTCCGAGAGGGCCCTGCTGTCTGGGCAGCCATACGGTGTCGTTGTCCGCGGGCCCGTCGGCCGGGCCGTTGCCAGGGCCGTTTGCGGGCTCGGGCCGGCGCGGATCCGGGACCGACGGGCGTTCCGGACCGGAGGAATCCCTCGTCCCTGGCAGCGGTCTCGCGTCGCTGGGTGTGTAGGACGGAGGCGGCGGCTCGGCTGGCGGCTGCGACCGCGGTGGCGGCGACTGCTGCGGTGGCGACTGCTGCGGCTGCTCCCACCAGGCCCTCGGCCGCTCCGCCTCGATCCCGTCGCGGCCGGGCCCTTGGACTTCCTTCGGCGTATCGGGCGCGCCCTGTGCACCCGTACCGACCGCGCCCGTACCGACCGCGTCCGCCGCCGAGTCGAAGCGGTCGTCGAGTGTGTCCCCCGAAGCGGCGGCGGGACCGGTGTCCGGTGCGGACTCTTCGTACAACCGGTTCCACCAGTCGTCGGCGGCTGGCCTCTGCCCCTGCTGGCTCATGCCCCTATCTTCGACCGCGCCGAGGGTACGAAAACGGGGCACCCGGAAATATTCAAGTCCGCCGGGCGGCCCCACCCCCCACGGGAAGGACGCCCGGCGAACGTCACAGGTCCAGCGCGGGCCGATGCGCCGCCACCAGGGCCGCGCATATCGCTCTCCCGAGCAATCCAGGCCAAATCGCACCCAAGGGGCATATGACCGGGGTCTGTTGCTGCTGTGATGGCGCCACCTTGGCAGAGTGCCGTACCGAACAGCGATGATGTGGCACGGCGGGTTTACGCCGTGGCCGGTATCCGCCACGGCCCGCCGTGGAACACAGGTGTCCGGGGAGGGGAGCAGGGGTGCTCGGAGCGATAGGTCTCGACGAGAGACAGGAGTCCGCCTACCGCGCGCTGGTGGCGATCGGCGCCGCGGAGGTCGCGGATCTGGCCCATCGGCTGGCGCTCCCCGAGCCGGACACCGAACAGGCCCTGCGCCGGCTGGAGCGGCAGGGCCTGGCCGCGCAGTCCTCGTCCCGTACCGGACGGTGGGTCGCGGCGCCGCCCGCCGTCGCGCTGGGCGCGCTGCTCACCCAGCACCGCCATGAGCTCGAACAGGCCGAACTGGCCGCCGTGCTGCTCGCCGAGGAGTACCGCGCGGAGGCCACCGAGCCGGCCGTGCACGATCTGGTCGAGGTCGTGACGGGCGCGAGCGCGGTGGCCCACCGTTTCCTTCAGCTCCAGCTCGGCGCGACCGAGGAGGTCTGCGCCCTGGTCACCGGAAAGCCGGTGGCCGTGACCGGTATCGACAACGAGGCGGAGGAGCGCGCGGCGGCGCGCGGTGTCGCGTACCGGGTGGTGATCGAGCGCGAGGTGCTCTCGCTGCCCGCCGGTATCACCGAACTCTCCGCGGCGCTCGGGCGCGACGAGCAGGTCCGGGTCGTCGAACGCGTGCCGACGAAGCTGGTGGTCGCGGACCGCACTCTGGCGATGGTGCCGCTGACGGGCCGTGGAGCGGAACCGGCGGTCCTGGTCGTCCATGCCAGCGGGCTGCTGGAGTCGCTGGTGGGGCTGTTCGAGTCGGTGTGGCGGGAGGCGCTGCCGCTGCGGCTCGGTACGGACGGCGCGGTGGCGGAAGGCCGGATGCCCGGTCCCGACTCCACCGATCTGGAGATCCTGTCGCTGCTGCTCGCCGGGATGACCGACGCGAGCGTCGCCAAACAGCTCGACCTGGGACTGCGGACCGTACAGCGCCGGGTGAAGGGCCTGATGGAGCTGAGCGGAGTGACGACGCGGCTCCAGCTCGGCTGGCACGCGTACGAGAAGGGCTGGGTGACGCGCGGTCTGCGGGAGTGAGCCCGTTGCGTGGTGGCGGTGATTCTTGGTGCCGGTATTGCGTGGCGCACGTTATTCGTGGTGCCGGTGTCGCGTGGTGACGGTGCTACATGGTGCCGGCGGCGAGCCGGATCGTGGGACCCGTGGCGGATGCGCGCGGACAGGTGCCCGTGTGACGCTGGGATCATGACCCGATTCAGCGAGTCCGAGCGCGCGTATCTGAGGACCCAGCGACTGGGACGGATGGCGACCGTCGATCCGAAGGGACAGCCGCAGGCCAATCCGGTCGGCTTCTTCCCGCAGGACGACGGCACCATCCTGATCGGCGGGCTCGCCCTCGCCACCACCAAGAAGTGGCGGAATCTCCAGACGAATCCGAAGGTGGCGCTGGTCGTCGACGACATCGTGAGCACGGACCCATGGACGGTACGCGGTGTGGACATCCGAGGTGAGGCGGAGCTGCTGACCGGTCCGCACGACCTCGGCGCGCACTTCAGCCAGGAGCTGATCCGTATCCATCCCCGGAAGATCCATAGCTGGGGCCTGGACTGAAGCAGCAGGCGCCGGAGGCCGAGGCCGGACCCACCCGGACGCGGAGGCCGGGACACCCGCCCGTCCCGGCCCCGGCCCCGGCGCCCGCCTCCCGGCTATCTCGTACGGCCGCTCCGCCCGCCGCGCTTGGCCTCCATGGCCGCCCGGCCCTCCGCGCCCTTGCGCTTCCACTCGCGCCGGATCTCACCGCGCAGCCGGGCATCGGTCTTGGCGATGATGCGCTGGTTCTCCCGCAGCAGCTTGCGGTAGCTCTCCAGCCGGCGTACGGACAGCGAACCGTCCTCCACCGCGCCGAGCACGGCACAACCCGGCTCGGACACATGGGCGCAGTCATGGAAGCGGCACCGCTTCGCCAGTTCCTCGATCTCCGAGAAGACCTGCCCGACTCCGGTCTCGGCGTCCCACAGCCCGACGCCTCGCAGCCCGGGTGTGTCGATGAGCACTCCGCCGCCGGGCATCGCGAGGAGATTGCGTGTCGTGGTGGTGTGCCGTCCCTTCCCGTCGACCTCGCGGGTGGCCTGCACATCCATCACATCGTCCCCGAGCAGTGCGTTCGCGAGCGTCGACTTTCCCGCGCCGGAGACGCCCAGCAGCACACTCGTACCGGCCGACAGCACGGCCGAGAGCACCTCCACGCCCTCCCCCGTCGCCGCGCTGACGGCGAGCACCTGCACACCGGGCGCGGCGGTCCGTACGTCGTCCACAAGATGGCCCAGCACGGCCGGATCGCCCACGAGATCGGCCTTGGTCAGCACGATCAGCGGGAGGGCTCCGCTCTCCCAGCCCAGGGCCAGAAAGCGTTCGATCCGGCCCAGATCGAGTTCGACGGCGAGCGATACGGCGATGATCGCGTGATCGACATTGGCGGCCAGGATCTGTCCCTCGGACCGCAGCGAGGAGGTGGACCGTACGAAGGCGGTACGCCGCGGCAGATACTCCCGTACGAAACGGGGATCACCGCCCACCGGATCGACCGCCGCCCAGTCACCCGTGCAGATCACCCGCAACGGATCGTGCGGAGTGACAAAGGCGGTGTCGGCGCGCACCACACCGTCGGCGGTGACGGCATCACACTGCCCACGGTCGACCCGTACCACCCGGCCGGGCAGCAGCCCTTGCCGGACGTACGGCGCGAACTCCGCGGCCCAGCCGTCGTCCCAGCCGTACGGGACGAGCGGATGCGCGGCGGAAGAAGCCTCGAAAGAGGCAGGAGAGAAAGACAACGGGAAACCCTTCACAAGGGCGGCCCCGGCACACGCGCCGATCAGGCGCGGAAAGGAGAAAGGTTCGTCAGCCGGAGACCACGGGAGTGTCATTGATGAACTTCTGGATGCGGGCAGCGCCCATCACAACGACAGTCATCGGTCACACCTCCCTGGTCACACACAGATCGCATGGACCACATAGATCTGGACCACATGGATCCGGATCACATACGGCCGAACGCGGCAGCCACCGGCCACCGCAGCGAACGCCCACACCCTAGCCCTGGCGCACACGACCGTGCCAAGCGTTTTTCGCCGGGGCCGCTGTTCGTGTCGTGTACCGCGTGGCGTCGGGTCGGCGATACCGGGCATTCCTCCTTGATGGGTGACCTTGAGAGCCTCCTTCCGCTTCGTTCCGCACGCTCCGTTCCACATATCTCCGAAGAGACAGGGTCCCCACACTCATGCCCGAACTCAATCGGCGCCGGTTCCTTCAGATCGCCGGCGCGACCGCAGGCTTCTCCGCGCTCTCCGAGAGCATCGCCCGCGCCGCCGCCATTCCGGCCGGGCGGCGGTCCGGCACCATCCAGGATGTCGACCACATCGTCGTACTGATGCAGGAGAACCGTTCCTTCGACCACTACTTCGGTTCGCTCAAGGGCGTACGCGGATTCGGCGACCCGCGACCGGTGACACCGGTCGGCGGGCGGTCGGTCTGGCATCAGTCGGACGGTACGAAGGACATCCTGCCGTACCATCCGGACGCCGAGGATCTCGGTATGCAGTTCATCGCCGGGCTCGACCACGACTGGGCGGGCGGTCACCAGGCGTGGAACCAGGGCCGTTACGACCAGTGGATCCCGGCCAAGTCCCCGGGGACGATGGCGTATCTGAAGCGTGCGGACATTCCGTTCCACTACGCGCTCGCCGACGCCTTCACCGTGTGCGACGCGTACCACTGCTCGTTCATCGGGGCCACCGATCCCAACCGCTACTACATGTGGACCGGCCACACAGGCAATGACGGCAAGGGCGGCGGGCCCGTCCTCGGCAACGACGAGCTGGGATACGGCTGGACGACCTATCCCGAGCGGCTCGAAGAGGCCGGTGTCTCCTGGAAGATCTACCAGGACACGGGCGACGGGCTCGACGCCGCCGGTGGCTGGGGCTGGATAGACGACGCCTACCGCGGCAACTACGGCGACAACTCGCTCCTCTACTTCAACAACTACCGCAACGCCAAACCCGGCGACGCGCTGTACGAGAAGGCGCGTACGGGCACGGACGCGAAGAACGGCGACGGCTTCTTCGACATCCTCAAGTCCGATGTGAAGGCCGGGAAGCTGCCGCGAATCTCCTGGATCGCCGCGCCCGAGGCCTTCTCCGAGCACCCCAACTGGCCCGCGAACTACGGCGCCTGGTACATCTCGCAGGTGCTGGACGCGCTCACCTCCAACCCCGAGGTGTGGAGCAGGACGGCTCTCTTCATCACCTACGACGAGAACGACGGCTACTTCGACCATGTCGTACCGCCCTATCCGCCGGCCTCCGCCGCGCAGGGTGCCTCCACCGTCGACACCGCGCTCGACCAATTCCCGGGCGACAGCCGCCATGTCGCCGGGCCGTACGGTCTGGGCCAGCGGGTGCCCATGCTGGTCGTCTCGCCCTGGAGCACCGGCGGTTATGTCTGCTCGGAGGTCTTCGACCACACCTCGATCCTCCGGTTCATGGAGCGCCGTTTCGGCGTGCGCGAGCCGAATATCTCGCCCTGGCGGCGTGCCATTTGCGGCGATCTGACCTCCGCCTTCGATTTCGGCCTCAAAGACACCAGGCCCGCCTCGCTGCCGGACACCGACGCGTACGAGCCGACGGACCACGAGCGGCACCCGAGCTACCGGCCGGTCCCGCCCGACCGCGCCGTCCTGCCCAAGCAGGAGAAGGGCTCAAGGCCCACGCGTCCGCTGCCGTACGCGCCGTTCGTGGACGGCGCCTCGGTCACGTCGACCGGGCGTTTCACGCTCACCTTCAGCGGTGGCGCCTCGGCGGGCGCGTCCTTCACCGTGACATCGGCGAACCGTACCGACGGCCCGTGGACCTACACCACCGGAGCCGGGCAGCGGCTCTCCGACACATGGAACACGGCGTATTCGAACGGCGCGTACGACCTGTCGGTGTTCGGGCCCAACGGCTTTCTCCGTGCGTTCCAGGGCTCCGGCACCACCGCGGGCCCCGAAGTGACCGCCCGCCATGAGGCCCACGAGGCTCATGAGGCTCATGGGCACGGGAGCTCGGGCAAGGGCTCCGGCGCCGCGCGTGTGGTGCTGACACTGACGAACGCGAGCAGGACCGACCGCCGGCTGACGATCACCAACGCGTACGGCGGCAAGAGCGTGACGGTCAAGGTGCCGGCGGGCGGACATGTCGTACACCCGGTGGAGCTGCACGGCACCAAGCGCTGGTACGACCTGACGGTGGTGTCCGACAAGGACAAGGGCTTCCTGCGCCGACTGGCCGGACATGTCGAGAACGGCACGCCCGGTGTGAGCGATCCGGCGATCATCACCGGCTGACACACCACGGCGAACGGGCCGCTCGTACAACGTACGGGCGGCCCCTGGCCGTCGGCCCCGGCCGTCTCGTCAGCCCGCTACGGCCCTCGCGCTCAGCCAGACCGCCGTGTCCGGTGGCAGCAGTCGGCCGGTCGTCCCGTCACCGGCCAACTCGTCGCTGGCGAGCAGCAGTTCGGAACCGGCCGGCAGCGGCAGCGGCTCGTCGGAGAGATTGACACGGCACTCCAGGCCCGAGTTCCCGCTCTCACCACCGCCCGCGCTTCCGCCCTTGCGGAAGGCCAGTTCGCCCGGCGCCGACGGCAGCCACGCGAAGCTCTCGTCCCCGAGGTGGTGGCGGCGCAGGCGCAGCGCCGTACGGTACAGCTCCAGAAAGGAGCCCGGAGCGCCGGTCTGGGCCTCGACCGAGCGCTCGCCCCATCCCTCGGGCTGAGGCAGCCAGCTGCCGCCGGGCCCGAAGCCGTACGACGATCCCGTCCTGGTCCACGGCAGCGGCACCCGGCAGCCGTCGCGGCCCTTCACGGCGTGTCCCGTCCGCTCCCACATCGGATCGCGCAGCGCGTCCGTGGGCAGATCGGCCACCTCGGGCAGGCCCAGTTCCTCGCCCTGGTAGAGATAGGTCGTACCGGGCAGCGCCAGCGTCAGCAGCGCGGCGGCCCTGGCCCGCCTGCGGCCACGGTCCTCGTCGGGCGCGGGCTCCCGGCCGTCGGTCATCAGCCAGCCGCGGAGATCGGTGCCCTCGGGCACGCCGTACCGGGTGCGGTGGCGCACCACATCATGGTTGGACAGCACCCAGGTCGGCAGTGCTCCGTTGGCCGCCGCTCCGGTGAGCGAGGTGTCGATCACGTCGCGGAACGAGCCCGCGTTCCACGGACAGCGCAGATAGAAGAAGTTGAAGGCCTGGTGGAGTTCGTCGGGCCGGGTGTAGAGCGGCAGTCTGGCGGCGCTGACGCCCGCCTCGGCGACCATGATCCGCGGCGGCGCGTAGGAGTCGGTGATCTTCCGCCACTGCCGGTAGATCTCATGGACCTCGTCGCGGTCCCAGAACGGGTGGTTCTCGCCGCTGGGCGGGGAGTTGAGGGACGCCGAGTCACCGCCGTGGGTGTTGCGCAGCGGCGGGACGAGGTCCTTGCGCAGCCCGTGGGCCACATCGATACGGAAGCCGTCGACGCCCAGATCGAGCCAGAACCGCAGGATGGCCTCGAACTCGGCGGCGACCTCGGGATTCTCCCAGTTCAGATCAGGCTGTGCGGCAGCGAAGATATGCATGTACCACTGGCCGTCCGGAACCCGTGTCCAGGCCGCGCCGCCGAACTTGGACTGCCAGTCGGCGGGCGGCTCCGCGCCGTCGGGACCGGTTCCGTCCCGGAAGATGAAACGGTCGCGCGCGGCGGAGCCGGGCGGCGACGCGAGGGCCTCGGTGAACCACGGGTGCCGGTCGGAGCAGTGGTTGGGCACGATGTCGACGATGGTACGGAGACCGAGCGATCCGGCCCGGCCGAGCAGCGCGCGGAAGTCGTCCAGAGTGCCGTGGCGCGGATCGACCTCCCGGTAGTCGGCGACGTCATAGCCGCCGTCGGCCAGCGGGGAGCGGTAGAACGGCGTGAGCCAGACGGCGTCCGCGCCGAGGTCCGCCACATGACCGAGCCGGTCGGTGATCCCGCGGAGGTCGCCCATTCCGTCGCCGTCGGAGTCGGCGAAGCTCGGGACATAGACCTGGTAGACGACGGACTCCCGCCACCAGTCGCGGTCGCCGCCGATGCGGGTGCTGGTGCCGGTGCTGGTGCGGGCGCCGCTGGTGTCATCGCTACGGGTGCCGCTGCCGCTGCCGTTTCCATTGCCGTTGCCGTTGCCGTCCGGGAACGCGTGCTGAGTCACTGATACCTCTCGTGCCGGGATAGGAGGGCGCTGGGCCGACTGCCATGGTGCCGGTGCGATCATCCCTTGACCGCACCGGATGGGTCAGCCCAGGCCGTCATCGGCCGAGGTGGCGGTACCGGTGGATGTGATCGTTACCGAGTGGTCCTTGAGCGGAGTTCCGTCGTCCGCGGACGCAACGAGCGCAGCGCCAGCAGCAGCACACCGATGTCGTCGACGAGGACCGGATCGGGCAGCAGATCGACCGGGAGCAGCAGATAGCCGACGGCCGCCCAGAACACCCAGCCGTTCTCGACCGGCAGACCCGCCCGGCGCAGGGCGCGACGGGCCCGTACCAGCCGGACGAGCAGGGCGATCGCGATACCCAGAGTCAGCGCGACCAGGAGGGCGGCCACGGCGATGAGGATCTTCAGTTCGCTGCTCATGGCGGACTCCTCGTTCGAGGTCGTAGGGCGAGGTCGTACGGCGAGGTCGTCGGGCCGGATCGTCGGGCGGCCGGATCGTCGGACGAGGCGGTCGGGCGGTCGGGCGGGCTGCTCATGCAGCGGCCGCCGCGTCGGCCGCTGCTACCCGAGTACCCCGGGCGCGGGCCCGGCACCCGGAGGTCTCACCCGTACGCTCCCTCCGCCACGACCCTCTACCCACCAGTCCGACCAGTCGGTATGTTTCCGTGAGCCGGAACGGGATTGCCGGATGCAACGCGGCGGGAGGCCTCATCCGCCGGCCCACCCGAAGCACACGTCACTGATGCCCCGCAAGACCGCCCCATCGGTCGAATCCAGGTGCCGCGCCACGCCGTTCCACCTCCGGACGCCCGGCCTCCGCTCATATTCGGCCATGATCAACACGGGCGCATTTGGGGAGTACGCCGCACAAACGGGCGAGCCGACCTCCGGGACGCGGGTAGAACTTCCGCCGCTCCGACGCCTTCCGGCCATCACATACCGCACTTTCCGAACCCGCTGCGTCATACATCCACCACCCACGGTGAAGCATGTGTGATTGTGACGACCTGGCCATGTGGCCGAATGGCGCTCTCAGCCGATTCTCATGCTGACCGTGCGTTCTGACGGTCATTCACCGGCCACACTCCCGTCAGCACGGGCTTTGCAGCAATTAACTGACGGGTGACACGGCCGGCCGGCGGACCTCGCCAACACGCCTTCCCGTAGCCGGACTTCAGGCCCGCTCCAGGCGCGTGTCCGGTCGCGGCAGCCGTTCTTCGCCCGTCGGTCCAGAAGTGGGCCTTGCCCAAAGTCCAAACGGAGTCAACGATTCAGTCGTGCGATTGACAGGTTCACGGCCAAAACCGAATGGCGGTGGACGGTCGCACCACAGCGGCCCGCTCACCCAACGGACCGCGAGTTTCCCCCACCTATGGAGGATGTTGTGACCATCAAGCGCTTTTCCCCCCTCGGCGCGGTATCCGGACGCGTACGGCTCCTCGCCGTCGCCTCAGGTCTGGTGACCGCTGTCGCGCTTGCGGCCCCGACTGCCATCGCGGCGCCCGAGCCGGCCCCCGCCAAGGCCACCGCGGCCCAGCTCGCCGACGCCAGCACCGCCATCCGCGGCGCCGACATCGCCGGTACGGCCTGGTACACGGACAAGGCCTCCGGCAAGATCGTCGTCACCGTCGACAGCACGGTCTCGGCCACGGAGATAGCCGAGATCAAGAACTCCGTGGGTGACACCGCGGTCACGATCAACCACACACCCGGCAAGTTCAACAAGCTCATCGCCGGCGGCGAGGCCATCACCACCGGCGGCAGCCGCTGCTCCCTCGGCTTCAACGTCCGCAGCGGCTCGACGTACTACGCGCTGACCGCCGGACACTGCACCAACATCAGCAGCTCGTGGAGCATCGGCACCCGTGCCGGCACGAGCTTCCCGACCAACGACTACGGCATCATCCGCCACTCCAACGCGGCGGCGGCCGACGGCCGGGTCTACCTGTACAACGGCTCGTACCAGGACATCACCAGCGCCGCCAACCCGTCGGTGGGCCAGAGCGTCCGCCGCAGCGGCTCGACCACGGGCGTCCACAGCGGTACGGTCACCGGCCTCAACGCGACCGTCAACTACGGCAACGGCCAGATCGTCTACGGTCTGATCCAGACCAACGTCTGCGCCGAGCCCGGCGACAGCGGCGGCTCGCTCTTCGCCGGCAGCACGGCGCTGGGCCTGACTTCGGGCGGCAGCGGCAACTGCTCCTCCGGCGGCACCACGTTCTTCCAGCCGGTCGTGGAGGCCCTCAACGCCTACGGCGTCAGCGTCTTCTAGTCTCCACACGCACCACCGCACCACCGCATCACCTCACCATCGCGTCACCGCACAACGGCACGGACAACACGCTTCATCTGCTTGATCCTTCCTCGGAACACGGACGGGGCGCGCCCCAGGTGGGCGGGCGCGGGGGCGTCGCCGCCCTGCCATTATATTAATTCCCGGGCCCGGCCCCCGCCCGCTCGGGGGCGTTGTTCGACTACGCCGG
>NZ_JBHWGS010000007.1:0-360669 GCF_042732975.1 Streptomyces sp. NPDC059743 | reverse complement strand
CCAATCCTTTTTTACCCCTGGTTTGGTGGGTTGTTTTTTTTTTATAAGACACTGGTTTTATTTTTTTTTATCATCCCCCCCACCCGGGCGGGGCGGCCCCCGGGGGGCGCGCCCCGTCGCGCTTCCCGGACGTCCGATTCATTCAAGACCGGCTCCGGCACCCGCTCCTAGCGTGGACGTATGACTCCTACGCCTGCATCTACGCCTGTTCCACGACTCGACGCGATCGGCCTGGTCGTCTCCGACATGGCCGCCTCGCTCGCCTTCTACCGCGCGCTCGGCGTGCCCGTACCCGCCGATGCCGACACCGCGCCGCACGCCGAGGCCACTCTGCCCGGTGGCGCGCGCATTCTCTGGGACACGGAGGAGACCGTACGTTCCTACGATCCCGGCTGGACCCGGCCGCAGGGCGGTGGACGGATCGGGCTCGCCTTCCTCTGCGCGAGCCCGGCCGAGGTGGACGCCGCGTACGAGTCCCTGGTCGCGGCCGGGTACCGAGGGCATCTGAAGCCCTGGGACGCCGTGTGGGGCCAGCGTTACGCGGTGGTCCTGGACCCGGACGGCTGCGAGGTCTCGCTGTTCGCCAGCGCCGCGTAGGCGCCGAGCGTGAGCCCGGCCAGATCGCGTGTCTCCCGGGCGAGATGCGCCTGGTCGGCACAGCCCGCGGCGAGCGCGGCCTCGGCGTACGGCTCACCTGCCCGTACGAGCGCCAGCGCGCGCTGGAGCCGCAGCACCCGGGCCAGCGTCTTGGGCCCGTAGCCGAAGGCGTCCAGGGAGCGGCGGTGGAGCTGACGGGCGCCGAGGCCGACGGCGTCGGCGGTCGCCGCGACCGTACGCCCGGCGTTCAGCCCGTCGACGACCGCCCGCAGCAGTGGATCGGGCGGCCCGACGGCCGCGGCCCGCCGCAGCGCCACGGCCTCCAGCGCGTCCGCCGGGTCCTCGGCGGACGCGAGCCGCCCGGTGAGCCCGCGCACCTCGGCCGACGGCCAGAGATCGGCCAGCTCCACGCGCCGGTCGCGCAGCTCGTGCGCCGGTACGCCGAGGAGCGCGGGCGCGGTCCCGGGCGCGAAGCGCACTCCGGCGCAGTACAGCCCGTCGATGCCCTCGGGCGCGTAGGCGTGCGTGTCGGGTCCCGCGACCAGCAGTCTGTCCCCGATCCACAGCAGATCCATACAGCCGTCGGGCAGCACGGGGTACGGCGTGGATCCCTTGTCCACCGTCACAGTCCGCGTCCAGACGAACGCGCCGTCGAGCCGCGACGCCCGTTCCTCGTACATGCCGACGAGGCTAAACCCTCCCGGCCGGTACGGCCGCTCGGACCCGGCAGACCCTAACTCCCCTGGCCGCCCCGGCCCTTGTCCCGGTTCTCCCGGTTGCCGTCCCATCCCGCGTGCAGCCGCGCCTTCACCCGGGCCTTCACATCGTCCGGCGGCAGGAACCTCGACCATCTCTCCGGGAACTCCGAGGGCATGCCCGGATCGGTTCCGTCGTCGTCCTCGATCGCGCCCCGGGCCTCCGCGGCGGCTGCGGCGCGGGCCACCAGTTCCGCCGCGTGGGCCGCGCGCAGACGTTCGTTGGAGGCGCGCGCCGCCGCCGTGGCGACCGACGGCCAGACCCGGTCGACCGCCGCGTTGACCGCCGCGCCCACCAGGACCGCGAACGCGGAGACACCGATCCAGAGCAGTACGGCGATGGGCGCGGCCAGCGAGCCGTAGATGGTCGGGCCCTCGACCGTGCTGGTCAGATAGATCCGGAGCAGAAAGCTGCCCAACACCCACATCGCCAGCGCCACCAGGGCGCCCGGCGCGTCCTCCATCCAGCGGCGGGACCTGGCCGGGACCGATACGTGGTAGAGCGTGGTGAGAAAGGCGATGGAGAGCAATATGACCACCGGCCAGTACAGGACGCTCACAACCGCCGTGCCCCAGGGGACGAGTTCGACCACCCGGTCAGGGCCGACCACCGCCAGCGGCAGCACCACCGCACCGATCAGCAGCGCCACCAGGAAGAGCAGAAAGGCGAGCAGCCGGGTCGCGACGATGCCGCGCCGGCCGTCGAGTCCGTACATCACCGTGATGGTGTCGACGAAGACATTGACCGCCCGGGAGCCCGACCAGAGCGCGATCGCGAAACCGAGCGAGATCACATCGGGACGTCCGCCCTTGGTGATGTCCTCCAGCAGCGGTTTGGCGATCTGGTTGACGCCGCGGTCCGAGAGCACCGTGCCGACCGCGCCGAGGATGTTCTTCTCGATCGAGGCGACGGTGGCGGTGCTGGTCCAGTCGTCCACGTAGCCGAGCAGCCCGATGAGACCGAGCAGCAGCGGCGGCAGCGAGAGCAGCGTGAAGAACGCGGCCTCGGCCGCGAGGCCCAGCACGCGGTACTCGATGCACGAGTTGACGGTGTCCTTCAGCAGCAGCCAGGCCATCCGCCGCATGGATACGTTGCGGTAGAGGACTCGGGCCCGGTGGAGTCGACCCGCCGGCCGCTCGGGTGTTTCTTTTGCTGCCTGCACCTCCTTACCGTATCGGCATGGCAGCCACCACCCACACAGTGACCAATCAGGTTCCGCCCCTGGTCGGGTACGACGTCTTCAACGCCGACCGGGCCCTTGCGGAGGGCGTGGAGAGGCACAGCGCACCCGCTCTGCTGGACGTGACCCGTACGGAGCTGACGGCGCTCGGCCGCACCGCCGGATCCGCGGCGGCCCAGGAGTGGGGAGCGCAGGCCAACGAGTTTCCGCCGAAGCTCCGCACGCATGACCGTTACGGCAACCGGATCGACGAGGTCGGCTTCCATCCGGCCTGGCATCAGGTGCTGGGACAGGCCGTCTCCGCCGGACTGACCGACGCCTGGGGCAGACCGGGCGGGCATCTGCGCCGTGCGGCCGGCTTCTTCGTCTGGACACAGGTGGAGGCCGGGAACGGCTGTCCGGTGTCGATGACCCATGCCGCGGTGCCCGCGCTGCGCGTCGAACCGGATCTCGCGGCCGAGTGGGAGCCGAGGCTGACGTCCCACCGCTACGAGCCCGGGCTGCGGCCGGCCGCGGAGAAGGCCGGCGCGCTCTTCGGGATGGGCATGACCGAGAAGCAGGGCGGCAGCGACGTACGCGCCAATACGACGAGCGCGCGACCGCTGGACACGGAGGGCGAGTATCTGCTCACCGGGCACAAGTGGTTCTGCTCGGCGCCGATGTGCGACGGTTTTCTCGTACTGGCCCAGGCGCCCGGCGGGCTGACATGTTTCCTGGTGCCTCGGGTCCTGGACGACGGGACGCGCAATGTGTTCCTGATCCAGCGCCTCAAGGACAAGCTGGGCAACCGGTCCAACGCGTCGGCCGAGGTCGAGTTCGACGGGACCTGGGCGCGCAGGGTCGGCGAGGAGGGCCGCGGCGTGCGCACCATCATCGAGATGGTCGCGGCGACCCGGCTCGACTGTGTGCTCGGATCGGCCGCGCTGATGCGGCAGTCCGTGGCACAGGCGGTCCATCACGCCACGTACCGCAGCGCGTTCGGCGGTGAGCTGATCGACAAGCCGCTGATGCGGAACGTACTGGCCGATCTGGCGCTGGAGTCGGAGGCGGCGACGACGCTGGCGCTGCGGCTGGCGTCGGCGTACGACGTGATCCAGAGCGCCGGGAGCGGCGACGGCGGTGGCACCGGCGATGGCACCGGCGGCGACGCGGACCATGAGCGGGCGTTTCTGCGGCTCGCGGTGCCCGCCGCCAAGTACTGGGTGACCAAGCGGTGTACGCCGGTGGCCGGCGAGGCCCTGGAGTGCCTGGGCGGCAACGGCTATGTGGAGGAGTCCGGTATGCCGCGGCTGCTGCGCGAGTCGCCGCTGAACTCGATCTGGGAGGGCTCCGGGAACGTACAGGCGCTGGATGTGCTGCGGGCCCTCCAGCGGGAGCCGGAGGCGCTGAACGCCTTCCTCCAGGAGGTGGGCCGGGCGCGCGGCGCCGACCACCGGCTCGATGCCGCGATCAAGGACCTGCTGACCGAGCTGGCGGATCTGACCGGGATCGAGGCCCGTGCCCGCCGGCTGGTGGAGCGGCTGGCGCTGGTGCTCCAGGGCTCGCTGCTGGTGCGCTGGGCGCCGCCGGAGGTGGCGGACGCGTTCTGTGCCTCGCGGCTGGGCGGAGACTGGGGCTCGGCCTTCGGCACACTGCCGCACACGCTCGATCTGGCGTCGGTGGTGGACCGGGCGCGGCCTGTCGGCTGAACGTACGGGCGTAAGGGGGGCCAGGATTGGCGCGAGGAAAGCAGGAGGTGGTGCTGCGCCGACACGGCACCACCTCCGGCTCGTACTCACCTTCTTGTACGCGTCTGCCGCTCGCCAGAGTTGCAAGCCGTTGCAGAAGAACCGATTTGGCGCCACCGGTGGCTGGGGAGCCCGATGACGAACATTCCGCTCAGCGACACACCACTCATCAGCAACGCACCGCTCGGAACCGGGCCACTCAGGAACAGGCCGCTCGGTGAGACACCGCTCAGGAACGGGCCGCTCGGGAACGGGCCATTCGGGAACGGGCCGCTCGATCTGGCGCGGCTCACCGCCATGGACAGCGGGCAGGGCGCGCGTCTGCTCCACGAGATCCGGGACGCCGTCCTCGCGGGCGAACCGCCGCCGGTCGCTCCGCGGCCCGTGATCGACGCGTCCTGGCGGCGGATGTTCCGGATGGGCGCCGATCCGGAGCGCCATGACTGCGGTGCGCTGCTGGAGCAGGACGAACTGGAGCACCGCCGGCGCACCTCCGCCCTGGGCGAGGTGCTGCGTACGCTCGTCGGCTCTCTCAGCGAGATCATCGAGCCCTCGCTCCAGATCATGGTCGTCACCGACGACGAGGGACGGGTGCTGTGGCGCAGAGGCAGCCTCGGCGGGCTGCGGCAGTCGAACGGGATCCACCTCGAAGAGGGCGCGGCCTGGTCCGAGCACTCCACGGGGACCAATGCCATCGGTACGGCGCTGGCGGCGCGCCGGCCGGTACGGGTCCACTCGGCCGAGCACTTCGCGCAGACGCTGCACACCTGGACCTGCGCGGCCTCGCCCGTACACGATCCGAGGGACGGCCGGCTGCTGGGCGTGGTGGATGTGAGCGGCCCGGCAACCAGCTTCCATCCGATGACGCTGGCGCTCGTCAGCTCGATCGCCCGGCTCGCGGAGAGCGAGCTGCGCGAGCGGCACGGCCGGACCATCGAGCGGTTACGTTCGGTGGCCGCGCCGATCATGTGCCGGCTGGGCGGTGCCCGTGCCGTGGCGGTGGATGTGCACGGCTGGACGGCGGCCGTCACGGGCATGGCGCCGGTGGACCGGCTGCCGCTGCCGAAGTCCTTCCGGGCGGGCCGGGTGCTGCTGCCCTCGCTGGGCATGTGCACGGTCGAACCGCTGCCCGGCGGCTGGCTGGTGCGGGTGGACGAGAAACGGCCGCAGGCGGAGACCCCGAGCCGGGTCGTACTGGATCTGAGCCGGCCCCGGCGCCCGTCGGTCGCGGTCTCCGGTTCGACGGGAAGCTGGACCCAGGAGCTGACTCCGCGCCATGCCGAGCTGCTCTATCTGCTGGCCGTGCACCGGGATGGCCGGAGCGCGGCGGAACTGGCCGCCGATGTCTTCGGCGACCCGACCCGTACGGTGACGGTACGGGCGGAGATCTCACGGGTCCGGCGCCATCTGTCGGGCGTGCTGGCGCACCGGCCGTACCGTTTCAGCGAGGGGATCGAGGTGACGGTGGTACAGCCGGAGGACCCGCTGGATCTGCTGCCGCACTCACACGCACCGGCGGTACTGAACGCCAGACACCCACCGGGCGCATGAGGGACGGGTGGCTGGGCGGGGTGGCCTGTGGCGTCCGTACGACTGACCAGGCGCGGGGACGGGGGCGGGCGCCGTCACGGGGGCGGCTCCCAGCACATTCCAGGCGCGTGATTCGCTGGCTCGTATGAGCATCACTGTGACCACCTGGTCCCTGGAGCAGACCTCGCCCGCCGATCTGCGGCCCGCCGCCGAGCCCGCGGGCGAGGTACGGATCGTACGGGCCGAGATCCCTTCGCCGGAGTTCAGCCGGTTCCTCTACACGGCCGTGGGCGGAGATGTCCGCTGGACCGACCGGCTGACGCTCCCGTACACGAGCTGGCAGGAGCTCCTCTCCCGGCCGGGCGTCGAGACCTGGGTCGCGTACGAGCAGGGCACTCCGGCCGGCTACATCGAGCTGGAGGCACAGCCGGAGGGGGTGGTCGAGATCGCGTACTTCGGACTGATCCCGGCCTTCCGCGGCCGGCGCATCGGCGGCCATCTGCTCTCGTACGGAGTGGCCAGGGCCTGGGACCTCGCCGACCGCTGGCCGGACGCCGAGCCGACCAAACGCGTCTGGCTGCACACCTGCTCCAAGGACGGCCCGTACGCCATGGACAACTATCTGCGCCGCGGCTTCACACTCTTCGACACCAAAACCACCGAAGAACCCAAAACCCCGCCCCCGGGCCCCTGGCCGAACGCCCACGCGTAGCCCCTTCTACAGCCCCCAGCGCAGGACTCGGCCGTCGGGTGTCACGTAGCTCACCGTCTGCTGTTCCGGCGTGGCCGTGACGGTGAACCACTCACGTCGTGGCCTGTGAAGACCGAGCCAGTGCTGATATGCCTCCTCGATGGGCGTCCAGAGGTCCCGGGGCCCGGAGCCGAAGACCGTGGCCGTTCCGGCGCCGTGTCCCGGCTCCCGGTCCGTGACACGGGTGAGGGAGCCGTCCACCGGGTCGTACAGCGTTGTCACATGCCTGCCATCGGTCTCCGATCGATAGGCACGCACGGTGGTGGCCGTCATATGCATCTGGGCGAAGAACGAAAAGGTCCAGTCGTCGAGAACGCTCCCTGACAGAACCGAGTCCCGATGTGTTCCGTCTGCGGGCTCGGGGATCTTCGAGTCCATTTCCGGGCCGGAGAGGAGGGGCATAAAAGCAGCCGGGGTGTGCATGAGCCGACCGGCGGCCGTCCCGTCCGGAAGCTTCTGAAGCCGGGCGATCATGCCACCGGCGAGAGTTCCCTTGAGCGGTACGACCATGAGCCCGCCAGACGCGCACTGATCGATCCAGGTCCACGGGACACGTCGCACGGAACAGGTCGCGACAATGCGGTCGAAGGGCTCTTCGCCGGGGGCGCCTTCGGCTCCGTCTCCGCATCTGACCGCCGGGAACAGACCCAATGCCGCGAGCCGGTCCCTGGCGACGCTCGTGAGGCGTTCCGAGCGGTCCACTGTCGTCACGGCTTCCGGTCCCGCCAGTACACACAGCAATGCCGCGTTGTACCCAGTCCCTGTTCCGATCTCCAGCACACGGGCGCCCGGGCTCACATCGAGGGCATCGAGCATGTCGGCCATGAGACCCGGCGCGGTGGAGGACGAGGTCGGTACTCCGGCGACGCCGTCCGCTCCGGCATCCTCCGCGTGTACGCCGTCGACCTCGGTGACGAGCGAGTCGTCCCCGTACACCTGAGCCAGCCAGGCACCGGCCTCCGGCCCGCTACCGCGCCACGGAGTGAACCGCTCACCATCCCGGCGGTAGAACACCGGCACAAAGGGATGGCGCGGCACATTCACAAACGCCTCGGCCAGTCGGGCCGACAACACAACACTTCCCCGCTCCATGGACCGCACCAGCCCGATGCGCGCTTCCAGAAGGCGCTGCGCGTCCTCCAAGAGACCGGTCATTCCTTCCCTTCCAGATAGTCGGCGACAGCGCCAGTAATGGGCAGGCCGGTTGCCACTTCGATGAATCCATACTGCCCGGACGGATTGACCTCCAGAAAGACCCACTCACCGTTCGGTGTCACAACGAAATCGAATGCCCCATACGGCAGCCCCAGTCGATTCAGCATCCGCCATACTCCGTCGGACACGTCGGCCGGCTGCTTGCACACTCGGTAGACATGGCTCTCGTAATCGCTGCGCCAGTCCACATACCCTCGCTCCGAATCCGTATGGATCTCGGCCGAGAATATCTCTTGCCCGATCGCGGTCAGCCGCACTTCGTGCGCCTTGGGCACCCACTCTTGAAACAAATGGGCGGTGGTCGCGATATCTGGATGCGAGATGTCACGGGGATCCACGATGCTGGTGTACACAGCGGCCGTGCGCCCTTCCACCACGCCGCGTACAGGGTGGAACGGCTTGTACACCAACCGGCCCACGTCATCGGCGAAGCGCTGTGCGGCGGCTGGATCATTGGTGATCAGAGTGCGAGGTACGGCCAGGCCCGACTCGGCCGCGATCCGGAGCTGAAGCGGCTTGTACTCCGCGTCGACCGCAGGGCCTGGCGGGGACAGCCACCGGCATGGAAGCGCGGCCAGAAGTCCACCAAAACCAAGGCGCGCTTCGCGCTCGGCGACCTTGCGCGCTTCCGCCGACATACCTGCCGGGGGCTGAGGTCGGGCGGGACGGCGGTAGTACACAGAGCGGACACTCTCCAGGCGGAGAGTCCGGCGTCCGTTGCTGACCGTGCCAGGCGTCCCCGGTGAGACCGGCCGCCAGGACCAGCCCTACCGGGAACTCCGATACGTCGGCCCGGAATCGGGCACAGCACGCCGGTTCAGCTCCTCGACCGCCAGATCCGCAGTCGGATCGAACCGGCCCGCGAGCACGAGAACTGTTCCGGCATCGGTCATCAGTCGTCGCTCGGTCCCGGGTCGTCCTTGGCGTCCGTCCGCTCGGGCGTGGTCGCTGTCGCCTGGGTCGTGTAGTAGGTCATCGGCGGGTTCTTCGTCATGAAGACGCCCGGAGGCAGATGGTCATAGGTGCTGGTCTGAGTCTCTTCGTCGTACTCGACGTCGCCCGCCAGAACACCTCCAGAGCTGCGCACAGGGCTGAGAAACCGAAAAGCGAACGGGACCGGCCCATGGTCACCGGTCAGATCCGGCGCGATCACAGTCACCTCCTCGGCCAATGGGAATCGGCTCTCCTGCCGCAGCAGAGGCACAGCGGCCTCAGCGTGTTCCGCAAGCGTTCCTGTGGGCATCGTTCCCTCCCTCTCGTCGACGATGATTACCATCCTTCCCCAAAAGGGCGCCCGGAGTGCACTCTTGGTTCGTCACCAATATCTGTGGGAGACGGCGAGTTGAGCGAAAGAGGGTTCGATGCGATGGGACTGAACAACGAGGACGACAGTTTCGCGCCACGAACTGTCGCTTCGGCAACTCTCCGAACAAGCGGACGGGTACTCGCACAGTTATCTTGGGCACATGGAGTTGGGGTCCAACTCCCCTGGATTCCAGAATGAGACGGAAACGGCTCTTCGCAGCAGAGAAGCCGCCATTCTATTGGGCAATCATGGATGAACCCGCACTTAAGTGACCGACATCTTCCGTGGTAGGTCGCCGTCCGGAACACACAGAGCTTCCCGGCGCCTGACCCCTCGCCCGCCGCGAGCAAACCCCCGCGGCCCGTGACTGGGGACACATCGTCTCGGGATGTGGGACTGTGGCGTCCAGGATGTGGAAGGTGGTGGACTGGCCGGAGATGTGCGTGACACGCTTCCGTCATGTCTAGAGCTGGAATAGCCTTGGTGAGTCGGCGGCACGTCGATCTCGGCCGTCTGTCCAGCGCCATCTGTCCGGCGGGCTGAGAGTCCCAGCGACCGCCGCGATCCCCTCTTGTGTTCCTGCCGCGCACCGACGCGCCTCCGCGTGAGTGTGCGGCTCCGAGCCGCCCTCCTGCATGTCTCGAAGGACGTACCCGCCATGGCCGCCATCCCGGAAAAGCCGTCCACCGCCACGCGCCGCCGCAAGGTGAGCCGTCACCGCGGCGAAGGGCAGTGGGCCGTGGGTCACTTCACTCCGCTCAACGGCAATGAGCAGTTCAAGAAGGACGACGACGGTCTCAACGTACGGACACGTATTGAGACGATCTACTCCAAGGCTGGCTTCGACTCGATCGACCCGAACGATCTGCGTGGACGGATGCGCTGGTGGGGGCTGTACACCCAGCGCAAGCCCGGGATCGACGGCGGGAAGACCGCGATCCTGGAGCCGGAGGAGCTGGACGACGAGTACTTCATGATGCGGGTGCGCATCGACGGCGGGCGGCTGACCACCGAGCAGTTGCGGGTGATCGGGCAGATCTCGCAGGAGTTCGCGCGCGGCACCGCCGACATCACCGACCGGCAGAACGTCCAGTACCACTGGATCCGGATCGAGGACGTGCCGGAGATCTGGCGGCGGCTCGAGGCGGTCGGTCTCTCCACGACCGAGGCCTGCGGTGACACACCGCGTGTGATCCTCGGTTCACCGGTCGCCGGGATCGCCGAGGACGAGATCATCGACGGCACTCCTGCGGTCGACGAGATCCACCGCAGGATCGTCGGGAATCCCGACTTCTCCAATCTGCCGCGCAAGTTCAAGTCGGCGATCTCCGGATCGCCGCTGCTCGATGTGGCGCACGAGATCAACGACATCTCGTTCGTGGGAGTGAACCATCCCGAGCACGGCCCCGGTTTCGATCTCTGGGTGGGCGGCGGGCTCTCCACCAATCCCAAGATCGGCCAGCGTCTCGGCGCCTGGGTGCCGCTGGACGAGGTGCCCGATGTCTACACCGGTGTCATCTCGATCTTCCGTGACTACGGCTACCGCCGGCTGCGCACCCGCGCCCGGCTGAAGTTCCTGGTCGCCGACTGGGGTACGGAGAAGTTCCGGCAGGTGCTGGAGGACGAGTACCTCAAGCGCAAACTGGTCGACGGCCCGGCACCTGAGCAGCCCGTACAGCGCTGGCGCGACCATGTCGGTGTGCACCGCCAGCGCGACGGCCGCTTCTATGTCGGCTTCGCGCCGCGTGTCGGACGGGTGGACGGCGCCACGCTGACGAAGATCGCCGAGCTGGCCGAGGCGCACGGCTCGGGCCGGCTCCGTACGACCGTCGAGCAGAAGATGATCGTCCTCGATGTGACCGAGGACCGGATCGACTCGCTGGTGGCCGGTCTCGAAGCGCTGGATCTGCGGGTCAAGCCGTCGCCGTTCCGGCGCGGCACGATGGCCTGCACGGGCATCGAGTTCTGCAAGCTGGCGATCGTCGAGACCAAGCAGCGCGGTGCGACGCTGATCGACGAACTGGAGCGCCGTATCCCGGACTTCGACCAGCCGATCACCATCAACATCAACGGCTGCCCGAACGCCTGCGCCCGTATCCAGGTCGCCGACATCGGTCTCAAGGGCCAGCTCGTACTGGACAAGGACGGCGAGCAGGTCGAGGGCTTCCAGGTGCATCTGGGCGGCGCGCTGGGCCTGGAGGCGGGCTTCGGCCGCAAGGTGCGCGGGCTGAAGGTCACCTCCGACGAGCTGCCCGACTACATCGAGCGGGTGCTCGGCCGCTTCCAGAAGGAGCGCGAGGAGGGCGAGCGCTTCGCCACCTGGGCGGCGCGCGCCAGCGAGGAGGCGCTGTCATGAGCGCACACTCACGAGCCGTTGTGGGAACGGAGGCGCCATGAGCGAGCGCGCCGCTCCCTTCTACTGCCCCTACTGCGGCGACGAGGATCTGCGTCCCAGCGAGCAGGGCCATGGCGCCTGGGAATGCGCGGCATGCAATCGGGCCTTCCAGCTGAAGTTCCTCGGGCTGCTCGCCCGTGGGCTCCAGCGCGGTGACGAAGGGGACAAGACATGACGACACCATCGGCACTGACGGAGACCGGCGATCCGAAGGCGCTCGCCGAACGGGCGGGCCGCGAGCTGGAGGACGCGTCGGCGCCGGAGATTCTGCGCTGGGCCACGGAGACATTCGGGAAACGTTTCTGCGTCACCTCCTCGATGGAGGACGCGGTGGTCGCCCATCTCGCCTCCCGGGTGCGGCCCGGCGTCGATGTGGTCTTCCTCGACACCGGCTACCACTTCCCCGAGACCATCGGTACGCGGGACGCGGTGGACGCCGTGATGGACGTCCGTCTCATCACGCTCACGCCTCGGCAGAGCGTCGCGGAGCAGGACGCCGAGTACGGTCCGAAGCTGCACGACCGCGATCCCGACCTCTGCTGCGCCCTGCGCAAGGTCAAGCCGCTCGAAGAGGGCCTGACCGGCTATGACGCCTGGGCCACCGGGCTGCGCCGCGACGAGTCCCCGACCCGGGCGAACACACCGGTCGTCGGCTGGGACGAGAGGCGCGGCAAGGTCAAGGTCTCCCCGATCGCCCGCTGGACGCAGGACGACGTGGACGCGTACGTCGCCGAGCACGGCGTTCTCACCAATCCGCTGCTGACGGACGGTTACGCCTCCGTCGGCTGCGCGCCCTGCACCCGCCGGGTGCTGGAGGGCGAGGACGCGCGCGCCGGACGCTGGGCCGGCCGGGCCAAGACCGAATGTGGGCTGCACGGATGACGGACCGTCAGGACCTTCAGGAGGGGCGAGTGAGCGCGACGGAGCGTGGCGCCACCGTCTGGCTCACCGGGCTGCCGAGCGCGGGCAAGACGACGATCGCGTACGAGCTGGCCGGCCGGCTCCGTACCGAGGGCCACCGGGTCGAGGTGCTCGACGGCGACGAGATCCGGGAGTTCCTCTCCGCGGGGCTCGGCTTCAGCCGCGAGGACCGGCACACCAATGTTCAGCGGATCGGCTTTGTCGCCGAACTGCTCGCGTCCCAGGGCGTCAAGGCGCTGGTGCCGGTGATCGCACCGTACGCGGACAGCCGCGAGGCGGTGCGCAAGCGCCATCAGACCGAGGGCACCGGCTATCTGGAGGTGCATGTGGCCGCGCCGGTCGAGGTGTGCTCCGTACGGGATGTGAAAGGGCTGTACGCCAAGCAGGCGGCGGGCGAGCTCCTCGGGCTCACCGGCGTCGACGACCCGTACGAGGCCCCCGCGTCACCGGATCTGCGGATCGACTCGCACGCCCAGTCCGTCGAGGAGTCCGCCGCCGCGCTCCACGCGCTGCTCATCGAGAGAGGTCTCGCGTGACCACGACCGTCGCGGCCGTCGCCGGAGGCACGGACGCCCCGTACGCGCTGAGCCATCTCGACGCCCTGGAGTCCGAGGCGGTCCATATCTTCCGTGAGGTGGCGGGAGAGTTCGAGCGGCCGGTGATCCTCTTCTCCGGCGGCAAGGACTCGATCGTCATGCTGCATCTGGCGCTGAAGGCGTTCGCGCCCGCGCCGGTGCCGTTCTCGCTGCTGCATGTGGACACCGGGCACAACTTTCCCGAGGTGCTGGAGTACCGGGACCGTGTGGTGGCCGCACATGGGCTGCGGCTCCATGTGGCCTCCGTACAGGACTACATTGACCGCGGTGTGCTGCGGGACCGCCCCGACGGCACGCGCAATCCGCTCCAGACCGTGCCGCTGACGGAGAAGATCCAGGCCGAGCGGTTCGACGCGGTCTTCGGCGGCGGCCGGCGCGACGAGGAGAAGGCGCGCGCCAAGGAGCGGGTGTTCTCGCTGCGCGACGAGTTCTCCCAGTGGGATCCGCGCCGACAGCGGCCCGAGCTGTGGCAGCTCTACAACGGCCGGCACGCGCCCGGTGAGCATGTCCGGGTCTTCCCGATCTCCAACTGGACCGAGCTGGACGTCTGGCAGTACATCGCCCGCGAGGAGATCGAACTCCCGGAGATCTACTTCGCGCACGAGCGTGAGGTCTTCAAGCGCTCCGGCATGTGGCTGACCGCCGGTGAGTGGGGCGGGCCCAAGGAGTCCGAGACCGTCGAGCGGCGCCAGGTGCGCTACCGCACGGTCGGCGACATGTCCTGCACGGGCGCGGTCGACTCGGACGCCACCACGCTGGACGCGGTGATCGCCGAGATCGCCGCCTCCCGGCTGACCGAGCGCGGCGCGACCCGCGCCGACGACAAGCTGTCCGAGGCCGCCATGGAAGACCGCAAGCGCGAAGGGTACTTCTAGCCATGACGAGCACCACCGGGCCCGCCCAGCCGTCCGCGTCGGACGCGTCCGACGAGTTCGCCGGCTTCGCCGAGCGGCTCTCCGCGACCACGCTGCTGCGCTTCGCCACCGCCGGCTCCGTCGACGACGGCAAGTCCACACTGGTGGGCCGGCTGCTGCACGACTCCAAGTCGGTGCTGACCGACCAGTTGGAGGCCGTCGAGCACGCCTCCCGCAGCCGTGGCCAGGACGCTCCCGATCTGGCGCTGCTCACCGACGGACTGCGCGCCGAGCGCGAGCAGGGCATCACGATCGATGTCGCCTACCGCTACTTCGCCACGCCCAGGCGGCGGTTCATCCTCGCGGACACGCCCGGGCATGTGCAGTACACCAGGAACATGGTGACGGGCGCCTCCACCGCGGAGCTGGCCGTCGTCCTCGTGGACGCCCGCAACGGTGTGGTCGAGCAGACCCGCCGTCATGCCGCGGTGGCCGCGCTGCTGCGCGTTCCTCATGTGGTGCTCGCGGTCAACAAGATGGATCTGGCCGGATACGCGGAGCCCGTGTTCGCCGCCATCGCCGAGGAGTTCACCGCGTACGCGGCCTCGCTCGGTGTACGGGAGATCACGGCGATCCCGATCTCGGCGCTGGCCGGTGACAATGTCGTGGAGCCGTCCGCACACATGGACTGGTACGGCGGCCCGACGGTGCTGGAGCATCTGGAGACCGTGCCCGTCAGCAGTGATCTGGCGAGCAGCCCGGCGCGCTTCCCGGTGCAGTATGTGATCCGCCCGCAGACCGCCGAGCATCCCGACTACCGCGGCTACGCGGGCCAGATCGCCTCCGGAGTGCTGCGGGTGGGCGAGGCCGTGACCGTACTGCCGTCGGGCCGTACGAGCACCATCGAGGGCATCGACGCGCTCGGCGAGAGCGTGGACATCGCCTGGGCGCCGCAGTCGGTGACCGTACGGCTCGCCGACGACATCGACATCTCGCGCGGCGATCTGATCGCGCCGAGCACCGGCGCGCCCGCGACGACGCGGGACGTGACGGCGACCGTCTGCCATGTCGCCGACGCGCCGCTGGTGGTGGGCCAGCGGGTGCTGCTGAAGCACACCACCCGTACGGTCAAGGCGATCGTGAAGGACATCCCGTCGCGGCTGACGCTGGACGATCTCTCCCAGCACCCGGATCCCGGGAAGCTCGTGGCCAATGACATCGGCCGGGTCAGGGTCCGTACGGCCGAGCCGCTCGCGCTCGACGCCTACGCGGACTCCCGTGGCACCGGCTCGTTTCTGCTGATCGACCCGGCGGACGGTACGACGCTGACCGCCGGCATGGCGGGCGACGCGTTCACCGAAGGCGCCGCCGGAACCGCCGCAGCCGCGGCCATGGCCTCCGACGACGAGGGCTGGGACTTCTGATGGTGATGGACATGTACGCGACCTTCGCGAAGGAGGGCGGCCGAGTCGGCAGCGGCGCCCTCGGCGCGGGTACGGGCGGCGTGGCGCGATGTGCGTGATGACGTACGCGCACCGCTCGCGCGCCCGCACCCCCCACCCGCCGTACCCGTACCCGTATCTCCCGCACCACCCGAACCCCCCGCACCGCCGAAGACCTGTCGACTTCCCGGTCCCGCCCCCGTACTCCGGAAGGGCGTGAGCACCGGCCAACGAGAGGAAAACCTCCCGTGCCAGCCTCCCGCTCCCTCGCGCGCCGCCGTCTCGCCGCCGTCGCCACCGCACTGCCGCTGCTCACCGTCGCACTCACCTCCTGCGGCTACGGCTCCGACTCGGACAAGGCCTCCGACAAGGCCGCTCCCGCCGCCACGGGCAAGGCTCTCTCGGCCGACACGGTGAAGATCGGCTACTTCCCGAACCTGACCCATGCCACGGCTCTTGTCGGCATCCAGGAAGGTCTCTTCCAGAAGGAGCTGGGCGGTACGAAGGTGGCGCCCTCCACCTTCAACGCGGGCCCCTCCGAGATCGAGGCCCTCAACGCCGGCAGCATCGACATCGGCTTCATCGGCCCGTCGCCCGCCATCAACGGCTACACCCAGACGGGCGGCAAGAGCCTGCGCATCATCGGCGGTTCGGCCTCCGGCGGTGTGAAGCTCGTGGTCAATCCCGCGAAGATCAAGACCTTGGACGACATCAAGGGCAAGAAGATCGCCACGCCGCAGCTCGGCAACACCCAGGATGTGGCCTTCCTCAACTGGATCTCCGAGAAGGGCTGGAAGGTCGACGCCCAGTCCGGCAAGGGCGATGTGTCCGTCGTCCGTACGGACAACAAGATCACGCCGGACGCCTACAAGGCGGGCTCCATCGACGGCGCGTGGGTGCCCGAGCCGACCGCGTCCAAGCTGGTCGCCGAGGGCGCCAAGGAGCTGCTGAACGAGTCCGATCTGTGGCCGGACAAGAAGTTCGTGATCACGAACATCATCGTGTCGCAGAAGTTCCTCGGCGAGCACCCGGACGTGGTCGAGGCCGTGCTCCGTGCCTCGGTGAAGACGAACGAGTGGATCAACGCCAATGACGCCCAGGCCAAGGCGTCCGCCAACGAGGCGCTGAAGACGCTCTCCGGCAAGGCGCTGCCGCCGGAGGTGCTCGACCCGGCGTGGGAGTCGATCGAGATCATCAACGACCCGCTGGCCGCCACGCTCCAGGCGGAGGCCGACCACGCGGTCAAGGCCGGTCTGCTGGAGAAGCCCGATCTGGCCGGTATCTACGATCTGCGGCCACTGAACAAGGTGCTCACCGCCGCCGGTGAGCCCGAGGTCTCCGACGCCGGCCTCGGCGTCAAGTAACCGCGACCGGATACGGCTTCGTACCCGATCCCGTATCCGGCCCCGATCCCGATCGCGTATCCGATCCCACACCGTTCCCAGGAGGTGACGACCATGGCGACAGCTCTCGCCAAGGCCGCCGACAGCACCCCGGCGGTGGACCACGCCGCCCGTATCGCGCATGTCTCGAAGTCCTTCGTGACGCCCGCCGGGCAGCAGCTCGTCCTGGACGACATCACACTCGATGTCGCTCCCGGCGAGTTCGTCACCCTCCTGGGAGCGTCGGGATGCGGCAAGTCCACCCTGCTCAATCTGGTCGCGGGACTGGACCGTCCGTCCGCCGGGTCCATCGAGACTCCCGGCGGGCGGCCCGCCCTGATGTTCCAGGAGCACGCACTGTTCCCGTGGCTCACCGCGGGCAAGAACATCGAACTGGCGCTGCGGCTGCGCGGCGTGGCCAAGCAGGAACGGCGAGGCGAGGCGGAGCGGCTGCTCTCCCTCGTCCGTCTCGACGGCTCGTACGGCAAGCGGGTGCACGAGCTGTCCGGCGGGATGCGGCAGCGTGTCGCGCTGGCGCGCGCGCTCGCCCAGGACAGCCAACTGCTGCTGATGGACGAGCCGTTCGCGGCGCTGGACGCCATCACCCGGGATGTGCTGCACGACGAGCTGACCAGGATCTGGCGCGAGACGAATCTGTCGGTGCTGTTCGTGACGCACAACGTACGGGAGGCCGTGCGGCTCGCCGAGCGCGTCGTCCTGCTGTCGTCGCGGCCCGGCCGGGTCGCCCATGAGTGGCGTGTGGACATCCCGCAGCCGCGCCGTATCGAGGACCCCGCGGTCGCGGAGCTGTCCGTCGAGATCACCGAAGAACTGCGTGGGGAGATCCGCCGCCATGGGCAGAACTGAGACGACAGCGCCGAAGGACTCGGCGCCGGAGGGCCCGGCGGCGGACGACGCGGCGGGCGACACGGCGTCGAAGGGCCGGACGGCGTCCGGGGACTCGGCGGATGCGGCGCTCCAGCACGATCTGGCGGGCCTGGAGGCCGGGCTCGACGCGCTGGACACCGTACAGACCGGACGTGCGCCGCTGCGCCAGACGCTCGTACAGAAGGTTCTGCCGCCCGTCATCGCTGTGGCGCTGGTGCTGGTGGTGTGGCAGATCCTCGTCTGGGCGAAGATCACCGACGACTACAAGCTGCCGTCGCCGTCGGCGGTGTGGGACGAGCTGGCGGACGCCTGGGCCCAGGGCACTCTGCTCGGCTATATCTGGACCAGTGTCTCGCGCGGTCTGCTGGGCTTCCTGCTGTCCCTGGCGATCGGCACTCCGCTCGGACTGCTGGTGGCCCGCGTACGGTTCGTCCGCGCGGCCATCGGCCCGATCCTGTCCGGACTCCAGTCGCTGCCCTCGGTGGCCTGGGTGCCGCCCGCGGTGATCTGGCTCGGGCTGAACGACTCGATGATGTACGCCGTGATCCTGCTCGGCGCGGTGCCGTCGATCGCCAACGGTCTGGTCTCCGGCGTCGATCAGGTGCCGCCGCTGTTCCTGCGCGCCGGGCGCACGCTCGGCGCGACCGGGCTGCGCGGCACCTGGCACATCGTGATGCCGGCGGCGCTGCCCGGCTATCTGGCCGGGCTGAAGCAGGGCTGGGCGTTCTCCTGGCGCTCGCTGATGGCCGCGGAGATCATCGCGTCCTCGCCCGATCTCGGCGTAGGGCTCGGCCAGTTGCTGGAGAACGGCCGTACGGTCGGCAGCATGCCCATGGTGTTCCTCGCCATCTTCCTCATCCTGATCGTCGGTATCGCCATCGACCTGCTGATCTTCAGTCCGCTGGAGCGGCGGGTGCTGCGCGGTCGCGGTCTTCTCGTGAAAAGCTGATTTCCATGCACCACCACCCTGTTCAGCCGTCCGGGCTGCGGTCCCGGCCCCGGTCCCTGCCGCGGCCCGTGCTGCTTGTCGTCGCCCACGGCAGCCGCGATCCGCGGCACGCCGCGACCGTGCACGCCCTGACCGCGCGGCTGCGCGCGCTGCGGCCCGGACTGCGGGTGGAGACCGGCTTCCTGGACTTCAACGCTCCTGCCGTGCCACGGCTGCTGGACCGGCTGGCGCGGGAGGGCGTACGGGACGTGGTGGTCCTGCCGCTGCTCCTGACGCGCGCCTTCCACGCCAAGGCCGATATCCCGGCGGTGCTGCACGAGGCGGCGGCGCGCCATCCACGGCTGCGTATCCGCCAGGCCGAGGTGCTCGGCCCGTCGCCGCTGCTGACCGACGCGCTGGAGCGGCGGCTGTACGAGGCCGGGCTCAGGCCCGCCGACCGGGCCTCGACCGGGATCGTACTGGCCTCGGCGGGCTCCTCGGATCCGGAGGCGATCGCGGTGATCAACGGCATCGCGCGGGAGTGGCGGCGTACCGGCTGGTGCGCCGTGCGGCCCGCGTTCGCCTCCGCCTCGCTTCCGCGTACCGAGGACGCGGTGCGCGCGCTGCGGGCCGAGGGCGTACGGAACATCGCCGTGGCGCCGTATGTCATCGCTCCCGGCTTCCTTCCCGACCGTATCGCCGCCGGTGCCCGCGAGGGCGGCGCCGACGTACTGGCCGGAGTCCTGGGCGCGGCCCCGGAGCTGGCGCGGCTGCTGCTGCGCCGCTACGACGAGCGGGCGGCGGCCTCGAACGCTCTTGTACGACTGGCCCGGCCCGCGTAGGGCGTACGAGGTAACCGCTGCGTCGGCCGAACGGTCCGGGGTCAGTCGAACGGTGTGCCCTGATGGAAGTAGAGCAGCCAGCCGCTCTCGGTCAGCCGCCAGACCGAACTGCGATGCGCCCGCTGGCCGTTGAACTCCGTGTCGAAGGTCAGCAGCACCACACCGGGAGCCAGCTGGACGCCTCGCATCTTGGAGGTGGTGATCGGCCGGGGCCCGGGCGCGCCCTTCACGGTGAGCGCGGCGACGATCGAGCCGCGGTCCCACTCCCGGCCCGAGACGCCGAACTCCCTGAAGTCCGGATGGAGCAGTTCCGCGAGCAGGTGTGCGGAGGCGCGGACCGCCGGATCGAGCAGACGCAGTTCGGCCTCGATGGCGGACGAGATCGCGGAGGTACGCTCAGGCACGGGTCAGCTCCACCAGTTTGACGACGGTGTTCCAGTTGCGGCTGGTGGTCGTGACGCCCTTCAACAGGCCAGGCCTGGCGAGCGCTTCGGCGAGCTTGGAGCGGCCGAGGCCGTTCGGTGTGTACAGATACAGCACCCGGTCGCCCAGCCGGAAGTCCTCCGGGAGATACGCGTCCCGGTCGACACCGGCGAACCGCTCGGCCTCCACCGGCTCGGAGAAGTAGGTGGCGTGGAGCTGCTTGGCCTCAAGAGTCGCCGCGGGAAAAGGGCACTCCTCGGCCACGGCCCGCAGATAGGCGGCGCCGCGCACCAGAGTGTCCACGGTGAATCCGAAGCGCCGCTCGATGGCGCGCTCCAGAGCGGCGGCGAGGGCACTCTCGTCGTCGGAGTCGCTGGTGAAGACCGCGTTGCCGCTCTGGAGATACGTACGGACATCGCGATGGCCCAGTTCGGAGAGCAGCTCGCGCAGTTCGGCCATCGGAACGCGTCTGTGGCCGCTGACATTGATTCCGCGCAGGAGTGCCGCGTATGTCGTGGTCATCCGCACACGATAGGCCTCGGGGCCGTGTCCGGAGCACCAGACAGGGCCTGGGCGCGAACGGGACGGCCGCCGCGCCCCGTGGGGGAGAGCGCGACGGCCGCCGGTTCCGCGGGCCGTACGGCTGCCCGGCGAGGGCAGCCGACGGCGGCTATTCGACGATCTTGAGCAGCTTGTTGACGGTGTCCGGCGACGCGTCGGTGATCGCGTCGGGCGTGGCACCGTCGGTCAGGGCCGTGGCGACCTGGTCGGGCGTCGCGTCCGGGTGGGCGGCGAGATGGAGGGCAGCCGCGCCGACCACATGAGGTGTGGCCATCGAGGTGCCGGAGATGGTGCTGACGGCGGTGTCGCTGTTGTTCCAGTCCGAGGTGATGCCGGAGCCCGGCGCGTAGATGTCCACGAGCGGGCCGAAGTTGGAGAAGTACGACTGCGCGTCGTCCACGGTGGACGAGGCGACCGTGATGGCCTCCTCGACCCGCGCCGGTGAGATCTGGCTCGCGTCGAAGGAGTTGTTGCCGGCCGCGACGCCGAAGGTGACACCGGTGGCGATGGCGTTGCGTACGGCTTCGTCCAGGGCCGGATCGGCGCCGCCGCCGAGGCTCATATTGGCGACGGACGGGCCCTGGTGGTTCGCGGCGACCCAGTCGATCCCGGCGATGACCTGCTCGGTGGTGCCGAAGCCGCTGTCGTCCAGCACCCGTACGGAGACGATCTTCGCCTTCTTGGCGACTCCGTGCGCGGCACCGGCGATGGTTCCGGCGACATGCGTGCCGTGGCCGTAGCCGTCGTCGGCGGAGTTGTCGCCGTCGATCGCGTCGTAGCCGTAAGTGGCGCGGCCCTCGAAGTCCTGATGGGTGATCCGGACGCCGGTGTCGATGACATACGCCGTCACGCCCTCGCCGGCGCCGTCCGGGTAGGTGTACGCGCTGTCCCCGGCGGTCGCGGTCTGGTCGACGCGGTCGAGGCCCCAGGAGGGCGGGTTGCTCTGTGTGGCGTTGATGGTGAACGTCTTGTTCTGGACGACCTTGGCGACGGCCGGGTCGGCGGCGAGACGCGCGGCTTCCGCCTCGGTGAGTCCGCCGGCGGAGAAGCCGTTGACGGCCGTGGTGTAGTTCCGCGCGAGCCGGCCGCCGTACTCCTCGGCCAGTTCCCGCTTCTCGGTCCTGTCGTAGGTCTGCCGGTCCGCCTTCCCACCGGCCGACCGGCCGGTGCTCCGGTCGCCCGTCTGACGCAGCATCACGATGTAGCTGCCGGCCACCGCGCCCTCGGCGTCGGCGCCGTACACCACATCCTGTGCCTGAGCCGCGCCCGCCGTGGGGGAGGTGAGCGCGGTGAGTCCGGCCGCCGCGGCGACGGCCGTGAGGGCGGCGGTGAGTTTGATCCTGGTCGCACGCTGTTGAGTTGCCATGAAGAGGGAGCTCCTCGTCATCTTCTGTGGGGGGGGACGCCCGGCGGACAGCAGTCTCCGCCGGACTGGCTCGAACCCTGGCCGATTGACGCGTCCAGTTCAAGGGCCCGTAGGGGCAGTGACCTGGCAAACCTCAATCCCCATAAGGAATCGGCCAGTCCGGAAAGCGTCGGGCTCGCCCGTTAACCTCCGCCTGTGACGCGAGACTTCGGCTCCCTCTCGCCGGAGATATGACCAACACCGGGAGAAACGGGCCGCCCTCCTCGCACACCGGCGACGGCGACGAATTGGCCCGATCTCAACCCCACCTTTCACAAAGGACGGCACCGCGGGCCGCCGCCCGCCGGTCAGCGCTGGTAGCGGGCCAGCACTCTGTTCCCGTCCTCGACCAGCCGCTTTTCCAGCTCGGCGCGGTCGATCGCTCCGCTGTAGTACTCCTGGAGCGCCGGTGTCGCCACCTTGTCCTTCCACTCGGGATAGCCGCGCACCGACTGGGCGGGAGCCGGACGCAGCTCCCGTGCGAGCGCGGCGCCCGTCGCCCAGCCGTCCTCGGCGACACGCAGGGACGGATCCCGGAGCGCCTGCGTACCGGTCGGCAGCATCCAGTCGCCCTTCGCGAGCCGCACCATGTTCTCCGGCCGCAGCAGGAAGTCGATGAACCGCACCGCCTCCTTCTTGTACGGGCTGTCCTCGGCGACCGAGAGAGTCTGCGGGCTCACTCCCTGGGCCAGATCTCCGCTGTCACCGGCGGGAGCGGGCAGTACCGTCCACTCGAATCCCTCCGGCGCCTGCTGGATGATCTGCTGGCGGTACGAGAAGCCCAGCGGGACCATCGCGTACTTGCCGCCGAACAGACCGGGCAGCGTGTCCGATCCGCCCATGCCCAGCGTGGCACCGGACGCGCTCGCGTCCTTGTTGACCTGGTCATGGACGGTGTCCGGGACCACTCCGTCCAGGTCGGTGAACCGGATCGTCACCTTGCCGTCCGCGTCTCGGTGGAAGAGCCGTCCGCCGGCGGAGAGCCCGAGGTTGAGCGTGGCGGAGACGGGATCCTTCAACGGCCAGGCGACCGCGTACTTTCCCGGGCCCATCCGCCCGGTCAGCTCCTCGGCGATCCGTCGGAACTCCGGCCAGCTCCAGGGCTCTTCGGCGGTCGGGATCCGCACTCCGGAGGCTTCGAGGATCTTCTTGTTCGCGATCAGTACGCGCGGCTCCTGGAGGAACGGCACACCGTACACACCGTCGCCGAAGGTGGCCGTCTCCCAGCTGCGTTCCGGGATGTCCCGTTCGAGACGGCCGGGCAGCAGCGGGCCGAGATCGGCGAGATAGCCGCCGTACGCGAAGTCGGCCAGATCGTCGGAGGCGTCATGGATGATGTCCGGTGCCTCACCGCCCTCGAAGGAGGTGAGCAGTTGGTCATGGACGCTGTCCCAGCTTCCCTGGACATACTCGACGCGGATCTCCGGATGGGCCGCGTTCCACTCCTCCACCAGCTCCTTGTTGACCTGGACCGACTCGTCCTGCCAGGCCAGCGACTGGAAGCGCAGAGTGATCCGGCCGCCGCGCGCGTCGTCGCCGCCGTCACCGGTGCAGCCGCCGAGCAGCAGGGCGAGAACGGCCACCACGACCGGAGCCTTCCGTACGCGCAGCCATCCAGGCCGTCTGCTCATAGGACTCATCAGCTCTTCACCGCCCCGGCGAGCATCCCGCCCGTGATCCGCCGCTGGATGACCGCGAAGATGACCAGCGAGGGCAGTGTCGCGAGAAACGCGGCGGCGGCCAGCGGTCCCAGATCGGCGACTCCCTCCGCTCCGAGAAAGTGCGTGAGGACCACCGGCAGCGTCTGTTTCTCCGGGGACTTGAGCAGCACGAGCGCGAAGAAGAACTCGTTCCACGCGGTGACGAAGGCGAAGAGCGCCGTGGCGACGATGCCGGGAGCCAGCAGCGGCCCGGTGACCGAGACGAGCGTACGGAGCCGGCCCGCGCCGTCCACGGCCGCCGCCTCCTCCAGCTCGACGGGCAGGGCCCGGACATAGCCGCTCAGCATCCAGAGCGCGAACGGCAGGGCCCATACGGCGTACACCATGATCAGTCCGGTCAGTGAGTTGATCAGACGCAGATTCTTGAGCACCAGGAAGAGCGGAATGATCAGCAGGACGAACGGGAACGCCTGGCTGATCACCACCCAGCCGGTCGCCGCCGCCGCGAGTCTGCCGCGCCGGCGGGCCATCACATAGGCCATGGGAGTCGCGATGAGCACGGCGACCACGGCCGCGGCCACGGCGGCGGTCACACTGTTGCCCGCCGCCCGCAGCAGCGGCTGTTCGTCGAAGGCCTGCCGGAAGTTGCCGAGCGTCGGATCGCGCGGGATCCAGGTGGGATGGAGACTGCCCAGCTCCCGGGCCGGTTTGAAGGCCGTGGAGAGCAGCCAGAGAAACGGCAGGGCGAGAAAGACGAGATAGCACAGGAGCGCGAGATACTGTCCGGCGCGCGCGGATCCGCTGGTACGCATACTCATCGCCCGTCCTCTCCCTGTCGGAGCCGTCCTACGAGCTGGAGCGAGAGGAGCACCGCGATCACGGCCACCATCACGCATCCCATGGCGGCGGCGTAGCCGAACTGGCCGTAGCGGAAGGCCTCTTCGTACGCGAAGAGCATGGGCAGCCTGGTGCGTCCGCCGGGTCCGCCGCTGGTCAGCACATAGACCAGCGCGAAGGAGTTGAAGTTCCAGATGAGATTGAGCGCCGTGATGGCCAGCGCGACCGGCCGGAGCGCGGGCCAGGTGACGGTACGGAACCGGCGCCAGGCTCCCGCGCCGTCCAGCGCCGCGGCCTCGTGCAGTTCGCGCGGAGTGTTCTGGAGACCGGCCAGCAGGGCGACCGTCGTCTGCGGCATACCGGCCCAGATCCCGACGACGATCACCGCGGGCAGGGCGGTGGCGAGCCCGGTCAGCCAGTCCCGCCCTTCGCCGAGGCCGAGATCCCGCACGGTCTCGTTGAGGATTCCGGCGTCGGCGTTGTAGACGAGCCGCCACATGATGCCGACGACCACCTCGGGCATCGCCCAGGGAATGATCGCCAGGGCGCGGGCCAGCCAGCGGAAGCGGAGATTCTGGTTGAGCAGCAGGGCGAGACCGAGCGCGAGCGCGAACTGCGGCACGGTCACTCCGACCGCCCAGAGCAGACCGATCCCGAACGAGTCCCAGAACAGCGTGTCGTGCAGCAGATCCTGGAAGTTGAGTGTGCCGATCCACTCGGTGGGCTCGGTACGGCCGGACTGCGCGTCCGTGAAGGCGAGCGCGACGCCGTAGAGCAGCGGTCCGACGCTCAGCACCAGGATCGGGATCAGCGCGGGCAGCACCAGAAACCAGGCGCCGTGGTCCAGCGGCCTGCCCGGCCGCCCTGCGCGTCCTGACCGCCCTGCCCGCCCGCTCGCGGACCGTTCCTTGCCTGACCGCTCCACCGCGGTCGCCGAGGTCACGGATTCGACTCCTTCGGGCGGCTTGTGGGGGTAAAAGCCGCCCTGGCGGCTCTTGCCATCGTGCGAAGAGGATCTCCACCCGTCAAGACGATCCGCACGGATGCGAGACTTGCGCGGACCGATCGGCCGGAAGTATGAGTGAGTGGGCGAACGATGGACGAGGCACGCACGCGGGAGATCCTGGCCGCGACCGGGCTGCCGGACACCGCTGAGCTGCTCTCCCTCGGGGAGAACGCGGTGTTCGGGACCGGTGAGCTGATCGTCAAGGTCGGACGAAGCGCCGAGGACCATCCCGAACTGCTGGACCGCGCACGGCGTGAAGTCGCCATCGCGTCCTGGCTCGCGGAGTGCGGCATCCCGGCCGTACGGGCCGCGGAACCGCGCCCGCGGTCGGTGGACGGTCATCCGGTGACCATCTGGCACCGGCTGCCCGCTGCCGTAAGGCCCGCGGGCCCTGGCGATCTGGCGTCCCTGCTCCGGCTCGTCCACGCACTGCCCGCTCCCTCCTTCGCGCTCCCTCGCCGGGATCTGCTCGGCGGTGTCGAACGCTGGCTGCGGATCGCGGGCGACGCGATCGAACCGGCCGACGCCGACTATCTCCGTGACCGCAGGGACGGCTTCGCCGAGGCCGCAGCCACGCTCGCGCCGGAGCTGCCACCGGGCCCGATCCACGGCGACGCGCTGCCGCGCAATGTCCATGTGGGCCCCGAAGGACCGGTCCTGGTCGATCTGGAGACCTTCTCCATGGACTTCCGGGAACACGATCTGGTGGTGATGGCCCTCTCCCGCGACCGGTACGGCCTGTCCGCCGAGGCGTACGACACCTTCACGGCCGCCTATGGCTGGGACGTCCGTGAGTGGCCGGGCTGTCCGGTCCTGCGCGGCGCCCGTGAGACGGCAAGCTGCGCCTGGGTGGCCCAGCATGCCCCGATCAATCCCAAGGCTCTCGCGGAGTTCCGCCGCAGAGTCGCCTCCCTGCGCGACAACGACTCCGAGGTCCGCTGGTACCCGTTCTGACGGACCACCGGATCACCGCCTACGGCACAATCATCGGCTCCGCGGAATGACCGGCCAGGCCTGCTCGACCACCGCCGTCGGATTCGCGGTGCGCCGCAGATAGGCCTGCAAGGAGGCCGACTGCTCGGCCGCCGCGCCGATTTGAAGGTCATGCAGCTCGGCCGGTGGCAGCAGCCCGACGGGCTGGTGCCGCTCGCCCATGCGCCGCACCACCCGGGCCGCGGCCACCGCGTCCGCCCTCGCGTCGTGCGCGTCGTCCAGCGGTACGCCGTAGTGCGCGCAGAGCGCCTGAAGGGCCCGCTTGCCCTTGCGGTACTTGTCGACGTGCTTGTCTATGACGAGAGGATCGATGACCGGTGACGGTGCCTCGCCCAGCCGCTCACTGACCGACTCCGCGCCGTACCGCCCGCACTCACGGTCCAGGAGCGACAGGTCGTACCGCGCGTTCATCACCACCAGAGGCGTGCCCGAGCGCAGCACCTCGGCGACGGCTCCGGCGATCTCCTCGATCGCGGCGGCGGCCGGCACGCCGTGCCGACGCGCATGGTCCGTGGAGATGCCATGGATCGCCGACGCCTGCTCGGGCACCGCCACGCCCGGATCGATGAGCCAGGTCCGTTCCCGTGAGACCGCTCCGTCCGCCTCCAGCCGTACGAGCGCCGCCGTGACGATGCGGTCGCTCTCCACATCCGTGCCGGTGGTCTCCAGATCGAAGGCCACCAGCGGCCTGCCGAGCCAGCTGATCGCCCGGCCCTCGGCCGGGCGCGGACCGTCATACGCCGCCCTGCGCTCCGTACCGGTCGTCGCCGTACGGGTCATTCCCGTACCGGTCGTCGCCAGGCCGGAACCGGTCGGCTGCTCCCCATGCCAAGTCATCGTGGCCCTCCCTCATGATGCGGTGGCGCTTCCCCCGTTGGTGCTCCCCCGCCTGACTTTCACCCTGCCACGCGCCACTGACAACGCCTGGACCACAGGGCCGACCCACCGGCCGCGCGCGGGCTCAGGAGACCGGACGGGAGTCCGTCCAGACCGACTCGAACTCCTCGCGGTAGGTCTGGAAGAGACCGTGCTCCGCCTCCTGTCCCGAACGGACGACCTCACGCCCGCCGCCTCGCAGCACCAGCACCGGCGCCTCCATACCGCGTGCCCGCCGCAGATACGACTGCACCACGGCGAGTCCGTCGGCGCCGTCGCCGTCGACCAGATACGCGGTGAAGCGCGGCGTCTCGTCGAAGACATGGATCTCGAAGGCGCCCGGATCGCGCAGCTTGGAGCGCACCCGGCGCATATGAAGGATGTTCATCTCCACCGAACGGCTCAGTTCGCCCTTCTTGAGCCCGAGCTCGCGCTCCCGGCGCTTGACCGCGCTGCTCGCCGGATTGAGGAAGACCAGCCGTATCCGGCAGCCCGACTCGGCGAGCCGGATCAGCCGGCGGCCCGAGAAGTTCTGGACGAGAAGGTTCAGTCCGATACCGATGGCGTCGACACGCCGGGCGCCGCCGAAGAGATCCTCCGCCGGGATCTGCCGTTGCAGCCGGACCCGGTCGGGATGGACGGAGACCACGTCCGCGTACCGGTCGCCGACCAGATCCTCCATGGCGTCGACACGCAGCCGGGCCGCCGACGGCACTCCGCTGCCGCCGCCCAGGATCTCCAGCAGCCGGGCCGAGGCCCGCTCCGCCTGGGCGAGGACCGTCTCGGAGAGCGCGCGATTGCGGGACACGACATTCCGCGCGACCTCCAGCTCGTCGAGCGCCAGCTCCACATCTCTGCGGTCGTCGAAATACGGTTCGAATCCTGGCCAGTGCTGCACCATCAGCTCACGGAGCTGCGGAAGCGTGAGAAAGCTCAGCACATTGTCATCGGCCGGATCGAGCAGATAGCCCTTGCGCCGCGAGACCTCCCGTACGGCGACGGCGCGCTGCACCCACTCCTGTCCGGCGGGCCCGGCCGCGGCGACCACCCACTCCTCGCCGTGCACCGGCTCGTAGATGGGCCGCAGCACCGCCGCGACCACCGCGCGCAGCCGCTGCTCCACCAGATTCAGCCAGATATACGCACGTCCCGCTCGCTGGGCGCGCGTACGGACCTCGCTCCAGGCGTCCGGCCCCCAGTCCAGCTCCGCCCCGATCTCCATCGGCCGCGCGAGGGAGACCGCTCCGGGCGGGATGTCGCCGGAGTCCCCCGCGTGACCTGCGTCACCGGGGGGCAGCTCCAGCCCTCCCGAGCTCACCCGCGCACCGCCTTTTCTCCCCCTTCAACGATCAAGGAAGGGTACTCCGCCGACCGGAGGCGGTGCAGCCCGATGCACAGGCTCCTTTCTCAACTCCCTTATTCGTGAGGCTCGTTCTCGGCGCCGACTTCGGCGCAAGTGAGCTGATTCATAGTGGTTGGAGCCGTTCCGTGCCCGGGCCCGACGGGACGTCATGCCCTTCTCGGGACCGCTGGGACCACGGCCGGTCCCGGGCGACGGCCGGAAACGTGAAGTTGACCCGGGCCTGACCCAGCGGCAAGAACCCATCGAGTTCCTAGGTCGAGCGGCGTCTTTCGGGGAAGATCTGGTCCAAGGGCGTGTTGCGAAAGCCGGGACTTCCGCAGCACGCCCTTGGCCCCGCAGCACCCGGATCAGAAGTGGAAGAGTCCTATCTATGCAGGTCTGGCCGGGACAGGCGTATCCCCTCGGCGCCACGTACGACGGCGCCGGGACCAACTTCGCGGTCTACTCAGAGGCCGCCCACAGAATCGAGTTGTGCCTGCTGCACGACGACGGTTCAGAAACGGCGGTGGAGCTGCGCGAGACGGACGCCTTCGTACGGCATGCCTATCTGCCCGGCATCATGCCAGGTCAGCGCTATGGCTTCCGGGTCCATGGGCCATATGAGCCGGAGCGCGGGCACCGCTGCAACTCCGCCAAGCTGCTGCTCGATCCGTACGCGCGTGCGATCAGCGGAAGTGTCGAGTGGGGCGAGTCGGTGTACGGCTACCACTTCGGCAAGCCGGACTCGCGCAATGACATGGACTCAGCACCGCACACGATGACCTCCGTCGTGGTCAATCCGTACTTCGACTGGGGCGACGACCGGCTGCCGCGTACGGACTACCACCGCACGGTGCTCTACGAGGCCCATGTGAAGGGCCTGACCATGCTCCATCCGGAGCTGCCCGACGAGCTGCGCGGCACTTACGCGGGACTGGCCCATCCGGCGGTGATCGAGCACCTCACGGAGCTGGGCGTCACCGCGCTGGAGCTGATGCCCGTACACCAGTTCGTCAACGACCACCGGCTGGTGGACTCGGGCCTCGGCAATTACTGGGGTTACAACACCATCGGATTCTTCGCTCCGCACAACGCCTATGCCTCATGGGGCGACCGCGGCGAGCAGGTCCTGGAGTTCAAGCAGGCCGTACGGGCACTGCACCGGGCCGGGATCGAGGTCATCCTCGATGTGGTCTACAACCATACGGCGGAGGGCAACCACCTCGGTCCGACGCTCTCCTTCCGAGGGCTCGACAACGCCCAGTACTACCGGCTCGCCGAGAATCCTCGCTACTACACGGACACCACGGGCACCGGGAACTCGCTGCTGATGCGCAGTCCGCATGTCCTCCAGCTCATCATGGACTCGCTGCGGTACTGGGTGACCGAGATGCATGTCGACGGCTTCCGCTTCGATCTCGCGGCGACGCTGGCCCGTCAGTTCCACGAGGTCGACCGGCTGTCGTCGTTCTTCGATCTGGTGCAGCAGGATCCGGTGGTCAGCCAGGTGAAGCTGATCGCCGAGCCCTGGGACGTGGGCGAGGGCGGCTATCAGGTCGGGAACTTCCCGCCGCTGTGGACGGAGTGGAACGGCAAGTACCGCGACACCGTGCGGGACCTGTGGCGAGGCGAGCCCAGGACGCTGGCGGAGTTCGCGTCCCGGCTGACCGGCTCGTCCGATCTCTATCAGGACGACGGGCGCCGGCCGCTGGCCTCCATCAACTTCACCACCTGCCACGACGGCTTCACGCTGCGCGATCTCGTCTCGTACAACGAGAAGCACAACGAGGCCAACGGCGAGTCCAACCGGGACGGCGAGAGCCATAACCGGTCCTGGAACTGCGGAGTGGAGGGCGAGACCGACGATCCCGGGATCATCGAGCTGCGCAACCGTCAGATGCGCAACTTCATCGCCACGCTGATGCTCTCCCAGGGCGTCCCGATGCTCAGTCACGGCGACGAGTTCGCCCGTACGCAGGGCGGCAACAACAACGCGTACTGCCAGGACAACGAGGTCTCCTGGGTCCGCTGGCCGGAGCCGGGCGCGGAGACCGACACCGGCATGCTTGAGTTCACCCGGGCGATGGTGTGGCTGCGCCGCGACCATCCGGTCTTCCGGCGCCGGCGCTTCTTCCACGGACGGCCGGTGGAGGGCACGCACGACGATCTGTCGGACATCTCGTGGTTCACACCGGAGGGCGACGAGATGAAGCAGCAGGACTGGACGGCGGCGCACGCGCAGGCCATGACGGTCTTCCTGAACGGCAACGCGATCTCGGAGCCGGGCCCGCGCGGCGAGCGGATCTCGGACGACTCGTTCCTGCTGATGTTCAACGCGAGCGCCGACAAGCTGGAGTTCGTGGTGCCGCTGAACCATGGCAAGCACTGGCAGATCATGGTGGACACGGCGCGCCCGGAGGGCGTGGCTCCGGGACAGGGCGAGAAGGCCGACGGAGGCGACCGGATCACCATGATCGGCCGCAGTATGACGGTACTGATGCGGCCCGCGTAGGCCCCGCGTAGGCGCCCCGCGTAGGCATGGGTTCGGCCGGGAGAGGCGCCGGGACGCACGGGACCGGGCGCCGGTCCGGGCCCCGGCGTACGGGCCGGGCGAGGCACCGGCGCCCGGCGCCGTCCAGCCGTACGCGGGTACCGGTGGCGCCGATGACACAGAAGGCGCCGAGCTGGGTACGTACGATCGTATGACGCCCACCGCGACCTATCGGCTCCAGCTCCAGCCGGACTTTCCCTTCGCGGCAGCGGAGCGAGTGGTGCCCTATCTCGCCGCGCTCGGGGTGTCGCATCTTCATCTGTCGCCGGTGCTGGAGGCCGTACCGGGCTCGGCGCACGGCTATGACGTCGTGGACCACTCCGCGGTACGGGACGAGCTGGGCGGTGAGGACGGGCTGCGGCGGCTGGCCCGTACCGCCGAGGAGCACGGCCTCGGGCTCGTCCTCGACATCGTGCCCAACCACATGGCCGCCGCGCCCGCCCACAACCGGGCCCTGTGGGAGGTGCTGCGCGAGGGCCGGGACTCGCCGTACGCCCGCTGGTTCGACATCGACTGGGACGCGGGCGACGGCAAGCTGCTGCTGCCGGTCCTGCCGTCCCCGATCGGCGACGAGCTGGGCGCGCTGCGCGTCGAGGACGGCGAGCTGCGCCACGGCGACGCCCGCTATCCGCTGGCGCCCGGCACCGGGCACCTCCCGCTGCCCGAGCTGCTGGACGCGCAGCACTACCGGCTCGCCTGGTGGCGGCTTGCCCGTACCGAGCTCAACTACCGGCGCTTCTTCACCATCTCCGAGCTGATCGGCGTTCGGGTCGAGGATCCCGAGGTGTTCGCCGCCACCCACGCCAAGATCCTGGAGCTGGTACGGGACGGAGTCGTCCAAGGTCTGCGTGTCGACCATCCGGACGGGCTCGCCGATCCGGAGGAGTATCTGCGCCGGCTGGCCGAGGCGACGGGCGCGACCGGCCGGAGCTGCTGGACCGTGGTGGAGAAGATCCTCGCCGACGACGAGGCGCTGCCCGCCGGCTGGCCGGTCGCCGGCACCACCGGCTACGACGCGCTGCGCCATGTCGACGGGCTCTTCACGGATCCCGCGGGCGCCGCCGCGCTGGAGCGGCACTACCGCGATGTCGCCGGGCCCGTCGGCGACCGCGGCGGCTACTGGGAGGGCACGGTCCGGCGGGCCGCCTACAAGGTCGTCATCCATGAACTGGCCGCCGAGACCTCCTTCCTGGTCCGTACGGCGCGGCGGATCTGCGCCGCCGATCCCGCGCTGCGCGACCACGCGCCGTGGGCGCTGCGTACGGCGGTTCAGGAGCTGCTCGTACGGGTCCCGGTCTACCGCCCGTACACGACGGCGGGCGGCCCGTGCCCGGAGGCGGCCGAGGCCGCGATTCCCGAGGAGGCGGTCCGCCGGGCGAAGGCCGCGTTCGCCGTGGAGCAAGAGGCGACGGCCGTGGACGTGGTGCGGGAGCTGGCGCTCGGCAGGCTCGGTACGGGCCCGGACCACACGGCGTTCTGCGCGCGCTTCGCCCAGACCGCGTCCGCGCTGCGCGCCAAGTCCGTCGAGGACACGGCCTTCTACCGCTATGTGCCGCTGATCTCGGCGAACGAGGTGGGCGGCGATCCCGGACATCCGGCGGTGAGTCCGGAGCGGTTCCACGCGTACTGCGCGCGTCTCGCGCGCGACTGGCCCACCACCGGCACCGTACTGACCACGCACGACACCAAGCGCAGCGCGGACGTACGGGCCGGGATCGCGGTTCTGTCGCAGTGTCCACGACGCTGGTCGGCGCTGCTGGAGCGGGTCACCGGCGAGACCGGAGTGGCGGCGCCGGATCCGCAGCTCGCCTGGCAGGCATGGCAGACGGCGGTCGGTTTCACTCCGGCCACGGAAGGGACCGCGAGGACCGCGAGCCTTCCCGAGAGCTCACGGATGGTGCCTTCCGGCGCGCGGATGGTGCCCGCGCTGCTGAAGTCCGTACGGGAGGCCGGGCTGCACACGAGCTGGACGGAGCCCGATCCGCTGTACGAACAGGCGGTGGCGGCCTTTGTCGAGGCAGGGCCGGCCGGTCCCGCGCGCAAGACGGTCGCGGAGTTCCGGCGCGCGCTCGACCCGTATGTACGGGCCGGTGCGCTGGGCGCGGCACTGGTGCATCTCACCATGCCGGGCGTGCCCGATCTCTACCAGGGCACGGAGCGTACATACCTGGCGCTGGTGGATCCGGACAACCGGCGGCCGTTCAGGACCGGGCCGCCCGACGAGAAAACGGTGGTGACGACGGCCGCGCTCCGGCTGCGGCGTGAGCGGCCCGCGGTCTTCGGCGAGTCGGGGACCTATGCCCCGCTGCCCGCGACCGGCCCGGCGGCGGCCCACTGTCTGGCGTTCTGCCGGTCGGGCCAGGTGGTCACGGCCGTCACACGGCTGCCGCTCGGGCTGGCGGAGGCGGGAGGCTGGGCCGGTACGGAGCTGACGCTGCCGGAGGGCCGCTGGACGGATCTGCTCGCCTCGCCCGGACGGGAGTTCGAGGGCGGCGGTCCGGTCGATCTGACCGTGCTGTTCGCGGACTGCCCGGTGGCGCTGCTGAGCCGACAGGTCTGACAGCTCTCTTCGTGCATCGAAGTGGCCTACGGGAGCGCCCGGTTGACCGGTCCGCGTATCGATGTGCCGACGGGAGCACGGCTGTTGGAAACGGAGACCGGCGCCGGGCGCGCGCTCAGTCCGTGGCCAGCCGGAAGCTCATCTGGCCGAAGCTCACCAGATCCCCGTCATGGACGACGGCCGTCACCGTCACCCGCCGCCCGTTGACCGTCGTGCCGTTCGTCGAGCCCAGATCGCGCAGCACCCACACCCCGCCCTGCATACTCAGTTCGGCGTGCAGCCGCGAGACCGTGTCATGGCTGAGCCGCAGTCCGTTCATCGGATCGCGACCGATACGGAGCGGATACGGGCCCGGCTGCGGCAGCAGCAACTTCGGCAGCCGCTCCGCCTGCCAGGCCCTGCGCAGCCGTACGGAGAACGCGGACGCCCGGCTCACCGCGCCGAACAGCCGCCGTGACCACGGGCTTTCGATCTCCAGATCCGCGGTGAGCAGCTTCAGCTCATCGGCCCGCCGGGCGGACAGCGCGAGATCCATCCGGCGCAGAAAGGTGTCGTGCGACAGCATGCCCTGCGCCGCGCCTTCCCTGAGCACCGCGAGGACACGGTCGCGCTCGGCGTCGGAGAGCCGCGCGGGATACGTGTGGAACTCGAAGGAGGACGTCACATGTGTGATTGTCCGTCGGACGGCCCTGAGGTGTCCAGACGGAACGGGCGCACCGCGGTCCTCCGTTACGTGCGTCGTTACGACCGTTACGAGCGGCGGACCTGACGGAGGCGGCGGAGGCGGAGACTCCGTATCCGCCGTTCCGGCCGGCGCCCGGAATTTCCTGTCGCAAGGCGTTTACAGAACCACTCACCGGCGCTACGTTCCGAATTGGGAGCGCTCCCAGTCACTCATTCGCTTGTCATGATCACGCCGAAGGGACCTCGTGCGATGACTCGCCCCCCACTGTGGTTGTCACCTCCGCGCAGAGCCGTACTGCTCGCCCTGCTCGCCGTCCTTCCCGCCCTTCTGCTGATCGTCGGCGGCAGCGGGACCTCCACCGCCCACGGCACGCCGATGAAGCCCGCCAGCCGTACCTTCATGTGCTGGCGGGACGGGCTCACCAGCACCGGTGAGATCAAGCCCGTCAATCCGGCCTGCAAGGCCGCCGTCGCGGAGAGCGGCACGACTCCGCTCTACAACTGGTTCTCCGTGCTGCGCTCCGACGGCGCCGGGCGGACCAAGGGATTCATCCCCGACGGTCAGCTCTGCAGCGGCGGCAACACCACGTTCTCCGGCTTCAACCAGGCCAGGAACGACTGGCCGCTCACCCATCTCACCTCGGGCGCGCGGCTCGACTTCTCGTACAACGCCTGGGCGGCGCACCCGGGTTGGTTCTACGTCTATGTCACCAAGGACGGCTTCGACCCGACCAAAACCTTCACCTGGGACGATCTGGAGGCACAGCCGTTCCTGACCGTCGACCACCCGGCGGTCACCGGCACCGTCGGCACCGTGGACGGCGCGTACAAGTGGAGCGGCAACCTGCCCGGCGGCAAGACCGGCCGTCACATCATCTATATGGTCTGGCAGCGCTCGGACAGCAACGAGACCTTCTACAGCTGCTCCGACGTGGTCTTCGACGGCGGCAACGGCGAGGTGACCGGCGTCGGCGAGCCCGGCACCACGCCTCCGACCGATCCGCCCACCGACCCGACGGCCACCTGCACCGCGACCAGGAAGACCACCAACTCCTGGTCCGGCGGCTACCAGGCCGAGATCACGGTGAAGAACACCGGCGCCAACGCGATCCTCGGCTGGATGGTCGAGTTCGCGCTGCCCACCGGCCAGAAGGTCGACAGCCTCTGGAACGGCACCGCCACCTACGGAGGACAGGAGGTCATGGTCCATAACGCCGACTGGAACGGCTCGCTGGCGGTGGGAGCCTCCACGACCTTCAGCTATGTCGCCTCGGGAGGACCGCCGGACACCGCCGCCACGGCGCCCTGCTCGGTCCACTGATCCCGTAACCGCCGATCCCGTACGCACGGGCTCACAAGGCCCGTACGCACGGCTCGTACGGCCAGCTCGTACGGCTCGTACGGTTCCCGCACCGGCCCTGTCCGTCGCTCCCTCCCCCACCCGGAGCGGCGGGCCGGGTCCGTCTCCGCCGAGCGTCTCCACCGAGGCTCCACCGCTCCTCCACCCGATTCGCCTCGATCACCGGGCCCCGCGCCGTCTCTCTTGCGACCATGAGAGGGACAGCCGAAAGGCCGCGGCAGCCGGCCTGACGACGAGGGGGAACCGCTCGTGCAGTTCGAGGTATGGGCACCACTGGCGAAGGAGCGGGTCGCACTCCGGCTGGCGGACACCGAGCTGCCCATGGCCCGGGACCCGGAGCGCGACGGCTGGTGGACCGCCGAGGCGCCCGCCGACGACGGCGCGCGGTACGGCTTCGCGCTCGACGGCGGCCCCGTACTCCCCGATCCCCGCTCGCGCCGCCAGCCGGACGGGCCCGACGGCACGAGCGCCGTCGTCGACCAGGCCGCGTACGAGTGGCGCACCTCGTGGCAGGGCCGCGGACTGCCCGGCGCGGTCCTGTACGAGCTGCACATCGGCACGTTCACCCGCGAGGGCACCTTCGACGCGGCGGCGGACCAGCTGGCGCCGCTGGCCGAGCTCGGGATCACCCATGTCGAGCTGATGCCGGTGTGCCCGTTCCCGGGGACTCATGGCTGGGGATACGAGGGAGTGTCGCTGTGGGCGGTCCATGAGCCGTACGGCGGCCCGGAGGCGCTCAAGCGCTTTGTCGACACGGCACACGGTCTGGGCCTCGGTGTCGTACTCGACGTGGTGCACAACCATCTCGGCCCGTCCGGCAACCATCTGCCGCGCTTCGGCCCGTACTTCACCGACACGCACCACACGCCCTGGGGCGCCGCGGTCAATCTCGACGCCCCCGGTTCCGACGAGGTGCGGGCGTATCTCCTGGGCAGCGCGCTGGCCTGGCTGCGGGACTTCCGGCTCGACGGGCTGCGGCTCGACGCGGTGCACGCCCTCGCCGACCACCGCGCGCTGACCTTCCTCGAAGAGCTGTCCACGGCCGTCGACGCGCTCTCCGCCGATCTGGGCCGGCCGCTCTTCCTGATCGCCGAGTCCGACCTCGGCGATCCTCGTACGACCACTCCGCGCGCGGAGGGCGGCCTCGGTGTGCACGCCCAGTGGAACGACGACTTCCACCACGCCCTGCACACCGCGCTCACCGGTGAATCCCAGGGCTACTACGCGGACTTCGCCCGGGAGCCGCTCGCCGCGCTCGCCAAGACACTCAGCCGGGTCTTCTTCCACGACGGTACGTATTCGAGCTTCCGGGGCCGGACCCATGGCCGTCCGGTCGACCGTACGAGAACGCCCGCGCACCGCTTCCTCGGTTACGCGCAGACCCATGACCAGATCGGCAACCGCGCGCTCGGCGACCGGCTCTCCGCCACTCTCCCGCCCGGCCTGCTGGCCTGCGCCGCGCTGATCGTGCTGACCGCTCCGAGCACTCCGATGCTCTTCATGGGCGAGGAGTGGGGCGCTTCCACGCCCTGGCAGTTCTTCACCGACCATCCGGACCCGGTGCTCGCCGAGGCCGTAAGGACGGGCCGGCGGCGGGAGTTCGCGTCGCACGGCTGGGCGGCGGAGGAGATCCCGGACCCACAGGATCCGGCGACACGGGAGCGCTCCTGTCTGGACCGTTCCGAGACCGGGAAGGAGCCGCACGCGCGGCTGCTCGCCTGGTACCGCGAACTGATCGCCCTGCGCCACGGCCAGCCGGATCTCTCCGATCCGGATCTGGCCGGCACGAAGGTGGCGTACGACGAGGAGGCGCGCTGGCTGGCGTACCGCAGAGGCGATCTGCGGATCGCGGTGAACCTCTCCGGCGAACCGGTACGGATCCCACTGGGCGGCAGCCGGCCTCACGACGGCGGCGGCCGGGTGCTCGCCGCGTGGGAGCCGGTCGGACCGCCGGACGAGAACGGAGTGCTGTATCTGCCGCCGGAGTCGGGTGTGGTGCTGGCGGGAGGATGACGGCCCTACGGTCTGTCCGGTGGGTCCTGTTCCACCAGGCGTTCCAGCAGCTCCTGGAAGTCCTCGCCCACCACGATCCGCAGCCCTTCGCCGTCCTCGTCCTCGTCGCTGAGCTGGGTGAGCGTGCCGCTCCGCCACCAGTAGACATACGGGCTGATGGCCCCCGGCGTGTCCTCGTACCCGGAGGCGGCGAAGGAGGCCATGGCGTTCAGCGACGGGATCATGGTGCTGTCGCGGATGACATGGAAGGCGAGCTGATGGCGGAACGGCATCGCGACCAGCGCGCCTTCCGGCGGGATCGGCCGGCCCGTGAGCTGCTCCACGACCGTCTCCAGGGCCAGGACCCGGCTCGCCGTGTAGAAGGAGTCGCCGAGCACCACCTCGAACCGGGTCCCGTCGGAGTCCTTGACGGTCTCGCGGCCCTCGACCGGCAGTTCACGGAGATTGTGCAGCGCACGCTCCCGCAGATGCCGCGTCTCACCGAGCGGCTCCAGCGCCTCGTCGGTGAGCATCATGACGCTCTCGGGAAGATCGAGGGCGAGGACTTCGTACAGCCCCGGCGCGACGGAGCGCGCGTAGCCGAAGGTCTGCGGATCGAGACCGTCCTGGCTGATCACCCGTGGATAAAGCTGGGCGCGGATCTGCTCGGGAGCCAGGGTGTCCAGTGCGGAGGGAGCGTCCATGGTGCGCAGCACCATGCCGACATGCCGACGGATCAGTACGCCCCAGACGCGCGGGCCGCGGTCGTCGTTGTGGCAGACCGCCGCGAGATTGCCCAGACCGAACTGACGTCCGGCGCTGTCCTTCGCCATGTCCGCGTAGAGCGTGACCTCAAGACCTCGCTCGGCGAAGGCCTCGCGGACCTGGCCGCGGAACCGCGCGGCCTCGTCGGCCGAGAAGAAGGAGAAGGCGGGATCCCTCGGTGTCGTCTCGCGACTGTCACGCTTCGGTCCTCGTCGGAACAGCCCCACTCCATCGCCTCCGCTCATGTCCGGCCCGGACCCGGAAGACCGCCGCCGGCCAGTGATCGTCCTACCTCCGATGCTAGTCCGACAGAGGGACAACGAGATCAGCGCGGTCCCGGCCGCGCTCCACGAGCCGGGCATTGGCCTCGTCGGACTCCCTGACCCAGCGCTCCGCGTACGGCCGGTCCTTGCCGTGCCGGACATGCCGGTCCACGAGCCTGCGGACCCGTATCACCGGATCGAGCTCCAGGAACCACACCTCGTCCAGGAGCGTATGGACCGGAGCCCAGGGACCGGCGTCGTGCAGCAGATAGTTGCCTTCGGTGATGACGAGCGGAGTCCCGGGCCCGACGGCGATGCTGCCCGCCACCGGCTCCTCCAGGGAGCGGTCGAAGGCGGGCGCGTAGACGACGGTGCCGGGCTCGGGCGCGCGCAGCCGGGCGAGCAGGGCGGCGTAGCCGGTGGCGTCGAAGGTGTCGGGCGCGCCCTTGCGGCCGGCCCGTCCGAGACGGTTCAGCTCGGCCTGGGCGAGATGGAATCCGTCCATGGGGACGAGTACGGCGAGCCCGCCGAGCCGGTCGACCAGCGCGGCGGCGAGAGTCGACTTGCCCGCACCGGGCGGCCCGGCGATACCGAGGATGCGGCGGATGCGGCGGCCTGAACCCGACCCGTCGTCGGAGTCCGAGCCGTCGTCGGAGTCCGCGAGCCGGCGGGCGCGGGCGGTCAGCTCGGCGATCTGCTGCACATCCATGACCGGCATTCTTCCACCTTGCCCGGCCATCAGTCATACGTATAACGTCCCGCGTATGTCCTTCATCGCCCTCATCACCGTCGTCGTGGACGACTACGACAAGGCCATCGCCTTCTACACCGGCTCCCTCGGCTTCGAGCTGGTCGAGGACACCGACCGCGGCGACGGCTCCCGCTGGGTCGTGGTCCGGCCGCCCGGCTCCGACGGCACCGGTACCGGCACTGGCACCGGTCTGCTGCTGGGCCGCGCCAAGGACAGCGCCCAGCGGGCGAGCATCGGCACGCAGACGGGCGGCCGGGTCGGCTTCTTCCTCTACACCGAGGACTTCGCCCGCGACCACGCGCGCATGCTGGCCGCGGGAGTCCGCTTCGTACGGGAGCCACGCCAGGAGCCGTACGGCACGGTCGCGGTCTTCGAGGATCTCTACGGCAACCTCTGGGACCTGCTCCAGCCCGCGTAGTGTCCCGCGTAGTGTTCGTCCTCGATCGCCGGACACAGCACAGCAGTCCGTCCGGCGATGGAGCACACAGCGCGTACGTTCCGGGGCCGAGTGGTGCCGGGCGGTGTCGCGCCGGTACGGTCGGGCGCGAGGTCGGGGCGGGCTGCTGCCCGGTCCGTACGCCCGCGTGGCTCTCCTCGGCCGCCGGGCCGCCTTCGCGCGTCTCGACGAACGCTTCCCCGCTCACCTGGTGGTTCGCTGACATGACGACCGTCATCCGCCCTTGCTGTGCCGGCCGCTCCCCGGCCGCGCGGCTGTCCGTACCGGCCGCACGGGCCGATATGGACAGGCCGGGACCGAAAGGGGCCGGCGCATGAGCCTGGCGCAGCTCCACTGCACCTCCGCCGTGCCGGGCGCCGACGGATCGCCCATACCCGGCGGGCCGGGCTTCCGCTTCACGGCGCTCACGCCCGGCGTCCCCGAATCGCTCCTCAAGGAGGCCGAGCAGCTCCTCGGGTACGAGCCGCCGCCCGGCGCGCCACTGCGGGCGACCGCCGCCGAACTCGCCTCGTTTCCTCAGTCGTTGAGCCACAGCGTGCTCTCCGACGGCAGCCGGCTGCTGGCCAGGACGGTGTACGCGGGAGCCGACTTCACCGGTGTCTGGGGCACCTTCCACGCCCATGCCGTGCGGCTGCCCGCCGATGCCGCGCTCTCCGCCGGAGCGCCGCCGATCAGCACCTGGGACTCACCGCAGTGGGTGACCGGAGCGCCGGACGGCGGGACGCTCCCGCCGCTGGACCGGCCGCCCTTGTCGCGCGGCTTCGACCGGCGTGAGCTGGAGTCGTTCGCCGCCTCCCGCGCGCCATGGCTCGCCCGGTTCTTCGCCGCCGTGCGCGGGCTGGCCGAGGAGGAGACCGCGCCACGGCTTGTGCTCGTGGAGCGCAACAGCGCCGATGTGGCCCGGTGGATCGCGCTGGCCTGCGCCGTACTGCCGGGCGCGAGCGCCCACCGGCTGACCTTCACCACCTACACCCGGCGCCCTCAGCGGGCCGGACAGCAGATCATCGGTGTGCTGCCGGACGACGCGCGGGAACTGGCCGGGCTCGACCACCGTTACCGCGTGATCGACTGCACGGCGTCCCGGCCGACGGGCACGGCCGGACCGGGCACATCGGCCGGACCGGGCACATCGGCCGGACCGGGCACTTCCGCCGGACCGGGCACTTCCGCCGTGGACGCCTGGGCCGAGACCGCCGCGCAGATCTGGCTGGGCAGGGCTCCCGAGCTGTTCGCGGAGGCGGCGACACTGCCGGGCGCCTATTTCGCCCCGGGCCCGCTCGCCGTTGTCGCGCTGTGTACGGGAATAGCCCCGGGCGCGAACGGCCGTACGGCGGCGGCCACTTGGGCGTACGAGCATGCGAACGCGCTGGACGCGCAGCGTCTTGAGCAGCTCGCCGAGGCCCTGACCGCGCCGGCCGTGGACCGTGGTTCGGCCGAAACGGCCGCGCTGGCACGGCTGTTCGCGGTGCTCGGCGACCGGGCTCCGGCCCGTACGACCGCGCCGCTCGCGGCGCTCGTCCTGACGGAGGCCGTCCGTAATCCGGCCGCCGGGCTCGAACTGCCCGCTCTGCACATCGTGTCGCTGCCCGAGGACCTCAAGCGGCGCCTCGCCGATCAGCTGGCCCCGGAACTCCGCGCGGGCATCGCGGACGGCGTCGGCCCTGACCTGGCCTCCTCGACCGCTCCGGCCTCCACGACCTCCCCGGCCGGCACCTCAAGGGCGGCGGAGCTGCTGCGCGTCGCCGAACTCCTCGGTGTGGACTGCGCGGATCTGCTGCCCGGTCTGGCCCGTCGGCTCTCGCGCGCGCTGATCGCCGATCCGGTGTCGGCGTACACGTCGGTCGTACGGACCGCGCTGGAGGAGTACTTCGATCTGCGCACCACGCTGCTCAGCGAACTCGACGCACTCGCCGCGGACGATCCGTCCGCCGCCGCCCGGCTGTTCGGCCGTATCGACCTTCCTCTCACGGAAGTCCAGGCCATACCGCATCTGCGGATGTGCGCGGAGGTGGCGGGCTCGGCCGACTCGGCGGGCCCGGCTGTCGCGGCGCCGGAGAACGGCGACCGTCTCGCGGTCCTCCGCTCCGTGCAGCGCGCCTGCGGAGTCTCGCCGTTCGCCGAGCCGCTCGTCCTGCGCACCGCCGTACGGCTGGTGTGGGCCGACGGCGCGCCGACTCCCGGCGAGGCCCGGCTGATGCTGGCGGAGACCGGCTCGGACGCCCACCGGACCGCCGGGACCTGGCACACACTCGTCAGGGCCGCGCTCGAAGGTCCGGGCGACAGCCCCGACTCGCCCGGTCTCGCGCACGATCTGCTGCGCGGCTTCCGCGAGGAGCTGGAACCGCGCGTACGGAGCGCCCTCCAGCTTCTCGAATACGCCGGCGAACTCGCGGCGGGCCGGGCCGCGCCCGGCTGGACCGACCGGGCGCTGGCGCTGCGTGCCGCGGCGGAACCGGTCGAACCGGGCGTGCTCGACCAGGCGTTCGGGGCCGTGTGCCGTCAACTGCTCTCCGAGCAGCGGCCGGAGGGAGAGCTGTACGCGCTGGTCCACAGCGGCGACGCGGAGCTCACCGCCGCGTACCGCAGGGCCGCCCATGACGAGCCCGTACGCGAACGGCTGCGTACCGTACCGGCGTTCGCGGCCCACTGCTTCACCACCTGGACCGCGCTGCCCGGCGCGAACAAGACCTGGGACGAGACCCGCACGGCCCTGCTCGACAAGGTGCTGCGACCGGCCGTACGGTCGCTGCCCGCCGCCGACGTCGCCGCCGTCGAGCGCTGTCTGGAAGGTACGGGCGACCGCAAGGCGGAGGAGTTCAGAACGTGGAACCGGCCGGGCGCCCTGGGCCGGCTGGGCATCCGCTTCGGCACCCGCACCCGTCCATGACCGGTCCATGACCGGCGCGTGCCGATGAACGGGCGCCGGTCACGGCCGCGAGCTCAGCCCTGGCCAGGGCTGAGCTCGCGCCGGCTCGGTCCTCGTCGGAGGTCAGCTCTGGTCAGAGGCCGGCTCTCGTCGGAGGTCAGCTTTCGTCGGGGTCAGTTCTCGTCGGGAGTCAGTCGCAGCGAGATCGAGTTGATGCAGTACCGCTGGTCCGTCGGGGTCGGATAGCCCTCGCCCTCGAAGACATGGCCGAGGTGCGAGCCGCAGCGCGAGCAGCGGACCTCGACGCGGACCATGCCGTGGGAGCGGTCCTCGATCAGTTCGACCGCGTCCGTGTCCTTCGGGTCGTAGAAGGACGGCCAGCCGCAGTGCGACTCGAATTTCGTGTCGGAGCGGAACAGCTCGGCGCCGCACGCGCGGCAGGAGTAGACACCGGTGGTCTTCGTGTCCGTGTACTCGCCGGTGAAGGCGGGCTCGGTGCCGGCCTTGCGGAGCACCTGGTACTCCGCGGGCGACAGCTCCGCGCGCCACTGCTCGTCCGGCTTGTCGATGTCGTACGACATGCGCTCTCCTCAGTCGGTCAGACGGGCCAGGATGTGCGGACCGAGGTCCGTGACATCTCCGGCGCCCATGGTGAGAACGAGATCACCGGGTCCCGCCATTCCCGCCACGGCGCCGGCGACCGCGTTCTTGTCGGACACGGCCGTCACCGCGGCGCCCGCCGCCTCGGCCGCGTCGGTGATCAGAGCGCTGGTGACACCGGGAATGGGATCCTCGCGGGCCGGATAGATGTCCAGGACCAGCGAGGCGTCGGCGAGGGCGAGGGCCTGGCCCATCTCGGTGGCCAGCTCCTGCGTACGGGAGAAGAGATGCGGCTGGAAGACGACCAGCAGTCGGGAGCCGGGAGCGGCGGCGGCACGCATCGCCTCCAGGTCGGCCGTCATCTCGGTGGGATGGTGCGCGTACGAGTCGATCACCTGGACGCCCGCGGCCTCGCCCTTGAGCTGGAGGCGGCGCTTGACGCCGGTGTACGTGCCGAGGGCCGAGGCCAGATTGTGCGCGGGAAGGCCCAGCGCCACACCGGCCGCGAGAGCGGCGACCGCGTTGTTGGCGTAGTGGCGGCCCGGGACCGAGACGGTGAAGGTCAGCGGACGGCCGTCGAGCAGTACGGTGACCTCGCTGGTCAGCCCGCGTGCGGTGATCCTGTGGACCCGTACGTCCGCCGTTTCGGCCTCACCGTAGGTAACGACCTTGACCGTGGACGGACCACCGGCCGCCGACCGTGCGCGGACCCGTGACGTCAGCTCGACCGCGCCCGGCTGGTCGGCGGAGATCACCAGCGTGCCGCCCGGAACGATCTTGTCGGCGAACGCCTCGAAGGACTCGTAGATCTCGTCCATCGACGCGTAATTCGCGTGGTGGTCCAGCTCGACATTGAGGACGATCGCGACCTCGGGATCGTACTTCTGGAAGCTCCGGTCGCTCTCGTCCGCCTCCGCGACGAAGATCTCGCCCTCGCCGTGCCGCGCGTTCGTACCGGGCCCGGCGAGATCGCCGCCGATCGCGTACGACGGATCGAGGCCCAGCTCGGTGAGGGCGACGGCCAGCATGGATGTCGTGGTCGTCTTGCCGTGAGTGCCCGCGACGGCGATCGGCCGCAGTCCACGCATCAGCGAGGCCAGCGCGTCCGAGCGGTGCACCACCGGTACGGAGAGCTCCGCGGCCCGCGCCAGCTCCGGGTTGTCGGCGCGGATGGCGCTGGAGACGACCACGCACGACGCGTCGTCCGCGAGATGCGCCGCGGCGTGGCCGATGTGCACGGTGGCGCCCAGGGCCCGCAGCGCCTCCGCGGTCTCCGACTCCTTGGCGTCACTGCCCGCGACCTTGGCGCCGCGCTGGGCGAGGATCTTCGCGATACCCGACATGCCGGCGCCGCCGATACCGATGAAGTGCGGTCGTTCCATGTCGGCGGGGACAGCGGGGGCCGGTGCCATACGTGTTTCTCCCAGGTGCGCGAGCGACAAGAAAACGTGTCGTCCCAGCCTATTCGCTGTGGGCGAAGAGTTTGAGCACCGGTACGCCGACCTTGTGACGTGCCCGGGACGCCCAGTCCCGGTGGAAGAACTCCTCCACATAGTGCGGCTCGGTCAGCACGATCACCTCGTCGGCGCCCGCCGCCTCCACGACTCCCTTGAGATGGTCGAGCGGATGCTCCTCGACCACCTGGCCCGTGGCCTCGGAGCCCTGGGCGCGCAGCCCGGCCAGGGATGCCTGGAGGGCCAGCTCCGCGGGCTCTCTGGCCTGCGCGCCCTCCGGTGTCCCGCCCTCCCGGGCGGCGTCCCGCAGCTCGCCGAGCGCGACATCGTCGATGGCGCGCAGCAGCACATCCGCCTGATCGCCGCGGGGCTGCATGAGCACGACGAAGGACACCGGCTCGTCTCCATGGAGCGTGGTGACGAACTCCACGTCCTCGGGCGTCAGGGGCTTCTCGATCATCAGTACGCTTGTGAACACGACAGGCGCCCTTCGTCTTCATGGACCGTCCGGCCCCACTGCTGAAACCATCCTTCCCCGTGCCCGCACGGGGTCTGCGAGAGTAAGTCTGCCCACCGGAAGCTAACCGGAACGGCGAATTCCGCTGATTGTCGGACGCGGCGGATTGTCAGACGCGGCGATACCGGGTGAAGAGGAACCCGTCCTGCTCCAGGAGCGATACGAGAGCGAACCGTTCGGGTACGGCGGGCCCCGGGCCGCCCGCGATGCGCTGCGCGTATCCGGCCGTCAGCGTCGGAGACACCGTCAGACACATCTCGTCCAGCACACCCGCCGCCACGAACTGTCCGAGCAGCCGTGGCCCGCCCTCGGTGAGCAGCCGTACGAGGCCGCGTTCCGCCAGGGCGTGTACGGCACCGGCGGCGTCCACGCCCGGTCCCTCGCCGGCGATCACCACCTCCACGCCCGCCTTCTCGGCGGCGCGGATCCGGGCCGCCGGTGCCTCGGCGCCGGTGACCAGGATGGTCGGAACGCTCGGTTCACTGAACAGCGGCAGCGAGAAGTCGAGCTGGAGACCGGCGCTGACCACCGCGATGGCCGGCGCGGGGCCCTGGCCGGCCGCCGCGCGGCGCGCGGCGAACGCCTCCCGGGCGCGGGCCGGCCGGTAGCCCTCCAGACGAACCGTTTCCGCGCCGACCACCACCGCGTCGGCGAGCCCGCGCAGCGTTCCGAAGATCCGCATGTCGGCGGCGGAGGAGATGGTCTGCGAGCGGCCGTCGTGCTGGGCGGCGCCGTCGATCGTGGACACCATGTTGGCCCGCAGCCAGGGCCTCCCGTCGGCCCGGGCCGACGAAGGGTACGCGTAGGCGTCCGCCAGTTCGTCGAGCGTCCACTCACGGTCCTCGGCGGCGCGGCCCTCGGCACGCTCCTCGGCGCGCTCCTCGGCCGGGACTGTCTGATCGGTCACAGGGAACAGGCGTCGCATGCAAAGCAGTCTGGCACGGCGCATAGAGTGAAGAGTTGTGTCGTACTCCACCGCCGCCTCCGGCCAACGGTCGGTCACCGAAGCGACCCCGGTCGCCCTCTGCGCACGTGAGCCGCGTGTTCCCGCCGACCGTCTGGTCGCGGACATGGTGCCGCCGCCGCGCTTCGACTCCGTACGTTTCGACACGTACGTACCGGACCCGGGCCAACCCAGTCAGTCCCAGGCCGTCGCAGCGCTGAGCGCGTTCGCCACGGGCCTCGGCGGGCCGCACGGGCCGAGTGCCAGGAGCGCGCGGCGCTGGTTCGCCAAGAAGCCGGCCGCGCCCACCGGCCCGCGCGGTGTCTATCTGGACGGCGGTTACGGCGTCGGCAAGACACATCTGCTGGCGTCCCTCTGGCACGCGACTCCGGCGCCGGCGGAAGAGAAAGCTTTCGGCACCTTTGTCGAGCTGACGAATCTGGTCGGCGCGCTGGGCTTCCAGCAGACCGTGGAGACCTTGGGCGGCCATCGGCTGCTCTGTATCGATGAATTCGAACTGGACGATCCGGGCGACACCGTCCTGATCTCCAGCCTGCTCCGCCGGCTGGTCGACTCAGGTGTGGCGCTGGCCGCGACCTCCAACACGCTGCCCGGCAAGCTCGGTGAGGGCCGGTTCGCCGCCGCCGACTTCCTGCGTGAGATCCAGGGTCTGGCCGCGCGATTCCGTCCGCTGCGCATCGACGGCGAGGACTACCGGCACCGCGGACTGCCCGAGGCGCCCGCTCCGTACTCCGACGATCAGGTGACCAGGGCCGCCTATGCCACCGAGGGCGCGAGCCTGGACGACTTCCCCGGGCTGCTCGACCATCTCGCCAAGGTCCATCCGAGCCGGTACGGAGCGCTCACGGACGGAGTGCGGGCCGTCTGTCTCACGGATGTCACGGCCGTGCCCGACCAGTCGACGGCGCTGCGGCTGGTCGTCCTCGCCGACCGGCTGTACGACCGGGAGATTCCGGTGCTCGCCTCCGGTCTTCCCTTCGACCGGCTGTTCAGCGAAGAAATGCTGAACGGCGGCTACCGGAAGAAATACTTCCGGGCGATCTCCCGGTTGACGGCACTGGCACGGGACGCCAAGGGACTTGTGCCCCAGTAGGTTCGGATCGCACTCGCATCCGCACCACCCAGTACCACCCAGTACCAAGCAGACCAGTACCAAACAGAAGGGTTCCACCATGGCCACCACGCGCCAGGCGCACACGGTCTGGGAGGGCAACCTCCTCCAGGGCACGGGCACCGTCTCCTTCGACTCCTCGGGCATCCCGGACCAGCAGGTCTCCTGGCCCTCCCGCGCGGAGGCGGCGAATGGCAAAACCAGCCCGGAGGAGCTGATCGCCGCGGCCCATTCGAGCTGCTTCTCGATGGCGCTCTCGAACGGTCTCGCCAAGGCCGGCACGCCGCCGACCAAGCTCACCACGCAGGCCGATGTCACCTTCCAGCCCGGCACCGGTATCACCGGTATCCATCTCACGGTCGAGGGCGACGTTCCCGGCCTGGACGAGGCGGAGTTCGTCAAGGCCGCCGAGGACGCGAAGGTGAACTGCCCGGTGAGCCAGGCGCTCACGGGCACGACCATCACGCTGAGCGCGTCGCTCGCCTCCTGACGCGGTTCCGGCTCCGACTCCGGTTCTTACTCCGGGTTCAGCTCTAGTTTCGGCTCCACCGGCCGTGCCACCCGGTCCACCGGACCGGGCGGCACGGCCGTCGCCGTATGCGGCACAGGCGCGGCGCTCAGCGGTCGCGGACGGCGCCGGTCCGACACACCCTGGGGTGACCGACCGATCCGACCGGAAGGGGTGCGCGGTGGCCAGGACGACGGCGCAGAAGGAGACGCAGAAGGAGAAGAGGAAGCAGCGGCGGGACCAGCCGCAGGCTCTCCGCGAGCTGCTGCGCGTCCCCGGCGGCGAGCCCGTCGACCTCTCCTCGTACGACTCCAGGGCCGTCCCGAGCGGCCCGGCGGACAAGGCGGCGGGACTCGCCGCCACCGCCCGGCTGGCGGAACGTCTCGCCGGTCTCCAGGACCGGCTGTACGCGGCCAGCACGGCCGGCGACACCCGTCGGCTGCTGCTCGTGCTCCAGGGCATGGACACCAGCGGCAAGGGCGGCACGGTCAAGCATGTGATCGGGCACTTCAATCCCGCGGGCTGCCGGGTCAGGGCGTTCAAGACGCCGACCGCGGAGGAGCTGAGCCATCCGTTCCTCTGGCGTATCAGACGCGCTCTGCCCGAGCCGGGCGAGATCGGTATCTTCGACCGCTCGCACTACGAGGACGTCCTGATCACGCGCGTACGTGAGCTGGTCCCACGCCGTGATCTCGGCCGACGCTACGGCGAGATCAATCTCTTCGAGCAGTCGCTCGCCGACACGGGCACCACCGTCGTGAAGGTCTTCCTCCATATCGGCTACGAGGAACAGCGCGCCCGGCTGCTGGCCCGGCTCGACAACCCTGACAAGCACTGGAAGTTCAGCCCGGCCGACATCGACGACCGCGCCCTGTGGCCCGCGTACCGGAAGGCGTACGAACTGGCCCTCGAACGCTGTTCCACCGACGCGGCGCCCTGGTATCTGGTCCCGGCGGACCGCAAGTGGTACCGCAACTGGGCGATCAGCACTCTGCTCCTGGAGCATCTCGAAGCCCTGGACCCGGTCTATCCGAAGGCCGGGTTCGATGTGGCGGAAGCCCGCGACAAGCTGCTGAAGATGCCCTGACCGCGCGAGTGCCGTACAACCGATCCAGGAAGATCATCATATATTTTCCGTGAGTGACCACATATGTACGTTTGCTCACCACTGCCACTGCCATCGCCACCGTCGCCGTCCTGGGCGCCGCGCTCGCCGGATGCGGCACCGGCACGGACTCGCCCGCCTCGCTCTCCGCCTCCCGCTCCGGCGCTCCCGGGAGTACGGGAGTCGGCGCGCCGCCGACCATGGCGCCCGGTCCCGACGGGCTGACACCGGTGTTCAAGCGCGGGACCTCGGCCGCAGGCAAGACCGTGGCGCTCACCTTCGACGCCGATATGACGGCCGATCAGGGGCCACGGGCGGCGAGCGGCGAGCAGTTCGACAATCCCTCCCTGATCTCCCTGCTGCGCCGGCTCGACGTACCGTCGACGGTCTTCATGACCGGGCGGTGGGCCGAGGAGTATCCGAGCCAGGCGAAGGCGATCGGCAGCGATCCGGTCTTCGAGATCGCCAACCACTCCTACAGCCACTACGCCTACACGGCCGACTGTTACGGGCTGCCGGCCATCGGCGAGCAGAAGATGGCCGAGGACGTGGAGCGCGCGTTCGCCGCGTTCCGTGCCGCGGGAGCCCGGAATGTGGTGCCGTACTTCCGCTTCCCGGGCGGCTGCTACGACGACGCCGCGCTCCGGGCCCTCGCTCCGGCCAAGGTGACCGCCGTCCAGTGGGACGTCGTCAGCGGGGACGCCTTCGCCACGGACGCGGACGCCGTCGCCGAGCAGGTCCTGAAGGATGTGAAGCCGGGCTCGCTGGTGGTGATGCACTGCACGCGCAGCGCGGCGCCGGTGACGGAGGAGGCGGTCGGGAAGATCGTGCCGGAGCTGCGCAAGCGCGGCTACCGCTTCGTCAAGGTCTCCGAGCTGATGCGGCACTGAGCACGGGACTCCGCGACGGCCTGTGGACGGCCCGGGAAGCGGGCAACGCAGACGGCCCAGGACAGGAGGCTCAGCCCGAACAGGCCATCCGCTGAGCCTCCTGCCACTCGCAGACGGGACAGAGCGTCACGCCCTTGACCGACTCCGGGTACTCGGTCGGCTTTCCGCAGTGCACACAGTCCGCGTAGGCGATCTCTGCCGCCTCTTCCGTCTCTTCCACCGTGGACCGGTCCCGGTCCACAACTGTCTTCTCACTCATACCGTCGAGCGTACTCAGCCGCGCCACGCCGACGGAGTCAGTGCGCGGTGGGCTTCGCCGGCGTCGCCTCGCTCGGCCGGACGATCACAAAGCCCTCGCCCTGGAGCATGAGCTGGACGGCCTCGCCCGAGCCGCCGCGGATCATCGAGCCGACGGACTGCGAACGGTGCAGCGAGGTGCCGAGCTGGCTGCTCCAGCCGACGACCGCGTCCGTGTCGACGTACACCGGCGCCTGCGCCGTGACGGGGATCACGATCGGTGTGCCCTCGCAGATCAGACCGAGCTTGCCATAGCCGGTGAACACGCTGTTGAAGAGCCCGCCGCCGGTCATACCGGCGCCCTTCACCGTCTTTATCTCGTACGAGAGCGTCGGATCGAAGCAGAGCACATTGCGGCCGCTGATGGTGAGCGAGTCACCGTGTTCCACGTCGACGATGAAACAGTTGGCGGCCTCCTGGGCGAACCAGGCCTCGCCCTGTCCTCGGACGGCCATCAGCGGCAGGCCCTCGCCCGTGACGGCCCGCTTGAGCATGCCGCCTATGCCCTGGCCCTTGCGCTCGAACTGGAGACTGCCCCGGTAGGCGATCATGGATCCCTGCCGTGCGTGCATCTCGCCGTTGACGGCGTACTTGATCGACTTGGAGTTCTGGAGTGTCATCCCGGGCGCGGTCGCCGGCTGCGCCAGATGCTCCGCGGTGAAAAGGTCGCTCTTCATGCCGTGCATCCTCGCCCGGAGGCTTCCATTCCGCCAAGAATCCGGCGGAAGGCCTGCCGGAGCGGCTGGCAGACTGGAGCCGTGAGCAGCGAGAGCGACAGCAACAACGCCACCGGCACCGGGACCGGGACCGACAGTCCGTTCCGGCATGAGCGGACGGACCGCGACGAGGCCCCGCAGTTCGTGCTGCCGCTGGTGGTCCATATCGAGAAGGCCACGCCTCCGGCCCGTACCGACGCCCTGGAGACGGCGGCCCGCGCGGTGCTGGTCATGCTCTCCGACGAACGGTCGCTGGGCGAGGGCGAGTGGGCACGGGCGATACGGGACTGGCAGGACGCCCGGATCCGCAAGGTGGTACGGCGGGCGCGCGGCGCGGAGTGGCGCCGCGCCTCGGCGCTCCCGGGCCTGACGGTCATCGGTACGGGCCTGTCGACGGAGGCCGTACCGCCCGCCGAGGTACGGGTCTTCCCGCCGGTCCCGCTCGACGGCTGGCCCAAGGAGCTCGCAAAGCTCCAGGTCTCGGGCACCGACCTCGCCGACCCGGAGCCACCGCCCGCCGCCGATCCGGCGCATCCCGTCCTCTGGCTCAATCCCGAACTGGACATGTCCGCCGGCAAGGCCATGGCCCAGGCCGGCCACGGCGCCCAACTCGCCTGGTGGGAGCTGTCGGACACGGACCGCAAGGCCTGGCACACCGCGGGCTTCCCGCTCGCCGTACGCACTCCTGACGCCGCGCGCTGGCGCGAACTCACCGCCGCCGGCCTCCCGGTGGTCCGCGACGCGGGCTTCACCGAGATCGCGCCGGGCAGCGCCACCGTGGTCGCCGATCACCCGGCGCTGCGGAGCTGAACGTTCCGGAGTCCGTGTACGTATCTCCCGGTACCGCCACGCCGGTTGAACGGCCCGTCGGCCGGCGGTGGTTCAGCGGTGTCCTATATCGGTTCGGGAGGCAGCACATTGTTGCGACGCATCAACGGTACGGCGCTCATCATCGCGGCACTCGTCGCCACAGTCGGGGCGCTGGCCTTCCCCGTCTGGTCGTACGCCGACCGTTCCGGCACCGGGCAGGCCAATCTCAATGCCTCGTCCGTCGCGACACAGTGGGGGCCGCTCTCCGCGACCGACCGTGATCTGCTGGTCAAGGTGCGGCTGGCCGGGCTCTGGGAGCTGCCGGCCGGGCAGCAGGCCATCCAGCGCGCGCCCAGCCAGGCCATCAAGGACTGTGGTGACCATCTCGTCGTCGGCCACACCGACCTCGACAAGCGGGCCCGCGATGTGGCGGCCAGGCTCGGGATCGAGCTGCCGAACCAGCCGACCGAGCAGCAGCAGGGCTGGCTCAGAGAGCTGTCCGCGGCCACGGGCCAGGAGTACGAGCGCAAGTTCGCCAATCTGCTGCGCAACGCCCACGGCAAGGTGTTCGCGCTGATCGCGCAGGTACGGCACACGACCAGAAACACCTTGATACGGCAGCTCGCCAGCGACGCCAACCAGACCGTCCTCGACCACATCACCATGCTGGAGGCCACCGGTCTCGTCGACTTCGACAGCATCGCCAACGAGGCCGCGGGCACCGCCACCGCCAGCCCGACCGGGCCGCCGCCTCCGGACGGAAACCTTCCGCCCGCGCCGTCGCCCGTCGAGGCCACCGGCGACCAGTCCTTCACCTCCCGGCCCTCCACCCAGCCCGGCGCGCCGACCGCGATCAACACCGACCGGCCGGAGCCGGGAACGGAACAGCAGCCACTCGCTCCACCGGCGCCCACTCCCTAGGCCGTGTCTGACAAATCCCGTCTGGCTCACGACGCCTGGCACGCACGCTCGCCGCGTTGTCGGAGTCGCCCGAGTACGGCCGGGCCATCGACAACGACGATCCTCCGCCTTGCGATCGCACGCACCAGACGCCGCGAGCCCCGCCCTGCGGGCGGACGACGCTATGTGTCAGACACGACCTAGCCGGGCCGCGCCGCATGGAACCTCAAATCGACCTCTGAACGTCCCTCTCAACGGATTCAGCGGCGCCCGGCGGGGTCATCACCTCTGCACCGTTGCGCTGTCGCGCACCGAGGAGGGGGAGCCATGAACGGCATACCAGAGCTGGGGATCGGTATCGGCTGGCGTCCGGAGATAGCCGACGCGGTGGAGGAGCTGTCCGGGATCGACTGGGTCGAGGCCGTCGCGGAGAATCTCTGCGCCGGCCATCTGCCCGACTCGCTCGTACGGCTCCGTGAGCGCGGCGTCACCGTCGTGCCGCACGGCGTCTCGCTCGGGCTGGGCGGCGCGGACCGGCCCGACGCGCGGCGGCTCGCGGATCTCGCGGAGCGCGCCGAGGCGCTGGGCTCGCCGCTGGTCACCGAGCACATCGCGTTCGTACGGGCCGGAGGACCGCTCACCGCGTCCGCCACGCTCGAAGCGGGACATCTGCTGCCGGTGCCACGGACCAGGGACGCCCTGCGCGTGCTCTGCGAGAACATACGGATCGCCCAGGACGCCCTGCCCGTACCGCTCGCCGTGGAGAACATCGCGGCGCTGATCTCCTGGCCAGGCGAGGAGATGAGCGAGGGCCAGTTCCTCGCGGAGCTGGTCGAGCGCACCGGTGTCCGGCTGCTGATCGATGTCGCCAATCTGCACACCAACCATGTCAACCGTGGCGAGGATCCGGCGAAGGCCCTGGACGAACTGCCGGTCGAGGCCATCGCGTACGTCCATGTCGCGGGCGGTGTCGAGCGTGACGGCGTCTGGCACGACACCCACGCGCATCCGGTCACCCGGCCGGTCCTCGATGTGCTGGCGGAGCTGCGCTCCCGGGTCGCGCCGCCCGGTGTGCTGCTGGAGCGGGACGACGACTTCCCGCCGGCGTCGGAGCTGGCGGGCGAACTGACGGTGATACGCGAGACACTCACAATCGCGGCCGGCGCCAGTAGCGCTACGGCTACGGCTACGGCTACGGCTACGGCTACGGCTACGGACGAGCCTGCCGCCCTGTCCCTAGCGCCCGAACCGTCCGTGCCTCCCGTACCGCACCGACCGCCCACCGACGCCACGCGCGAGCGGCTCGCGCTGCGTCAGGCGGCCCTGCTCTCCGCGCTGGTCGCCGGTACGCCCGTCCCCGAAGGGTTCGACACCCGGCGCGTGCGCGTGCAGAGCCGTGCCCTCGCCGCCAAGCGTGCCGACGTGATCGCCAAGGTCGCGCCTGAACTGCCCGGGATCCTGGGCGGCGGCTACCGGCCGGCCTTTCTCTCGTACGCCGCGAACCGGCCCATGCGCGCCGGTTACCGCCGTGACGCGCTCGACTTCGCCGAGCATCTGCTGATCGACGGGCGGCCGGAGGATCCCGTCGCCCGGCGGGAGCTGACCTTCTGGTGGCAGGAGCGCGCCGGCTCGCGTCCGCCGCGCCGGGCGACCCGGCTCGTCCGCAGGGCGCGCGCCGCCCTCATCGGGATCGGGAGGTGACGGACGATGACCGTGGTTCTTGTGACGGTGGTCCATCTCGCCGTGGCCGTCTCCTCCGTACTGCTGATCTCCGCCGTGGTCCGGCTGCGCCGCCGTGGCCAGGGCGGTCCCGTCCATGACGTGATGGAGGCCGCGTTCCTCGGCGGCGGTCCCGGCCGGGTCGCGGACGCCGCGATCGCCGGGATGCACGCGGACGGCCGGATGGTCATCGGCGGTCCCAGCATCGTCTCCGTACCGCACCCGGTCGCCAGGAACGAGGTGGAGCAGGCGGTAATCCAGGAACACGCCATGGCGCCCAGCGGCGCCCTGCACACGCTCCGGCTCGCGGTGATGCGCGGTCCCGCCGTACAGCGGGTGGGCGACGCGCTCGCGGCCCGTGGTCTGCTGGTGCCTCCGGCGGAGGCGCGCGGGCCGAGGCGCTGGGGCGGGATACAGGCGCTGGTCTGTTTCATCGGACTGCCCGTGTGCTTCGTCCTCGCCATCATGGTGTTCGTCGCGGGCTCCGTCCCGGGCGACGGCAGTCCGGCGGGCTTCTCCCTGCTGCCGACGCTCTTCGCCGGAGTCGTCGTCGGAATGGTCTGTTCGTCCGTCACCGGGCGGCGGATCACCGCGGCCGGGCAGCGGGCGCTACGGGAGTTCGTCGCCGCGCATCCGTACGGCGGCGGCGCCTCGGCGGACCGGCTCGTCGCGGCGTACGGCATCACGGCGCTGCCCGATCCCGTACTGCAACGGCAGTTGCGGGCCGCCGCCCTGCCACGGTCGGGACATCGCTTCTCCACCGTCGGACACACCTCCGCCGAGGCGGTGGCATGGTGCTCGGGCGGAGATCCCGGTTCCGGTACGGGCTGCGGCGGATCGGGATCCGGCTGTGGCGCGAACTCCTGCGGAAGCAGCGGAGGTTCCTCCGGGAGCAGCTGCGGCGGCGGGAGCGGCAGCAGCTGCGGAGGAGGAGGCAGCAGTTGCGGCGGAGGCAGCTCCTGAGACCGGATCCCGCCTCAGTCCCGTCTGTCTCGTCTGTCCCGCCGCTGTCCCACCGCTCCCCCGCACATCCCGCACGACTCCGCACCTCGGAAGAGCCTCCTGAGTGGCCCTCGGGCGCATCGGAGTCATCGCCTCCGACACCGCTCACCAGTCCTTGCGAAGCCCACTCCCGCTGCCGACCCTCTGTCTGCGGTTGATCCCACAACCGCAGGCCTGAAGGGAACGCGATGCGCGCAGTAGCGAAGTACGGGGCTCTGACCACCCTCGGCTCCCTGGTCCTGTCGGCCCTCGTCGTCACTCCCGCGGACGGCGCCGACGGCACAGGCGACAGGGGCAGCACGGGCGGCATGGGCCCCGGCTCCGGTATCGCCGGTGCGGTCATCTCCCGTACGAAGGCCGCCGTCGAGAGCCGGGGCGTCGCCCGTGCCGCCCGGCGCGCCGCCGCCACCGGTGTCGCGTTCGGTCCCTGTCCCAAGTCCGAGATGCTGCCGCCGCACATCACCTGCGGCACGGTCCAGGTCCCGCTCGACTACGCCGAGCCCGAAGGCAAGAAGATCCGTCTCACCGTCAGCCGTGTCCGCGCGAGCGGAGAGCCGGACCAGCGGCAGGGCGCGCTGGTCTTCAATCCCGGTGGCCCGGGCGCCTCCAGCATGTACTTCCCGATGGCCGCCGAGATGCCCGAGTGGAAGCGGATCGCCCAGGCGTACGACATCGTCGGCTACGCGCCTCGCGGAGTGGGCCGCTCCGCACCGCTCTCCTGTCAGGATCCGGCGGACTTCACCAAGGCCCCGACCCAGTCGCCGACGCATCCCTCCGAGTCGTACAAACTGGAGCGGATCGCCGAGGCCAAGGCGTACGCCCAGGGCTGCGCCGAGAACACCGGTCCCGCCCTGGCCCACTTCACCTCCCTCAGCAACGCCCGCGATCTGGACGTACTGCGCGCGGCGCTCGGCGAGGAGCGGCTGACCTTCATGGGCGCCTCGTACGGCACGTACTTCGGCGCGCTCTACGCGACGCTCTTCCCGTCCCATGTACGCAGGATGGTCTTCGACTCGGCGGTCAATCCGGATCCGCGGCAGATCTGGTACGGCAACAACCTCGATCAGTCGGTCGCGTTCGAGCGCCGCTGGGCCGACTTCCGTGCCTGGGTCGCCAAGCACCACAAGACCTATCGGCTCGGCACCACGCCGGAGGAGGTCCAGCGGAGTTACGAGACGGTGCGCGCCGCGGTGGCGCACGAGCCGGCCGGCGGAAAGGTCGGTCCCGGCCAGTTGCAGGCGGCGATGCTCGGGGCCGGTTACTACGACGACTACTGGGCGATGCGCGCCACCGCGCTCTCCGAGTACGTCAAGGGCAATCCGGCGCCGCTGATCGCACAGGCCTCGCCCAGGCCGGTGGCCGCCGCCGACAGCGAGAACGGCAACGCCGTGTACACCGCCGTCGAGTGCAATGACGCGCCCTGGCCGACGGACTGGCAGGTGTGGGACCGCGACAACACCGAACTCGCGCGCCGCGCGCCCTTCGAGACCTGGGACAACGCCTGGATGAATCTGCCGTGCGCCTACTGGCCGGTGCCACGGCAGCAGCCGCTCGATGTCCGTACCTGGCCGGGCGAGCTGCCGCCGACGCTGATCCTGGCGGCCGAGCGGGACGCGGCGACGCCGTACGAGGGAGCGCTCGAACTCCAGCGCAGGCTGGCCGGTTCCGCACTGGTGACCGAGCGCGACGCCGGTACGCACGGGATCGCCGGCGGCAACAACGCCTGCGTCAACAAATATCTGGAGGACTATCTCCTCCGTGGAGAGGCACCGGTGCGGCGCGCGGAGTGCGCGCCGCACACGGAACCGAACCCGGTGTCGCTGGACGAGCGGTCGGGCGGCCGCAAGCTGCCGCCGATCGTCTGATCTTCCGGGCGGGACGGCCGGTCCGTACAGCCGAGGACCGGCCACCGAGCGGACCTAGGCCAGTCCGGCGACCAGTTCCGCGACCGACTTGCGGCGGCCCGTGTAGAACGGGACCTCCTCGCGGACATGCATCCGCGCCTCCGAGCCGCGCAGATGACGCATCAGATCGACGATCCGGTACAGCTCGTCGGCCTCGAAGGCGAGCACCCACTCGTAGTCGCCGAGCGAGAACGACGCCACGGTGTTGGCGCGTACGTCCGGATAGCCGCGCGCCATCTTGCCGTGGTCCGCGAGCATCCTGCGGCGGTCCTCGTCGGGCAGCAGATACCAGTCGTACGAGCGTACGAAGGGATAGACGCTCACATAGTTCCGAGGCGTCTCGTCGGCCAGGAAGGCCGGTACGTGCGACTTGTTGAACTCGGCGGGCCGGTGCAGCGCCATGTTCGACCAGACCGGCTCCAGCGCCCGTCCCAGCCGTGTGCGGCGGAAGCGGTTGTACGCCTCCTGGAGCTCGTCCGAGGTCTCGGCGTGCCACCAGATCATGACATCGGCGTCGGCGCGCAGCCCGGACACGTCGTAGGTGCCCCGTACGGTGATGTCCTTGGCGCCGAGCTGGTCGAACAGCTCCTGGACCTCCTCCGCGTAGCCGGTCCTGTCCTCGGGCAGCACGTCACGCAGCTTGAAGACGGACCACAGCGTGTAGCGGATGACCTCGTTGAGGTCCTTGGCCTTCTTGCCCGCGTTCGGGGTCTTCTCTGGAACAGCAGTCATGGCCCTATTCTCCCGCGCCGCGTCCGGTGCCCCACGCCAGGGTCGACGTGGCGATGATCTCGTCGGCCGCGCGGCGGGCGCTCGCGACACAGGCCGGGATGCCGACACCGTCGTAGGGAGCGCCGCAGACGCGCAGGCCCGGCAGCTTGGCGACGGCCTCCCGGATCCGCGCCACCCGGGCCTGATGTCCCACGGGATACTGCGGCAGACCGTCGATCCAGCGGGTGACCTCGGTGGCCACGGGACGCGCGGTGAGCCCGGTCGCCTCGCCGAGGTCGCGCAGGGACACCTCGACCAGATCGGCGTCGTCCTGGTGCACCCGCTCCTCCTCGCCGTACCGCCCGATCGAGGTACGCAGCAGGAAGAGATCAGGCGCGGCATCCGCGACCCAGCGCCACTTGCGGGTGGAGAAGGTCGACGCCTTGATCGTGTGTCCGTCGACGGGCGGTACGAGAAAGCCGCTGCCGTCGGGCAGCGCGTCGGCGTCGGCGCGCCGGAAGGCCATCGTCACCAGCGCCATCGAGGCGTACTCGATCCCGGCGAGTTCGGCGGAGGCGGCCGGGGACTCGTCGGCGAGCAGGGCGGATGCGGACCACGCGGGAGCCGCCAGGACCACACCGTCGGCGGACAGCACCTCACGGTCGGTACGGATCCGCCACCGGTCGGCGGTACGGGTCAGACCGAGGACCGGGCTCTCCATACGGATCCGGCCGCCGCCGGCCCGTACGGCATCGGCCACGGCGCCCGGCAGCCGGCCCACGCCGCCCTCGATGCCCGCGAAGACCGCGCCGGCCTCGCCTGCCGACCGCTGCGCCGCGGCGGCTTCGGCCTGGAGGGCGCGGACGCTCTCCAGCAGCGAGTGATGGCTCTTGAGCGCCTCGAAGAGCTGCGGGACGGCCGACTTCATGGAGATGCGGTACGCGTCGCCCGCGTAGACGCCGCCGAGCAGCGGTTCCACCAGCCGGTCGACGACCTCCCTGCCGAGCCGCTCAGCGACATACGCGCCGACCGATACGTCGTCACCGATCTCTGTGGGCGGCAGTTCGGGCTCGCGGGCGATCCGGGCCAGGCCCTCCTCGGAGAGCAGACCGGCGAGCGCGGCGGGATCGCCCGGCACGCCCATCACATGGCCCTTGGGCATCGGCCGCAGCTCGCCACGGGTCCAGACCGAGGCGGTGGCGGTGGCGGGCGGCTGGAGCAGTCCGCCGAGCCCGACGGCGCGGGCGAGCTCGACGGCCTCCGGGCGGCGCGCGAGCATCGACTCGGCTCCGAGGTCGACGGGCGCGCCCTCGATCTCACCGGCGTACAGCTTTCCGCCGAGCCGGCCGGTGGCCTCCAGCAGCGTCACATCGATCCCGGCGCCCAGCAGCCGGTGGGCCGCCGCCAGACCGGCGATACCACCTCCGATGACGACGACATGACCTGTGTGTGTGTCCACGTGCTGCGCGCTCGGCTCCATGGCTCCACTCTCTCAAACCCGTAACGAGTCCCGACCGTGACCGCTTCGGAACCGGAAACGGGCAACCCGCCCTCAGGGCCCGGACGTCGAACCGGCGTCATCTGATTTTCACCTTGGGGGGCCGGTATGCGCAGGACACCCGCGTTCGCGGCGGCACTGCTCACCATCTCGCTCGCACTCGCCGGATGCGGTGCGAACGACAGCACGAGTCGGACTTCGTCCTCGGACGCGAAGGCCGTTCCGGCACAGGGCGGCAAGCAGGAGGGCGCCGGAGCGGCCGACCGGGCGGCACAGGCGCCGGGCAGCGAAGGCGTGAAGGCGAGCGCGCCGCCCTCGCGGGCAGGTACGCATGTGATCCGTACCGCCGAACTGACCGTACGCGTCAAGGACACCCAGAAGGCGCTGTCCACGGCGCGGGACGCCGCCGTGAACGCCGGAGGCCTGGTCGAGAACGAGTCCACCGAGCGGGACGAGGACTCCTATGTGATGTCGCGCATCGTGCTGCGGGTGCCGCAGGACGAGTACGACTCGGTCCTTGCCGAACTGACCGGCACCGGCACGCTGTTGGCCCGTAAGGCGAACGCCAAGGACGTCACCGACCAGGTGGTCGACGTGGACAGCAGGATCGCCTCGCAGCGGGTGAGCGTGGCACGGATACGGGAGTTGATGGACCGGGCCACCAAGCTCGGCGATGTGGTCGCGCTGGAGGGCGAGCTGAGCAGCCGTCAGGCCGCGCTGGAGTCACTGCTCGCCCAGCAGGCCTCGCTCAAGGACCGCACCACGCTGGCCACGATCACTCTGGAGCTCTCCGAGGCGCCGGTCGTGAAGCCGGAGAAGAAGGAGGAGGCCCCGGGCTTCCTGGACGCGCTGGGCGGCGGCTGGGACGCGTTCACGGCAACACTGCGCTGGATCGCGGTCGTGATCGGCGCGGTGGCGCCGTTCGCCGTGGCGCTCGCCGTGCTCTACGCGCTGTGGCGGCTGGCGCGCCGGCTGCTGCCCGTGACCGGAGCGCACCAGGGACGTCCCACGACGGTCCCGGCCGCTCCTGAAGGAAACGGCCCGACCGGACCTGGCGGCTCGGCGGCTCCCGCCGCTCCCGCCGGGCCGGCCCCGGGGGCCGCACCGGAGGACTGATCCGCGCTCCGCCCGCGTAGCGTTTCCCATGGATACGCAACGAAGGGACGCGCAATGGCGGCGGAGCGCATGGTGGTCATCGGCGGCGATGCGGCGGGCATGTCCGCCGCATCGCAGGCCCGCAGGATGAAGGGCCCGGAGGCGCTGGAGATCGTCGCCTTCGAACGCGGCCACTTCACCTCGTTCTCGGCGTGCGGCATTCCGTACTGGGTGAGCGGCGACGTGACCGAACGCGACGATCTGATCGCCCGTACTCCGCAGGAGCACCGCGAGCGCGCCATCGACCTCCGTACGCGTACGGAGGTCATGGAGATCGATGTGGCCGGGCAGCGGGTTCTGGCGCGGGATCTCAGCGACGGCAGTGAGAGCTGGACCGGTTTCGACAAGTTGGTCATCGCGACCGGCGCGCGCCCTGTGCGCCCGGCGCTGCCCGGGATCGACGCGCCGGGCGTGCACGGCGTACAGACACTGGACGACGGCCAGGCGCTGCTGGACACGCTGGCCGGTACACGCGGCCGACGCGCGGTCGTCGTGGGCGCGGGCTATATCGGTGTGGAGATGGCCGAGGCGCTGCTGAAGCGCGGTTACGAGGTCACGGTCGTCCACCAGGACGAGCAGCCGATGGCCACGCTCGATCCGGACATGGGCCGGCTGGTCCATGAGGCGATGGACGGGATGGGCATCACCACGGTGGGCGGCGCGCCGGTCACCAAGGTCCTCACCGGCGAGGACGGCCGGGTGCGGGCCGTGGCCACCGAGGACGCCGAGTATCCGGCCGATGTGGTCGTGCTCGGGATCGGTGTCGTACCGGAGACCTCACTCGCCCGCGCCGCCGGACTGCCGCTCGGGCCGCACGGCGGACTGCTCACCGATCAGTCGATGCGGGTGCGCGGCCACGAGAACATCTGGGCGGGCGGCGACTGTGTGGAGGTCCTCGATCTGGTCTCCGGCACCACCCGCCATCTCGCCCTGGGCACCCACGCGAACAAGCACGGCCAGATCATCGGCGCGAACGCGGGCGGCGGCTACGCCACCTTTCCCGGTGTGGTCGGTACGGCCGTCAGCAAGGTCTGCGATCTGGAGATCGCCCGTACGGGACTGCGCGAGAAGGACGCCCGCCGCGCGGGCCTCCAGTTCGTCACCGCGACCATCGAGTCCACCAACACGGCCGGTTACTACCCGGGCGCGGCCCTGATGACGGTGAAGATGCTCGCGGAGCGCCGTACGGGCCGGCTGCTGGGCGTCCAGATCGTGGGCCGCGAGGGCTCGGGCAAGCGCGTGGACATCGCGGCGGTCGCGCTGACGGCCGGGATGACCGTGGAGCGGATGACGACTCTGGACCTCGGCTACGCGCCGCCGTTCTCGCCGGTCTGGGATCCGGTGCTGGTCGCCGCGCGCAAGGCGACGACGGCGGTACGGGCGGCGGGAATGTAGCCGGGGACGAGAGGCCCTGGTCCCTGCGCGCTCAGCGGGCGGTCCTGGTGTGGACGTACTCCACCAGCCTGGTCAGGGCGTCCGGATCCATGCTCGGCAGCACACCATGGCCCAGATTGAAGACATGGCCCTCCAGCCCGGCCGCCGCGTCGAGCACCTCGTCGGCCTTCTCCTCCACCACGGCGGTCGGCGCGAAGAGGACGGCCGGATCGAGATTGCCCTGGAGCGCCTTGCCCGGGCCGATCCGGCGGGCCGCCTCGTCGAGCGGTACGCGCCAGTCGACGCCGACGACATCCGCGCCGGCCTCGCCCATCGCGCCGAGCAGCTCGCCCGTACCGACACCGAAGTGGATACGCGGCACACCGTACGCGGCGACCGCGTCGAAGACCTTGGCCGAGGCCGGCAGTACGGAGCGGCGGTAGTCGGCCGGGGCCAGGGCGCCCACCCAGGAGTCGAAGAGCTGCACGGCGCTCGCGCCCGCCTCGATCTGCACCTTGAGGAAGGCCGAGGTGATGTCCGCGAGCCGGTCCAGCAGATCGGCCCAGAGCGCCGGATCGCCGTACATCATCGCCTTGGTGTGCTCGTGGTTGCGGGACGGACCGCCCTCCACGAGATAGCTGGCGAGGGTGAAGGGAGCGCCGGCGAAGCCGATGAGCGGTGTGGAGCCCAGCTCTCCGGTCAGCATCCCGATCGCCTCGGTGACATAGGAGACATCGTCGGGAGTGAGATCGCGCAGCCGCGCGAGATCGGCCCGGCTGCGGATCGGGTCGGCGACGACCGGGCCGACGCCCGGCTTGATGTCGAGGTCGAGACCGATGGCCTTGAGCGGGACGACGATGTCGCTGAAGTAGATCGCGGCGTCGACCTTGTGGCGCCGTACGGGCTGGAGTGTGATCTCGGTGACCAGCTCGGGCCGCATACAGGACTCCAGCATCGGAATTCCCTCGCGGACCTTGAGGTATTCCGGCAGCGAGCGCCCGGCCTGCCGCATGAACCAGACCGGCGTGTGCGGTACCGGTTCACGCCTGCACGCCTTGAGAAAGGCCGATTCGTCTGTCTTCGTCTGCTGGCCCGAAGGGCGGTCAATCGCGCTCACGACCAGAATCTTCGCATGTACGGGGAAGCCGCTGCCCCGGCCCGGGTGTCCCTCCCTGCGCGAGACGCGCGTTCCGCCTACTCTTCCCCGCATGGCTGCGGCTCAGGGACAGTTTTCCGATCATTCCAACGGCACCGAGGGAACAGGCAGCGCGGAGGGGGGCTCCGTCCCGTCCGCGTTCCGTACGGCGGTCGAAGCACTGCGGTCGGCGCGGCTGCGTCCCGGGATCGAGATCGAGCCGACGCCGCCGCCGAAGCGGCTCGCACCGTACGCGTACGCCCTGGAGGCGGCGGTCGTCGACGGCGAGGACGATCTCGCCGACGGCCGGCTGATCCTGCTGCACGATCCGGCCGGACACGAGGCCTGGCAGGGAGTGTTCCGGCTGGTCACGCTGGTGCGGGCGGAGCTGGAGCCGGAGATGGCCGCCGATCCGCTGCTGCCCGAGGTGTGCTGGTCCTGGCTGACGGGCGCGCTGGAGGCGCGCGGACTGTCGTACGGAGAGGCCGGCGGTACGGTCACACGGGCCGGCTCGTACTACTTCGGCGGTCTCGCCGAGCGCAGACCGGCGACCCAGATCGAGATCCGCGCGTCCTGGACACCGCGCGAGGGCCGGGCCGGAGTGCCCGACACCGCGGCGCATCTCGCCGCCTGGTGCGATCTGCTCTGCCAGATCGCGGGACTGCCGCCGGCCGCGCCGGGACCGCTCCAGGGACCCGCGGAGGCGGGCTCCGGCGCGGGCGTGGTGTCCCTGCCCCAGCGGCGCGGTCCACAGGTGTCCTGACGTATCCGAACGTATCCGACGTATGTCCTGTGTCCTGACGTATCTGACGCATCTGACGTAACTGACGCTCCTTCACACCGCCGCCGTGGCGTCATGACGCCACGGCGGCGGTTCGCCATGCTCTCCGTCCTCTCGGTGCTCTCCTTGCACGTCGGAGCGATGGGACCGGTCATAGGATGATCGATCACCCGTCCGAATTGCCCGAATTGTTACTCACCAAATCGTGATCATTCTCTAAAGGCGGGCGGGATTGCTGCCGAAGAGGTCAATGACCCTTCAAACACGGTTCCCTCCGGCTTCATCCCCCAGAGCCGGCGCCGTCCCGCACCTTCCCAGGAGGCCTGGTGTCCGTTCTCCTCGAGCAGCCCGCAAGCCTGGTCGCCTACCGCCCGAACAAGCCGACGGCCATGGTCGTCGTGGCCGACCCGCGCGTCCGCTCCACCGTCACCCGCCATCTGTGGGCGCTTGGAGTACGAGACGTCATCGAGGCATCGTCCATCGCGGAGGCACGCCCCCGCGTCGGCAACCCGCGCGACATCTGCGTTGCCGACGTCCACCTGCCCGACGGTTCCGGGCTGACCCTGCTGTCCGAGACCCGAGCCGCCGGCTGGCCCAACGGCCTCGCCCTCTCCGCCGCCGATGACATCGGCGCGGTGCGCAACGCCCTCGCGGGCGGCGTCAAGGGCTATGTCGTGACCGGCACACGCACCAACATCGGCCATCCCACCCGCCCCGGCGCCGCCCCCATCGGCGCCGGTCAGCGGATGCACCGCCGCCCGCCCGGCGCGCCGAGCCACCCGGGCGGCTACCGCGAGCTCTCCGGCCGTGAGGTCGAGGTGCTCAGGCTGGTGGCCGAAGGCCAGTCCAACAAGGCCATCGGTGTCTCGATGGGCCTGTCCGCGCTCACCGTCAAGAGCCATCTCGCCCGTATCGCGCGCAAGCTCGGCACGGGCGACCGGGCGGGGATGGTCGCCGTGGCCCTCCGTACCGGCATCATCCACTGACCGACCCCGCTCCCCCGTTCTCCCCCCACCGCCCGTCGACGGAACGTTCCGTCGACGGGCGCCGTCCGTTCACAGATACCCTTGACAGGTGACCGACGCCCAAGAGACCGCAGCAGAGCCAGCACTGCGAACCACCGGGGGCCCGCGGCGGCAGCCGCTGATGTCGCAGCCCCCGGGCGACGGCGAATCGGCGCCGATCCCTTTGCTGGAGCCCCGCGAGGGCATTCCGCCGGTGGTCGCCGCCGAAGCAGACCTGGCCGGAGTGATCGCGGCCTTCGCCGCGGGCACCGGCCCGGTGGCCGTCGACGCGGAGCGCGCGTCCGGCTACCGCTACGGTCAGCGCGCGTATCTCGTCCAGCTGCGCCGTGAGGGCGCGGGCACGGCACTGATCGATCCGGTCGGCTGCCCTGATCTCTCCGGGCTCGGCGAGGTGCTCGCGGAGACCGAGTGGATCCTCCACGCGGCCACGCAGGATCTTCCGTGCCTGCGCGAAATAGGCATGACGCCCACCCGGCTGTTCGACACGGAACTGGCAGGCCGGCTGGCGGGCTTCCCCCGGGTCGGGCTCGGCGCGATGGTCGAGAACGTCCTCGGGTACGCGCTGGAGAAGGGCCACTCCGCCGTCGACTGGTCGACGCGGCCTCTTCCCGAGCCCTGGCTGCGGTACGCCGCGCTCGATGTGGAGCTGCTGGTCGATCTGCGCGACGCGCTGGAGAAGGAGCTGGACCGGCAGGGCAAGCTGGAGTGGGCGCACCAGGAGTTCGAGGCGATCGCCTCGGCCCCGCCGCCGGCGCCGCGCAAGGATCCGTGGCGCCGTACGTCGGGGATGCACAAGGTGCGCCGCCGCCGGCAGATGGCGGTCGTACGGGAGCTGTGGACCACCCGTGACCGGGTCGCGCAGCGGCGCGACGTCTCCCCGGGCAAGGTGCTGAGCGACACGGCGATCATCGAGGCGTCGCTGGCCCTGCCGGTGAATGTGCACGCGCTCACCGCGCTGCCCGGTTTCGGCCATCGGATGGGACGGCGCCAGCTCGAACAGTGGCAGGCGGCGGTGGACCGGGCGCGCGCCCTGCCGGACGCGGACCTCCCACAGCCGGGCCAGCAGGTCGCGGGACCGCCGCCGCCGCGCTCCTGGGCGGACAAGGACCCGGAGGCGGCGGAGCGGCTGTCGGCGGCGCGCGCGGCGGTCTCGGCGCTGGCGGAGCGGCTGAACATGCCGCAGGAGAACCTGATCACGCCGGACACGGTGCGGCGGGTCTGCTGGGAGCCGCCGCGGGAGCGGACGGTGGAAGCGGTGTCGCTGGCGCTGGCGGAGTACGGGGCGAGGCCGTGGCAGATCGCCCAGGTGGCACCGTTGCTGACGCGCTCGCTGTCACCGGCGCCTTAACGCCTCCCGGCGGGGGGGGCCGCCGTGCGGCGGGGGCTTTACGCGCCTGCGGCGCGGGGGCCGGTGGTGGGTGCGGGTGCCGGGGCCTCCGGAGGTACATGTCCGGACGGCATGATTTACGCCGCGTGCGGGTCAGTTGTTGGGTGCGGGTTTCGTGTGCGGCACAAATCACGCTTTAGTGTCCGGACACGCACCTCCTACGACCCCGCCCCCCTCCCGCCCGTGGGCCCGGCTGCGGCTCGTGCCGGGCACCCACCAAGCCCGTCCGGCGATTGAGGACGGAACGGCCCAGCCCGGTGCCGGGCTCCCAGATTGTGGGGCAAAATCCAGCCCGTCCGGCGATTGAGGACGGAACCGTCGGCACCGGTGCCGGGTGCCCGGACGGTGGGGGTGCGTGGGACCCGTTCGCGCCCGGCCGCAGGCCGGAAAAACCAGCCCGTCCGGCGTTTGAGGACGAACCGGCCAGCCCGGACAGGTTCGGGTTGCGGAGACGTTCCGGCCCCGCACGGCCGCCGGCGAGTGAGCCGAAGGGCGCGCCGCTGTCGAAAGGGAGAGCGCGCGGAGGTTCGCGAGGTACGAGCGAATCGAGCACGGTCGACCGTCGACAGTGGCATAAAGCGCCCGGAGGCGAACCGAGCCCTCAAAAGAAAAGGCCGACGGGGCGCGGTCGGTTACTGGGGAGTAGCATGGGTACGCGCGCGCTTCGGCGTGCTCCCGCAGTGCCATCCCGCACCCTGGAGGAGAGCCATCGTGCCTCGTACCGTCAGGGACGTCGTCTTTGTCGACGGCGTCCGTACCCCGTTCGGCAAGGCGGGCCCGAAGGGCATGTACCACGAGACCCGGGCCGACGATCTTGTCGTGAAGGCGATCCGGGAGCTGCTGCGCCGCAACCCGGATCTCGACCCGGCGCGGATCGACGAGGTCGCGATCGCCGCGACCACGCAGATCGGTGATCAGGGCCTCACGCTCGGCCGTACCGCGGGCATCCTCGCCGGGCTGCCGCAGTCCGTGCCCGGCTACTCCGTGGACCGGATGTGCGCGGGCGCGCTGACCGCGGTGACCAGTACGGCGGGCTCCATCGCGTTCGGCGCGTACGACATCGTCGTGGCCGGCGGTGTCGAGCACATGGGCCGGCATCCGATGGGTGAGGGTGTGGATCCCAATCCCCGGTTCGTGAGCGAGAAGCTCGTGGACGACTCCGCCCTTTTCATGGGGATGACGGCCGAGAATCTGCACGACCGCTTCCCGCATCTGACCAAGCTCCGTGCCGACGAGTACGCGGTGCGTTCGCAGGAGAAGGCCGCCAAGGCGTATGCGAACGGTCTGATCCAGCAGGATCTGGTGCCGATCTCGATCCGCCGTACCGATCCGGCGGCAGGCGAGACCGGCTGGGGTCTGGCCACCGCCGACGAGCCGATGCGGCCCGGTACGACGCTGGAGACGCTGGCCGGGCTCAAGACGCCGTTCCGGCCGCACGGCCGGGTCACCGCGGGCAATGCCGCCGGGCTCAACGACGGCGCCACGGCCTCGCTGATCGCCGCCGAGGACTTCGCGCGCGAGCAGGGACTGCCGGTCAGGATGCGGCTCGTCTCGTACGCCTTCGCGGGTGTCGAGCCCGAGGTGATGGGCTACGGGCCGATCCCGTCGACGGAGAAGGCCCTCGCCAAGGCGGGCCTCTCGATCTCCGACATCGGGCTGTTCGAGATCAACGAGGCCTTCGCCGTGCAGGTGCTGGCCTTCCTCGACCACTACGGCATCGCGGACGACGACGAGCGCGTCAACCAGTACGGCGGCGCCATCGCGTTCGGCCATCCGCTGGCCTCCTCCGGCGTACGGCTGATGACGCAGCTCGCCCGGCAGTTCGAGGCACGACCCGACGTCAGGTACGGACTGACCACGATGTGCGTCGGCTTCGGCATGGGCGCGTCGGTCATCTGGGAGAACCCGCACTTCGACGGAGGCACCAAGTGAGCACCGCTGAACTCCTGAAGGGCGCGGCCGAGCTGTTCCCCGACGAGGTCGTCACCCAGGCGCATGTACGCCATCTCGATCTGCCCGCGGGCGCCGGGCGCTTCGCGCTGATCACGCTGGACAACGGTCTCGACCACACGAAGCCGACGACGTTCGGCCCGCAGTCGCTGGCGAATCTGGACGCCGCGATCGCCCAGGTCGAGGCGGAGGCGTCCGAGGGCGCCATCGTCGGTGTGGGCGTGACCGGCAAGCCGTTCATCTTCGCCGTCGGCGCCGACCTCAAGGGCGTGGAGCTGCTGAAGCGCCACGAGGACGCCCTCGCGATCGGCCGCGGCGGCCATGACGTCTTCAAGCGGCTCGCCGCGCTGGCCGTGCCGACGTTCGCGTACTACAACGGCGCGGCGATGGGCGGCGGTGTGGAGATCGGTCTGCACTGCCGGTACCGCACGGTGTCGGCCGCGCTGCCCGCGTTCTCGCTGCCCGAGGTCTTCCTCGGTCTGGTGCCGGGCTGGGGCGGCTGTACGCTCCTGCCGAATCTGATCGGCGCCGAGCGCGCGGTCTCGGTCGTCCTCGAGAACTCGCTCAGCCAGAACAAGCAGCTCAAGGGCGCCCAGGTGCATGAGCTGGGAATCGCGGACGCGATCTTCGAGGGCGCGGACTTCCTGGAGCAGTCGCTGCTGTGGACGGCGTCCGTGCTCAAGGGCGAGCTGGAGATCGTACGGCCCGCGGTGGACCGCGGTGAGGCCTGGGACCAGGCCGTCGCGCGCGGCCGGGCCTTCGCCGACTCCAAGGTGCACGGCGCGGCTCCGGCCGCCTACCGCGCGCTCGACATCATCGCCGCGGCCAAGGACGGCGACCTCCAGGCGGGCTTCGACGCCGAGGACCGGGCGCTGGCGGACCTGATCATGGGCGGCGAGCTGCGCGCCGGGATCTATGCCTTCGATCTGGTGCAGCGGCGCGCCAAGCGCCCGGCCGGAGCGCCGGACAAGTCGCTGGCCCGTCCGGTCACCAAGGTGGGCGTGGTCGGCGCCGGACTGATGGCCTCGCAGCTCGCGCTGCTCTTCCTGCGCCGGCTTGAGGTCCCGGTCGTCCTCACGGACATCGACCAGGAGCGTATCGACAAGGGCGTCGGGTATGTCCATGGCGAGATCGACAAGCTGCTGCTGAAGTCCCGTATCAACCAGGACAAGGCGAACCGGCTCAAGGCGCTGGTCTCCGGTGTGCTGGACAAGGCCGAGGGCTTCGCGGACGCGGACTTCGTCATCGAGGCCGTCTTCGAGGAGATGGGCGTCAAGCAGCAGGTGTTCGCGGAGGTCGAGGCGGTCGCTCCGGCGCATGCGATCCTCGCCACCAACACCTCGTCGCTGTCGGTCTCCGAGATGGCGTCGAAGCTGAAGCATCCCGAGCGTGTCGTGGGCTTCCACTTCTTCAATCCGGTCGCGATCCTGCCGCTGCTGGAGATCGTGCGCGGCGAGCGGACCGACGATGCGGCGCTGGCGACGGCGTTCGGAGTGGCGAAGAAGCTCAGGAAGAGCGCGGTGCTGGTCAAGGACGCGCCGGCGTTTGTCGTCAACCGTATCCTCACGCGCTTCATGGGCGAGATCCAGAATGTCATCGACGAGGGCACTCCGGTCGCGGTGGCGGAGCGCGCGGTGGAGCCGCTGGGGCTGCCGATGTCGCCGCTGGTGCTGCTGGAGCTGGTCGGCCCGGCGATCGGGCTGCATGTCTCCGAGACGCTGCACCGCGCGTTCCCGGACCGTTTCACGGTCTCGGAGAACCTCGCGGCGGTCGTGAAGGCGGGCAAGCGCGGCTTCTATGTCTATGACTCGGGCGCGCCGGAGCTGGATCCGGAGGTCGCCGCGCTCCTCAAGCAGGGCGATACGGTCCTGACGGAGGAGCAGACCCGGGAGCGTGTGCTGGACGCGGTGGCTCAGGAGATCGGGCTGATGCTGGCCGAGGGCGTCGTCGCCGAGGCGCAGGACATCGACCTCTGTCTGCTCACGGGCGCGGGCTGGCCCTTCCATCTGGGCGGCATCACACCGTATCTGGACCGGGAAGGCGTCTCGGAGCGTGTGAACGGCAAGCGGTTCCTGGCGCCGGGCGTGGCGAGCGTACCTGCGTAGCCCTCACGCGGGCGGACGACCGGTCAGGCCGTACGGAGACCTCCGTACGGCCTGACCGCTGTCTGTGGGTGGTCGTGCCGCGTACGGGCCGTCAGACCCGTGTCCAGGCCGCCAGGGCCAGGCCCGGTTCCGCCTTCTGGCGGGCCAGCCGCAGCGTGCCGTCCTCGCCCAGTGCGGCCAGGACCACTCTGCCGTCGCCGTCCAGGGCCAGGGCCGGAGCGCCCACGCAGGGCTCGCCGGACGGAGTCCAGTTGAGGCCCACGGCCTCGTTCTCGGTCGGATACGCGGCGATGCTGGGACGGCCGTCGGGGCCGCGCTGGGCGAGGATCGTGCAGTCGTGGCCGTCGACGGGAGTACGGAGCAGGGCCAGCGGTCCGGCGCCGGGACCGCCCAGCCGGACCGGGTCCATGCCCGGGCGCCAGGCGTGGACCGTACTGTCCTCGGCATCGCGCCAGAAGTACGTGAGCCCTCCCGCGCCCGTGCGCTCCGCGATGAGCGTGCCGGGCGCGACCGGGGCGACCGGCTCGTCCTCGGCGCGTTCCAGGGCCGCTTCGGGCTTCTCGCGCAGCCAGCGGACGATGGTGTCCCGGGCCGGCACGAGGACTTCGATCCCACCGTGATCGGCGACGGCCGCCGCCGCCTCGCCGGTCAGCACGGTCCCTTCCGGGTTCGCGCCGCCCCAGGCCCGCCAACGGCCGGACCGCAGCTGGTTCTTGGCCGAGAGACGGCCGTTCGCGTTCCGTACGAAGAGATGCACGGAGCCGGTCGTGTCGAGGACCATCGAGGGCATGCCGATACGGAGGGCCTTCGCCCGGTCCTTGCCGTGCGGATTGCCCAGGGACTGCCAGTCCCGCAGCGGACGGCCCGTCTGGAACTGGACGGCGTGCAGGAGATCGACCTCGTCGGGCCCGTCGGCGCTGGGACGCCTGCGCACCGCCAGCAGATGGACGAAGCCCTCCGCGCTCTGGGCGATGGAGAGATACGGCAGCAGACCGGCACGAGGTGCGGCGAGCAGTTCGGGTCCCGACCAGTCCGGGCCGCCGGGCCGGTCCTCCGTCCAGCGCAGCACGCCTTCGGCGGCCGGCGCGTAGGCCGTGAGCCTGCCGTCCTTGCCGCGCAGCAGCCAGCCGGTGGTCGCCGGGAGGGAGTTGTCCACGGGAAGTGCCGGGAGCGTACGGCGCGGCTCGCCCGTCAGGGCGCTGCCCGCGCCGTCTCCCGATCGTCTCGACGTCCGTCCGGACCTCGGTGTCATGGCCCGCTGCCACCTTCCCGAGCGCTGGAAACCCGGGACACGATGATACGCGCGGGTACCGCGGCGGATCCGGGAGCCCGCGTGTGCCACCGCTGTGACACGCTTGCGGGATGCGGACTCAGATCGTCGTGGACGCGGCGAACGTGGTCGGTTCCGTGCCCGACGGATGGTGGCGCGACCGGCGCGGCGCCACGGAGCGGCTGCGCGACTCCCTGGTGCCGTACGCCGGGCGCGGGATCGCCGGGCATCCGGGGCCCGTGGAGATCGTGCTGGTCGTGGAGGGCGCGGCCCGGGAGGTGGCGGCGGTGCCGGGCGTACGGGTCGAGCCCGCGCCGGGCAGCGGCGACGACCGGATCGTGGAGCTAGGGTCTTTCGTGTGGATCTGGCTGGATCAGGGAGCGCCCGCCGCGGGAGCGGCTGATGTCGGCGTTGGTGCCGTGGATCGCAAGGCGGAGGAGGGAGGCGACGCGGAGCGTCGTTGAGTGACGACAACGCCGCGAGGCGCGGTGCCAGGGCACGCGAGCCCAGCAAGATCCACACGAGAGGCCCTAGGCGCGGGCGGCGGCGGACGGGCTCGGCTGTGTCGTCGTGTCGGCCGACCGGGAGCTGTGCCGCCGGGTGGCGGCGTACGGCGCACGGTGCGTGGGCCCCAGGACCGTACGTCAGCCTCCTGAGGAGGAGCGTACGTAGAGCACCGCGCCGTCGACCGTCGCCGGCAGCGGCCGGTACTGCCGGGCCAGCAGGGCGCGCAGGGTGGGCAGCCGGCCCGGACCGTAGGGGCCGCCGCGCGAGTCGTCCACGACCAGGGCGGGCGGACGGGAGCGCAGCTCGCCGACGAGTACGGGCCAGGCGCCCGCCATGGCGTACTTCTCGCCGACCTGAGGGCCGTCCCGGCCGCCGCTGTAGTTGGTGAGCAGACCGGCCGTCAGATAGCGGCTGGCGGGCGTCCGGTCGGCGAGCCAGTACGTCTCCGGGTGTATCCCCCAGACCAGGACCCGGTCGGCGGGCCCGGTGCGGGCCCGTACGGCGTCGGCAAGCCGCTGGGCGTGGGCCAGCTCCGGGCGTGGCGCGAGGAAGCCCCAGGTGAGGAAGAGCGCGCAGACGCAGACCGAGGTCAGCAGCGCGGACGCGGCCCGTTCGCGGGACAGCGGGCGCAGGGCGGCGGTCGCCAGCAGCACGAGCGGCGGCACGAGTTGCAGGAAGTAGTGGCCGAAGAAGTGGAAGCCCGCCACGACGGCGACGGCCGAGGCGGCGAGCCACACCCACAGATCCGCGGTGCCGCCTCGTGCGGTGCGCCGGGCCCGGGCGAGCGGTGCCAGCAGCGCGGAGCAGGCGAGAGCGAGCAGGGCGGTGTTGGCGAGGCCCCGGGAGACCATATGGAGTCCGGAGCCGGTGAAGGCGGCGTACGCGGCCGATCCCGTCAGCGTCCAGAAGAGAAAGCCGGACGGATCAGTGAGCAGGGCCGCCGCGAGGACCGGCAGGAGGAGCCCGGCGGCGAGCCGCGGCAGTCCGGCTCTGCCGGGCGCGGAGTGCCACAGCAGCCACAGGACGGGCACGAGGACGGCGCCGCCGGTCTGTTTCGTCAGCAGGGCGCCGGCGACGGCGAGTCCGGCGGCGCCCGGGCGCCCGCGGCCCGCGCACCAGATCGCCGCGGCCGTGAACGGCAGTATGAAAACCTCGAAGGTGGCGGCCTGCGTGTCCTCGGGATTGAGGCCGATGGAGAGCAGCGGATGGAGGACTCCGGCGGTCCGGCCCGCCCGGTCGCCCCAGCGCTCGCGCGCGACGGCGGCCAGCAGGGCGGCGGTGAGCAGTTGGGCGAAGGCTGCGAGGACCTTCATCGCGTACGGCGAGCCGTCGCCGAAGAGCGCGAGGACGGCCTCGTACAGCCAGGGCAGCAGCGGCGGCTTGCGGTCGACGACGGTCTCGTACAGCGCTCCGCCGTCGGCCAGCATCCGTGCCTGGACGGCGAGATAGCCCTCGTCCGGGCTCCACAGAGGATGGCGGAAGGACGGGATCCGGGTGATCAGGACCACCAGCGCGACGACCGGGAGCAGCCGCCGCCAGTACGGGGCGCTCCCGCGGGCCGTGGGCGGTGCGGCGCGGTGCCGGGAGTGTCCGTGCCGCAGGGCGGGCGGCGGCGGCTCGGCGAGCATCGCGGAGGCCGGTACGAGCCGCTGCCCGCCGTCAGCGGGCGGTTGCGAGGCGGCTGTGGACACGTCCGTAGAAGGCGTAGACGACACAGCCGACGACCATCCAGATGCCGAAGCGCAGCCAGGTCTCGGCGGGCAGATTGAGCATCAGCCACAGGGAGGCCAGCACGGAGGCGATCGGCAGATACGGCACCAGCGGAGTGCGGAAGGCGCGCGGCAGGTCGGGACGCCGCCGGCGCAGGAGGACGACGCCCAGCGCGACCACGACAAAGGCGAAGAGCGTACCGATGTTGACCAGTTCGGCGAGCTCCTCGATGGAGGTGCAGCCCGCGACGACCGCCACGATCACACCGAGGAGGACGGTCGAGCGGTAGGGCGTGCCGAACCGGGGCTGTACGCGGGAGAAGGTCCTGGGAAGCAGTCCGTCGCGGCTCATCGCGAAGAACACCCGGGTCTGGCCGAGCAGCAGGATCATACAGACGGAGGTGAGTCCGACGGCCGCGCCGAAGCTGATGAGCCCGGCCCAGAAGGGATGGCCGACGGATTTGAAGGCGTCGGCGAGCGGAGCGTCCACGGAGAGCTGGGAGTAGTGCTGCATCCCGGTGACGACGAGGGAGACCGCGACATACAGCACCGTGCAGAGGAACAGCGAGCCGAGGATGCCGCGCGGGACGTCGCGCTGCGGGTCGACGGTCTCCTCGGCGGCGGTGGCGACGATGTCGAAGCCGATGAAGGCGAAGAAGACGACGGCAGCGGCGGTGAAGATGCCCATGACACCGAAGTCGGTGGGCATATAGCCGGACATGAGCTGGATGAGCGGAGCCTTCAGTCCGCCGCCGCCCGGGCTGGGTTCGGCGGGCGGGATGAACGGCCGGTAGTTGGAGCCGGTGATGAAGAACGCGCCGACGACGATCACGAGCAGCACGACGGTGACCTTCACCGCGACGACGGCGGCGGTGACCCGTGAGGAGAACTTCACACCGAGGACGAGGATGCCGGACAGGACGAGCACGAGGAGGAACGCGAGCAGATCGAAGCCGAACGTTCCGCCATGGGTGCCGGACAGGAAGTCCGGCAGACTCACGCCTCCGTTGCCCATCAGCGAGCGCACATAGCCGGACCAGCCGACGGCCACGACCGCGCAGCCCAGCGCCAGTTCCAGGACGAGGTCCCAGCCGATGATCCAGGCGGGCAGCTCGCCGAGCGAGGCGTACGCGAAGGTGTACGCGGATCCGGCCACCGGTACGGTCGAGGCGAATTCGGCGTAGCAGAGGGCGGCCAGCGCGCAGACGATGCCCGAGACGACGAACGCGAGCGCGGTGGCCGGTCCGGCGTTCTGCCGGGCCACCACTCCGGTCAGTACGAAGATTCCCGTACCGATGATCACACCGACACCGAAGACGGTGAGATCGAGCGCGGAGAGCGACTTCCTGAGCGCGAACTCGGGAGCCTCGGTGTCACGGATGGACTGCTCGACGCCTTTGGTACGGAACATCCCGTTTCCGGCTGGTCCCGGGGCGTGCTGTGTACTCACCGGCATACCTCCGTGTGCGCGTCGTTCCGGCAATGACCGAGAGGCCGTGCAGCCCTGGCACCCGCAATGTCTTATTTCACACGGATGGGCCGGTCGGACCACCCCGTACAGGGCGGACCGACCGGCCCATCAGCCGTTCGGGGGAACAGGTGCTCAGTCGCGGGCGGCCTCGGTGGGCGAGTCCTCCAGCCGGCCGTCCAGCTTCGCGACCAGGCCGGTGACCTGGCGTGCGACGTCCGGCGCGGTCAGCCCGATCTCGGCCATGACCTCCTTGCGGGAGGCGTGGTCGAGGAAGCGCGGCGGGATGCCGAAGTCCCGCAGCGGTACGTCGACGCCGGCGTCGCGCAGCGTCTGGGCGATCGTGGAACCGACTCCGCCGACGCGGCTGTTGTCCTCGACGGTGACGACGACACGGTGCTGCTCGGCGAGCGGCGCGAGGGCCTCGTCCACCGGCTTGACCCAGCGCGGATCGACAACGGTGGTGGTGATGCCCTGCTTGTCGAGCAGCCCGGCGATCTCCAGACACATCGGCGCGAGCGCGCCGACGGAGACCAGCAGGACATCCGCCGGGCCCTCGGCGGGCCTGCGCAGCACGTCCATACCGCCGATCCGGCCGACGGCGGGAACGGCCGGGCCGACCGCGCCCTTGGAGAAGCGCACCACGGTCGGTGCGTCGTCGATGGCCACCGCCTCGCGGAGCTGGGCGCGCACCTGGTCGGCGTCGCGCGGCGCGGCGATCCGCAGACCGGGCACGACCTGGAGGATCGACATGTCCCACATGCCGTTGTGCGAGGCGCCGTCGGTGCCGGTGATCCCGGCGCGGTCCAGGACGAAGGTCACACCGCAGCGGTGCAGGGCGACATCCATCAGGACCTGGTCGAAGGCCCGGTTGAGGAAGGTCGCGTAGACGGCGAAGACCGGGTGGACACCGCCGGTGGCCAGGCCCGCCGCGGAGACGGCGCCGTGCTGTTCCGCGATGCCGACGTCGTACACCCGGTCCGGGAAGAGCTTGGCGAACTTGTCGAGACCGACCGGCTGGAGCATGGCGGCCGTGATCGCGACGATGTCCTCGCGCTCCCTGCCGAGCTTGACCATCTCCTCGCCGAACACGGCGGTCCAGTCGACACCCGAGGAGGCGATCGGCAGACCGGTGTCGGGATGGATCTTTCCGACGGCGTGGAAACGATCCGCCTCGTCCGCGAGCGCGGGCTGATAGCCCCGGCCCTTCTCGGTGAGACAGTGCACGATGACCGGGCCGCCGAAGCGCTTGGCCCGCAGCAGCGCGGACTCCAGGGCCTCGATGTCATGGCCGTCGATGGGACCGACGTACTTCAGTCCGAGGTCCTCGAACATGCCCTGCGGCGCGATGAAGTCCTTGAGGCCCTTCTTGGCGCCGTGCAGGGTGTCGTAGAGAGGCCTGCCGACGACCGGAGTGCGCTCCAGGAGGTCCTTGCCGCGGGCCAGGAAGCGCTCGTAGCCGTCGGTGGTGCGCAGGGTGGCGAGATGGTTCGCGAGGCCGCCGATGGTCGGTGCGTACGAGCGCTCGTTGTCGTTGACGACGATGACGAGCGGGCGGTCCTTGGCGTCGGCGATGTTGTTCAGCGCCTCCCAGGCCATACCGCCGGTCAGCGCGCCGTCGCCGATCACCGCGACCACGCGGTCGTCCTTGTCCAGGACCTGGTTGGCCTTGGCGAGACCGTCGGCCCAGCCGAGCACGGTGGAGGCGTGCGAGTTCTCGATGATGTCGTGCTCGGACTCGGCGCGGGAGGGATAGCCCGACAGACCGCCCTTGCTCTTCAGCCGCGAGAAGTCCTGACGGCCGGTGAGCAGCTTGTGGACATAGGACTGATGGCCCGTGTCGAAGAGGATCTTGTCCTTCGGCGAGTGGAAGACACGGTGCAGGGCGATGGTCAGCTCGACGACACCGAGGTTCGGGCCGAGGTGGCCGCCGGTCTTGGAGACCGCGTCCACGAGGAACGAACGGATCTCCGCGGCCAGCTCCTCAAGCTGCTCCGGGCCGAGCCGGTCCAGATCGCGAGGTCCTCGGATGCGGGTCATCAGCTCCCATCCGCCCACCCCCGATCCTGCTCGGCGCGCTTCGCGCGGCACCTGCTTCACTGTGCCTCCTTGCGTTTTGGGCTGGTCCAGCTCTGCCGATCTGGCGAGTCTAATGTTCCGCTCGCGCGTGTCATCAGCGGGCGGTGCGTTGCACATCACTCGATCGGATGTATGTACGTCATATCGCCGACGCCCGGAACACGGCTGTGCCCGGCACCCGAGGTCGGATGCCGGGCACGGCCCGCGAATCGTACGGCGTCTCGTACGGCGTCCGCTCAGGCGCGGCCCGCCGCCTTCTGGGTCTTACGGGTCACGGCGTCGATGACGACGGTCGCGAGGAGCACCGCGCCGGTGATCATGTTCTGGATCGGCGAGGCGATGCCCTGGAGGGCGAGACCGTACTGGATCGAGACGATGACCAGCACACCGAGCAGCGCGTTCCAGGTGCGGCCACGGCCGCCGAAGAGGCTGGTGCCGCCGATGACGGCCGCCGCGATGGCGTTCATCAGCAGGTCGCCGCTGCCCGCTCCCTGGTTGGCCGCGGCGATCTTGGAGGCGATGAAGAGACCGCCGACCGCGGCGAACGTACCGGCGAGCGAGAAGATCGAGATACGGACCAGCGCGACATTGATGCCCGCGCGGCGGGAGGCCTCGACGCTGCCGCCGAGTGCGAAGACCTTACGGCCGTAACTGGTGCGGCGCAGCACGAAGTCGGTGATCACGAGCACCGCGAGGAAGATCACCACCGCCAGCGGCAGGCCCTTGTACTGGTTGAAGAGGGCCGCCACGACGAAGGCCACCACGGCGAGCAGCGCGGAGCGCAGGATGGTCTCGCTGAGCGGCCTGGACGGCACTCCGGCCGCCTCGCGCCGCCGGTTCTCGAAGAACGAGGTCAGGAAGAAGACCGCCACCGCGACCACGGCGAGACCGTAGGCCGCCGCCACATCGGTGAAGTAGTACGTGGTGAGCTTGGCCACCAGGCTGTCGGCGCTCAGGTTGACGGTGCCGCTGTCGCCGAGGAGCTGGAGCATGAAGCCGCTCCAGAACAGCAGACCGGCCAGGGTGACGGCGAAGGCCGGGACACCGATCCGGGCGAAGAAGAAGCCGTGGATGGCTCCGGCGGCCGTACCGGTGAGGATGGCGAGGACGAACGCCAGCCAGTCCGCCATGCCGTGCGTGACGCTGAGGACCGCGAAGGTCGCGCCCGCGACACCGCTGACCGAGCCGACCGAGAGGTCGATCTCACCGAGCAGCAGGACGAAGACGATACCGACGGCGATCATGCCGGTGCCGACCATGGCCACGGAAATATTGCTGAGGTTCTCCGCGGTCAGGAAGTTGGAGTTCAGGCTGCCGAAGATCGCCCAGATGATGATCAGGCCGAGCACGACGGGTATCGCGCCCAGATCACCGGCGCGGATCTTCCGCTTGAACTCGGTGATATAGCCGCCGAATCCCTGCTCGCGCACGAGCAGCCGCGGGTCGACCGCGGTGACCGCGCCGTCCGCCGCGGCGGGAGCGTCGACCGGGGCCGGTGCCTGGCCGGCCGGCGCCGCCTTGTCGAGCGAGGGGGAGGTGTTCTCGGTGGTCACTTCTGAACCTCCACGGTGCGCGACGCGCGACGGGTCACGGCGTTGTCCGTGGCTCCGGTGATGGCCGCGATGATCTCTTCCTGCGAGGTGGACGCGACATCGAAGACGCCGTTGTTGGTGCCGAGCCTGAGCACGGCCACCTTGTCCGCGACGGCCTTGACGTCCGCCATGTTGTGGCTGATGAGCAGCACGGCGAGACCGCGCTCGCGCAGCCGCTCGACCAGGTCGAGCACCTGGGCGGTCTGCTCGACACCGAGGGCCGCGGTCGGCTCGTCCAGGATGACGAGCTTGGGCTCGCCGAGCATGGACCTGGCGATGGCCACGGTCTGCCGCTGGCCGCCGGAGAGCGAGGCGATCGGGATACGGACGCTCGGAATACGGATCGACAGGGTGGTGAGCAGCTCGCGCGAGCGGCGCTCCATCTCGACCTCGTTGAGCACGCCCCAGCTCCGCAGTTCACGGCCGAGGTAGAGGTTGCCGACGACATCGATGTTGTCGCACAGCGCCAGGTCCTGGTAGACGGTGGCGATGCCCAGGCTCTGGGCGTCGTGCGGCCTGCCGATCGAGACGGGCCTGCCTTCCCACTCGATGACTCCGTCATCGATGGGATGCACGCCGGCGATGGTCTTCACCAGCGTGGATTTCCCGGCACCGTTGTCGCCGACCAGGGCGACCACCTCACCGGAGTGGACCTCAAGCTCTACTTCGGTGAGCGCCTGGACGGCACCGAATCGCTTGGAGACCCCTCGCAACGCCAGCACGGGCGTAGCGGTCACGTGAACCATCTCCTTCGCCGCCTGACCGGCGGGGATGCCGCGCCGGGGGGAGGCGCGGAGGTCGAGCAGAAGAGAACGGACGGGGCCGGCCGCACGGTGCCGGAGCACGGCGTGCGGCACGGCGGCCGAGGTGGTTCCATCCGGCACCCCGCCCGAGCTGCGGGGCTGTTGGGTGGGCGGGGTGCCGGACAGGCTTCACCGGAGGCAGGTCACCGGGCGGACCCGGCGGGGACCGCACGGTCCCCGGGTGACCCGGGTGACCTACTTCAGACCGATCGCGTCACAGTCGGCCTTGTAGGCGCCGGTGCAGATCTCGGCGACCGTGTAGATGCCGTCCTTGATGACCGTGTCGTTGATGTTGTCCTTGGTCAGCGACACGACCGGGACGAGCACCGAGGGAACGCCCTTGGTGGTGGCGCTGTCGACCGTCGACTTGGCGATGGAGTCGAGCTTCTCGCCCTTGGCGAGCGCGACGGCCATCTCGCCGGCCACGGAGGCCTCTTCCGGGTAGGACTTGTAGACGCTCATGAACTGCTCGCCCGCGACGATGCGCTGCACACCGGCGAGTTCGGCGTCCTGGCCGGTGACCGGCGGGAGCTTGGTGAAGCCGGCGCCCTTGAGGGCGGTGATGATACCGCCGGCCATACCGTCATTGGCGGAGTAGACGCCGATGATCTTGTCCTTGCCCAGGGCGGCGATGGCGCCTTCCATGTTGGCGTTGGCGTTCTCCGGCTTCCACTCCTTGGTGTCGTACTCCTTGCCGATGGTCACCTTGCCGTCGAGCTGGGAGTGCGCGCCCTTCTTGAACAGGGCGGCGTTCGGGTCGGTCACGGCGCCGTTGATCATCACGATGTCGCCGGACTTGGCCTTGTCACCGAGCGCTTCGAGGAGCGCCTTGCCCTGGACCCGGCCGACCTCTTCGTTGTCGAAGGAGGTGTAGGCGTCGATCGGTCCCTCGGCCAGACGGTCGTACGCCACGACCGGTATACCGGCGTCCTTGGCCTTCTGCACCGAGCTGGCGATGGCCTTGGAGTCGACGGCGTCCACGACGAGCACATCGACCTTGTTGGTGATCATCGTGTCGACCTGCTGGTTCTGCAGCGTCGCGTCCTGCTTGGCGTTGGCGTAGACGACCTTGCCCGTGCCGTCGGTCAGCTCGCTGACCTTCTTCTCGAACAGCGGCTTGTCGAACTTCTCGTACCGGGCGGTCTCGTTCTCCGGCAGGAGCAGGCCGACCGTGATCGGGCCCTTGTTGTCCGACGACTTCGACGCATCCGCATTGTCGCCGGACTCCGCCGCGCTGCCACAGGCGGCGAGCGAGACGGCCATCGCGGTGGCGGCGGCGGCCACGGCAGCACGACGCATCATTGCGTTCACTTCACAAACCTCCCTGACGAGGCCGCGTCGTTGCGGCCGAGGTGGCTGGAAGTCAACTCGGCTCCGAGGTCGGCGTCAAGGAGTAAATCCTTAACGAGATGACAACGGTGCCATTCGTTATCTAAGTGAAGGCAGGTGTCGTGGCCGGAATGACGCTCTCCAAAAGGGTCGAATCGCCCATTTCGCTGAGCACCAGGGCGAGCGCGCCGAGCACCTCGGCCCTGCCGCCGAGCGCCCCGGGAAGCACCGAGAGCTGCCGTGCCGCGCTGGGGATCGCGTACCGGGAGACCGACTCCCGTATCGGGCCGAGCACCAGCTCCCCAGCCTCCGCCAAATCGCCGCCCAGCACCACCCGGCTGGGGTTCAGGAGGTTGCACAGATTCGCCACACCGCTGCCGATATGACGGCCCACGTCGGCGACCACACGGCGGCAGCCCGGATCGCCTTCCCTGGCGAGCTGGACGACGCGCTCCATGGTCAGTTCGGCGCCGTGGCTGGACTGGAGCAGCGGCAGGACATAACGGGCGGCGGTGAAGGTCTCCAGACAGCCGCGGTTGCCGCAGCGGCAGACCGGGCCCGACTCGTCGAGCGTGATGTGGCCGATCTCACCGGCCGTACCGCCCGGGCCGCGGTAGATCTGGCCGTCTATCACCAGACCGGCGCCGACACCGCTGGCAACCTTGATGTACGCCAGGTCCCTGACGCCGCGCCCGCTCCCCCAGACCAGCTCGCCGAGCGCGCCGAGGTTCGCGTCGTTGTCCACGTACACCGGCACACCGAGACGGCCGGCCAGCTCGTCGCTGGGATTGATACCGCTCCAGCCCGGCAGGATCGAGGTGGAGCCGAGCGTGCCCGACTCCACGTCGATCGGCCCGGGAACGCCGAGCCCGACGCCTATCACCTTGCCGCGGCTGACACCGGTGCTCTCGATCAGCCGCTCGACCAGCTCCTCGGCGCGGCCGAATCCCTGGGCGGACGAGGCGTCCACATCGAGCGGCTCCGACTCCTCGGCGAGCACCTGGTGGGCGAGATTGCCGACGGCCACCCGCAGATGCGTATGGCCGAAGTCGACGCCGATGACGGTGCCCGCGTCCCCGCTGAGCGAGACGCTGCGGGCCCGTCTGCCGCCCGCCGAGGTGGGCGTGACCTGGACCGTGCCGCCGTCCTTCAGCTCACGGACGATATTGGAGACCGTGGCCGCCGACAGTCCCGTGCTCCGGGCGATCTCCGCCTGGGTGAGCGAACCGGCCATACGAACAGCTCGTACGACTCGTTCGAGGTTGGCCCGGTGCAGAGACGACTGCGACCCTGGAGTCTCCACGACTGATCCACTCCTGCCCTTGGCAGCCGGCACGACCGCCGCCGCCGGCCGGGGCCGCGCCAATGAGACCCCGACGTATCTCCAACTTGTGAACCCTAAGCTCAGCCTTTCGGGCTGCTCCCCGTCAAGACCTTGAGCAATGCGGAACACGACAAACCGCCCGCCGACCAGTGTCGACGGGCGGTTCGAGTGGTTTGCGCCGTCCCGTGACCGCCGGGCGCCCGGCGATCTCCGGGCGGTCTGCCGACGGTCTACTTCAGGGCGCCCGCCGTCAGACCGGCCACCACCTGGCGCTGGAAGATGATGTACGCGGCGAGCACCGGCAGCATCGCCATCACCAGACCGGCGAAGAGGCCCGACCAGTCGCCCTTGTATCCCTGGCTGACCGCGAGCTGCACCAGTCCTTGGGAGAGCACCTTGTTCTCCGGGTCGGTGTTGAGCACCGTGGGCAGCAGGTACTGGTTCCACTGACCCAGGAAGTTGAAGATCCCGACGCTGATCAGACCGGGCTTGGCCATGGGCAGCATCACCTGGAAGAACGTCCGGGTGTGCGAGGCACCGTCGATGATCGCCGCCTCCGCCACCGAGGTCGGCAGCGTCCTGAAGAACGAGACGAGGAAGAAGACCGTGAACGGCAGCGAGTAGGCGATATAGACGAGGATCAGACCGTGGATGGTGTTCAGCAGGCCCAGATTGTTCATGACGTAGAACAGCGGGACCAGCGCGAGAATGATCGGGAAGCTCATCCCGCCGATGAACAGGTAGTAGATGAAGCGGTTGCCCGGGAACTCGAAGCGCGCCAGTACGTACGCGGCCATCGAGCCGAGCAGCAGGGTGCCGACGAGTGAACCGGCCACCACCAGCACGGTGTTGAGGAAGTAGTCGCTCATATGCGCCTGGGTCCAGGCGCGCGACCAGTTCTCGAAGTGCAGCGAGTCGGGCAGCGACCACGGCTTGGTGAAGATGGACCTGTCGTCCTTGAAGGACGTCATGACCGCCCACAGCAGCGGCATCACGACCAGGACGGCCCAGATGACGAGCACGCCGTGCGAGAACACATTGAGGACGCCGCCGCTCTTCGACTCCCTGACGGCCGGCGGAGCCGTCTTGCGTACGGCCGGCGGCGCCGTGACCGTACCGGCCGCAGCCGCGTCCTGAGGGCCGGCCGGGCCCGGGGTGTCGGCCGGAGGAGTGGTGTCGGTGGTCTTCATCAGAACTCCAGCCGCTCACGTCGGCCCAGCCGCATCACGATGGCGGAGAAGGCCAGCGTGACGACGAGCAGGGCGACACCGATCGTGGTCGCATAGGCCGCCTGACCGTCACGGAACGCCTTCTGGTAGACGAGCAAGGTCAGTACGTTGGTGGAATCGGCGGGCCCGCCGGGTCCCACGGTCATGATCTGGACGACGGCGAAGGACTCCGCGCCGAGGGCGAGGATGCCCATGTAGACCCACCCCGACTGCACCGTGTCCCACAGCAGCGGCAGGGTGATGCGGAAGAAGGTGGTGAAGCGGTTCGCGCCGTCCAGCAGCGCCGCCTCGTAGAAGTCCTTGGGGATGGAGGCCATGCCCGCGGAGAACAGGACGACGAAGAAGCCGGTGGTGGACCAGACCAGGACGGCCATCACACACCACAGCGCGAGATTCGGATCGCCCAGCCACTCGGGCTGCACGCTGTCCAGACCGACGGCGCCGAGCGCCGAGTTGATGGCGCCGCTGTTCGGGTTGTACGCGAACTGGAAGAGCAGCGCGACGATCGCGATCGACAGCACCTGCGGAAAGAAATACACGATCTTGTAGAAGGCGGATCCGCGCACACCCGAAATCGCGGATCCCTTACGGTGGCGCCCGCCGACATTCAGCATGAACGCGAAGAACAGCGCCAGTCCCAGCACCACCACGGGCAGCAGCAGCGCGAAGGTCAGACTGTGCTGGAGAGAACTCCAGAAGGTCTCGTCATCGAGCATCCGGGTGTAGTTGTCGAAGCCGACCATCGCGAAGTCCGGGCTGAGCCCGGTCCAGTCCGTGAACGAATAGTAGATGGACTGGACGAACGGCCATACGACGAAAAGTCCGTACAGCGCCAAGGGGACAATGAGAAACCCCACGATGAACCGGTACTTGCCGTGTTGCATGTCTCCCGACCCCGAATCCCGGCGGGTGCCGCCGTGCTGCCTTGGGGAGCCCGTCGGACTCCGCGCGCGGCCGACGGGCCGGAGCCGGAAGCCCCGGCGGGGCTTCCGGCCGCTGCCGCTCCTACTGGTGCTTGTAGTGCTTGATGGAGTCGTCCTTGGCCGCCGCGTCGGCGAACTCCTGGGCCTTGTTCATGGCCTCGGCCGGAGTCATGCGCCCGGCCATCATCTCGCCGAGCACGCCCACACCGAGCTTCTCCTTCTGGAGGGCGACGTACCAGTCCTGCATCCGCGGGTTCAGTACGTTGTCGCCCGCCTTGGCGAGGGCGTCGACACCGGACTGGAGCGCGGTGGACAGCGTGAGGCCGTCGGTGCCGCCGTTGAAGGAGGTCAGCGACTTCACCTTGGAGGTGAAGTTCTTCGAGGACGCCTCGCTCAGCATGATGCGGAGCTGCTCCATGCCGCCGTCGGGGTTCTTGGCCTTCGCCGGGACGACGAACGGCTCGCCGCCGGAGGCCCAGATGGTGCCGAACGGCAGCTTGTCCGAGCTGTCCAGACCGGACGGCGCGGCCACCTTCATCGCGAAGTCCTTCGGCGTGGTCTTGGCCGCCTCGTTCTCCACCCAGGAGCCGTTCGGGATGAACAGCGCCTTGCCCTCGGTCCACGCGGTCTGCGACTGGATGTGGTCGAGACCGGGCGTGCCCTGGAGGATGTAGCCCTTCCGGAACAGCTCGTAGTACGCCTCGAAGGCGGCCTTGACGGCCGGGTGCTTCCAGGCGTTCGGCTCCAGGTTGTCGATCGCGTCGAGGACCTCACGGCCGCCGATCTTCCCGATGAACGGGTAGAGCGAGAACGGGATGTAGTACGGGTACTTGCCGGCGTACGTCCAGCCCGCGATGTCCTTCTTCTTGGCCTTCGCACAGAGGGCCAGCATCGCGTCCCAGTCCTCGGGATACTCCGCGTCGAGCCTGTCCAGCGCGGTCTGCGAGTACCAGACGCCGTACACCGTGTAGGCGTAGTACATGATCCAGACCGGGTCGCCGTCGAACTGGCCCATCTCGACGACACCGGGCCGAAGCGTGTCACGGACCTTCTTGGCCGGATCGTCGTAGGACGGCGCGTCCAGCAGCGGCGTGAGATCGGCGAGCTGCTTCTTGCCGACGAGAACGCCCATGTCCATCTGCTCGGCACCCGAGTTGTCGATCAGGTCGGGCGGGGTGCCGCCGTTGAAGCGCGGCTGGAGCTGGGACTGGATCTTCTGCGTCGGGGTGAACTTCACCTCCGCCTTCGGGAAGGCCTTCTTGTACTGCTCCACGGCGTCCGTGGCGTACTCGGTGCCGAAACCGCCGTCGAACAGAACGAAGTCGAGCGACGCGGTCTCGTTCACTCCGAGCGGGTTCTTCTCGGACGTCGTGCCCTTCTCGACCTTGTTGTCGGTCCCGCTGTCGCTGCTCGCGCAGGACGCCAGGAAGCTCATCGTCGGGACGGTGATCAGACCGATCGCGGCGGACCGCTTGATCACATCACGACGGCCGAGGCCCCCGTTGTGCTGAGCGGAGGTGGATCCCATGCTCAAGTCCTCGCCTTCTCCAGGACTCAGGCGGTGTACCGGTCGCCCGTGCTTCTCACCTGAGGAGAAGGGCCCCGCCACCGCGGTCAAATGAAGCTGGGTCGTACAGATAAAGCCGGGTTGTACGCGAATGTCATTCTTCGTCGGATGTGTCGATCGCGGGAGTACGGGCCTCGACCGATCGGCCGGGAGCGGACAGAGCCCTCCCCACCGCCCCCTGTCCTCCTACGTGTTGTCCGCCACTGCGGGAAACTCCAGGGGCGGACGCGACAGGTATAGTCCACTTCCCGTCGACGGAGCAAGATCGAAAGCAGGTTTGGGCGGCAGTCTTTCCCTAGTTGAGACCTCGCGGATATCCGAGGCGGTTGTGTACTCATTCGACCACCTCCGCCCGCATCGGAATGGCCGATTCCAAATGTTCCACCCCGGCAACACCCTTGACACCACTCTGCACTTGGCTCCTACTGGACCTGCGCTCTCGTTTGACAACGTTGTCCGACTTGGTACGCAGGAGGAAAGACTCGGTATGGAGCAGAGAACCGGACCCCGGCGCAGACAATGGCACACAGCCGCCCTGGTGGCGACCGCCGCGCTGCTCGTCGTAACGGCACAGTCCGCCGCCGTGGCACAGCCCGCGCAACCCGAGCCGGCGGAAAAGGAATTCAGCTCGTCCTTCGAGGCGGACGAAAAACAGCCGGACTGGCGCAATACCGTCGAAGTGGGCCCTGGCGGCGAGAAGCGGGCATCCGGTGTCGACGGAGGCTTCACCAGCGGAATCCCGGGCAATGTCACCGACCGGGTGGTGGAGCTGCGCGCCAGCGGCGAGAACACCGGCGCCGGTGAGACCAAGGAGAATCTGGTCGATGTCCAGTCGGCCACCAAGTGGCTGGCGTTCACCAGGACCGCCTGGGTGGAGTTCGATCTCGACGAGCCGGTCAAGGTCCTCACCTACGCCCTGACCTCGGCGAACGACCACGCCGAGCGCGATCCCAAGGACTGGACGCTCCAGGGCTCCACGGACGGCAAGGAGTGGCGGGACCTGGACACGCGGAAGGGCGAGACCTTCGGCGAGCGCTTCCAGACCAGGACGTACGACATCGCCAACACCACCGCGTACCAGCACTACCGGCTCGACATCACGGCCAACAACGGTGCCTCCGACGCCACTCAGCTCGCCGATGTCCAGTTCTCCGACGGCGATACGAGCACTCCGCCGCCTCAGGACATGCGCACCCAGGTCGACCGCGGCCCGTCCGGCTCTCCCACGGCCAAGGCCGCCGTCGGATTCACCGGGACGCGGGCGCTGAAGTACGCGGGTACGCACCAGCCGGACGGGCGGGCGTACTCGTACAACAAGATCTTCGATGTCGACACAGCCGTGGAGCGCGACACCGCGCTCTCCTACCGGATCTATCCCTCCCTCCCGGAGACGGATCTCAACTATCCGGCCACCAATGTCTCCGTCGATCTCGCCTTCACCGACGGCACCTATCTGAGTGATCTCAAGGCCGTCGACGCGCACGGCGGACTGCTCACTCCTCAGGGCCAGGGCGCCGCCAAGCGCCTCTACGTCAACCAGTGGAACCAGGTCGACGCGAGCATCGGCCCGGTCGCGGCCGGCAAGACCGTCGACCGGATCCTGGTGGCGTACGACTCCCCCAAGGGCCCGGCGACCTTCCAGGGCTGGATCGACGACATCACCCTGGCACCGAAGGCGCCCGAGAAGCGGCTCAAGCATCTGTCGGACTACGCGTCCACGACACGTGGCACCAACTCCAGCGGATCCTTCTCGCGCGGCAACACCTTCCCGGCGACCGCCGTGCCCAACGGCTTCAACTTCTGGACTCCGGTGACCAACGCCGGTTCGAACAGCTGGCTGTACGAGTACAGCCGGGCCAACAACGCCGACAATCTGCCGACCGTACAGGCGTTCAGCGCCAGCCATGAGCCGAGTCCCTGGATGGGCGACCGGCAGACGTTCCAGATGATGCCGTCGGTGGCCCCGGGCACGCCCAACGCGTCCCGTACGGCGCGGGCGCTGCCGTTCCGGCACGAGAACGAGATCGCGAAGCCGCACTACTACGGTGTGACGTTCGAGAACGGTCTCAAGACGGAGATGACGCCGACCGATCACGCGGCGATGGTCCGGGTCACCTATCCCGGCGCCGACGCGAGCATGATCTTCGACAACATCTCCAACGCGGGCGGACTGACACTCGATCCGGGGACGAGTTCCTTCACCGGTTTCTCGGATGTCAAGAGCGGTCTGTCGACCGGCGCCACGCGCCTTTTCGTATACGGCGTCTTCGACGCGCCCGTAACCGCGAGCGGCAAGCTGCCCGGCGGCGGAGGCGCGGATGTCACCGGCTATCTGCGCTTCGACGCCGGCGAGGACCGTACCGTCACCCTGCGGATCGCGACGTCACTGATCAGCGTGGACCAGGCGAAGAAGAACCTCGCCGACGAGATCCCCGAAGGCACCCGCTTCAAGAAGGTCCAGGACCGGGCGCAGGACGCCTGGGACGACATCCTGGGCAGGGTGGAGGTGGAGGGCGCGAACCACGACCAGCTCACCACGCTCTACTCCAGCCTCTACCGGCTGTATCTGTATCCCAACTCCGGCTTCGAGAACGCCGGTACGACGTCGCAGCCGAAGCAGCAGTACGCGAGCCCGTTCTCGGCGAAGACGGGCCAGGACACGCCGACACGGACGGGCGCGAAGATCGTCGACGGCGAGGTGTACGTCAACAACGGCTTCTGGGACACCTACCGGACGACCTGGCCCGCGTACTCCTTCCTCACTCCGGAGCGGGCGGGCGAGCTGGTGGACGGCTTCGTCCAGCAGTACAAGGACGGCGGCTGGATCTCCCGCTGGTCCTCGCCGGGCTACGCGGACCTGATGACCGGCACGAGCTCGGACGTGGCCTTCGCCGACGCGTATGTGAAGGGCGTCGACTTCGACGCGGAGGCGGCGTACGAGGCGGCGCTGAAGAACGCCACGGTGGTGCCGCCCAGTTCGGGTGTGGGCCGCAAGGGCATGGAGACCTCTCCGTTCCTCGGCTACGCCTCCACGGAGACGCACGAGGGGCTCTCGTGGTCGCTGGAGGGCTACCTCAACGACTACGGCCTGTCCAAGATGGGCGAGGCGCTCTACGAGAAGACCAAGAAGGCGCGCTACAAGGAGGAGTCGGAGTACTTCCGCAACCGCGCGCAGGACTATGTCACCCTCTTCGACACGAAGGCCGGCTTCTTCCAGGGCCGTAATCTCAAGGGCGACTGGCGGGTGGACTCGGCGAAGTACGACCCGAGGATCTGGGGCTACGACTACACCGAGACGAACGGCTGGGGCTACGCCTTCACCGCACCGCAGGACTCGCGCGGTCTGGCGAATCTGTACGGCGGGCGCGCGGGCCTCGGACAGAAGCTGGACACCTACTTCGCGACGCCCGAGACGGCCGGTCCCGAGTTCGTCGGCTCGTACGGCGGTGTGATCCATGAGATGACGGAGGCGCGCGACGTACGGATGGGCATGTACGGCCACTCCAACCAGGTCGCCCACCATGTCACATACATGTACAACGCGGCCTCACAGCCGTGGAAGACACAGGAGAAGGTCCGTGAGGTCCTGGGCCGGCTGTACGTCGGCAGCGAGATAGGGCAGGGCTACCACGGCGACGAGGACAACGGCGAGCAGTCGGGCTGGTATCTCTTCTCGGCGCTCGGGTTCTATCCGCTGGTGATGGGCAGCGGGGAGTACGCGATCGGCTCGCCGCTCTTCACCAAGGCGAAGGTCCATCTGGACAACGGCCGCACGCTGGTGATCAAGGCTCCGGAGAACAGCGACAAGAACATCTACGTCCAGAGCCTCAGGGTCAACGGCAAGCCCTGGAACTCCACGGCGCTCCCGCACGAGCTGATCGCGGCCGGCGGCACGCTGGACTTCACGATGGGCCCGAGGCCGTCGAAGTGGGGCACGGGCAAGGACGCGGCGCCGGTCTCGATCACCCAGGACGACAAGGCGCCGTCGCCGCGGACGGACGCGCTGCCGGCCTCGGCCGGCCCGCTCTTCGACAACTCCTCCCGCACGGAGGGAACGGTCGAGTCGCTGGACCTCCCGGTCGGATCGGCGACCCGCGCGGTCCAGTACACCTTGACGTCGTCCACGGCCTCGAAGGCCCCGAGCGGCTGGACACTCCAGGGCTCGACGGATGACGGCGCGACCTGGCAGACCTTGGACACCAGGTCGGCGCAGTCCTTCACCTGGGACAAGCAGACGAGGGCCTTCACGATCGCCGAGCCGGGGACGTACGAGAGGTATCGCTTGGTGAGCGACGGTTCGAGCGATGCCCCGCCGACGCTGGCGGAGGTGGAACTGCTGAGGTAGCGGGCTGAGTTGGGAAAGGCATGAGGGAACGGGCCGCCGGGGAGAGCCGGCGGCCCGTTCCCGTTCCCGTTCCCGTTCTCCGGGCTCTGGCTCAGTCCGCTTCGGCGCGGCGGCTTTCGATCCGGGCACGGGCCGCGACCGCGCGGGGATCGTCGTAACCGGCCAGCAGTCCCAGGGCGTCCGCCCAGTGCGTACGGGCGGCCTCCGGGTCGTCGATGACCAGGGCCTCGGCCAGCCCGTCCAGGGCCATGGCCTCGTCCCAGGTGTCACCGAAGGCACGATGAGCGGCGGCGGCCCGGCGATGGAAGTGAGCGGCTTCCTTGTGCCGGTCGAGATGCCGGTACGCCTGAGCCGTACCGTTCCACGCCATGGCCTCCCGGCTCCGATTCCCGAGCCGACGGTGGAGCGTGGCGGACCGCTGGTACGAGGCGAGCGCCTCCGTGGGCTGACCGTTGGCCAGTTGAGCGTCGCCGAGGGTGAGAAGCCAGTAGCCCTCCAGCCGGTGATCGCGCAACGTGAGCGCGATGTCCACAGCCTCGCGGGCCGTACCGAGCGCCTTCTCGTCGTCTCCCTGCTCATGCTCCACATGGCTCAGCAGGCGCAGGACATTGCCTTCGCCTCGCTGATTGCTCAGGGCGCGGTGCGCCGCCAGCGCCTGGCGGGCGGCGGCGGACGCCTCCGGGAGGCGGCCGGCACGGTAGTGGGTACTGGCGAGGTTCGAGAACGTCGTGGCCTCCCAGTGGGCGGCGTCCTGCTCCCGGAAGACGGTGAGGGCCTGCTCGAAGTACGAGGCGGCGTCGGCGAGTTGTCGCGTACGGAGATGGAACAGCCCGATCAGGTTGAGCGAACGGGCCTCACCGAGCCGGTCGCCCAGCTCACGCGAGATGGCCAAGGCCTCAAGGTGGCTCTCATGGCTCGCGTCGAGGTGATTGGCCTGGGTGTAGTTCATTCCCAGTTCGGTAAGAAGTCGGAACTCCGCGCTGCGATCACCCAGCCGGCGTGCTGCCGCCAGACCTGTACGACCAACGGCCAGCCAGTCTGTCGCCAGGGCAGAAGGAGGCTGTGCCCTCGCCAGAACGACCGCCAGTTGCCAGGTGAGCCGGTCGTCCTGGGTGGCGACCGCCCGTACCGCCTGAAGCAGATTGGTGTGCTCGCGCTCCGACCAGTCCACGGCAGTGTCGTAGTCGGGAAAGGACAGCGGCTGCACTCCCTCCACCGGCGGGGTGAGCGAGAGATGAAGCTCGGCGGGACTGATCCAGCTCTGCGCCGCGTCGGCGGTGTGCAGATACCAGTCCAGTACGCGGCGGAGCGCGGCCGACCGTTCCTCGGGCGGCTCTTCGTGCTGTGCCTGGTCGGTGGCGTAGGCGCGCAGCAGGTCGTGGAACTGGTAGCGGTCCGGGGCGGTCTGCTCCAGCAGATGGGCGCCGACCAGGGAGTCGAGTAACTGCCGGGTCTTCGGGACGGTCAGTCCCGCGAGGGCAGCCGCGGCATGGAGGCCGAACTCGGGGCCGGGGTGCAGACCCAGCAGCCGGAACAGCCGGGCGGCCCGCTCCGGCAGCGCCCGGTAGGACCATGCGAATACGGTACGGACCGCCTCGGCCTCCTCGTCGTCCCCGGTGCTGAGGGCGTCCCACAGGGCGCTCTCGTCCCGCAGATCGGCGATCAGGTCGTCCAGCTTCATATGGGGGTGGCTGGCGGCGCGCTCGGCGGCGATCCGCAGTGCCAGCGGCAGCCGAGCGCAGAGCCCGGCCAGTTCGGTGAGCTTGTCCGGGTCGTCCTCGGGCCGGTATCCGGCAGTGACGGCACGCAGCAGGGCGACGGCTTCGGGCTGCGGCAGCGTACCGAGCGTCAGCCGCCGCGCTCCGTCCCGTACGGCGAGTCCGGAGAGGCGGCTCCGGCTGGTGACGACCACCAGACAGCCGGCGCTGCCGGGCAGCAACGGGCGGACCTGGCCGACCGTGGCAGCGTTGTCAAGGACGATCAGCATCCGGCGGTCGGCCAGCAAGGAGCGGTACAACGCGGCGGCGGAATCGACGTCCTGCGGTATCGACGGCGGTCGTACGCCCAGCGCACTGAGGAAGCGATTCAGTGCCTCGTGAGCCGTGACCGGCTCCCCCGGGTCATAACCGCGCAGATTGACGTAAAGCTGCCCGTCCGGGAAGCGGTCCTGGACCTGATGCGCCCAGCGCAGAGCCAGCGAGGTCTTTCCCGCACCGGCCGTACCGGCGATCACACAGACCGAGATGACCAGCGGCCGGCCCTCCTCATCGGCCAGCACAGCGTTCAACTCGTCGAGTTCATGCGTACGGTTGACGAATCCGCGTATGTCGGCCGGGAGTTGCCGCGGCATGGGGTTCGGTGAACCGTCCTCGCCCGGCGTGCCGTGCCCGTGGAAGTGAATTCCTCCGCTCACGCTTCCCGCCTGTATGACATCGCGCGACGTACCCGACAGGTCGTTGTTCGTCCTGCCGGGCTGCCCCTCGTCTCTTCTGTCCTCGTTGATCGTCTACTCCGCGTTTGTCGTCGGCGGGGGAAGGTGCGCCACCTCGCGGGCGAAGTAGCTCTCCACGTCCTCACCTGCCCCGTAGAGTTCCTTGATGTAGCTCTCCCAGCGCCCGACGATTTCACTGTCGGTATAGCGGACCGCGCCGTTCGGAACGCCGGATTCGGTGTATACAATCTCGTAGAGCGTCCGGCCGCCGAGAACAACTAATTCCGGCAGGAGGCCGTGGCCCTCCGATGCGGCTACCGCCTCGGCGCTGATCGTACGGACTCTCCCACCGCATTCCGCCCGCTGTCGCAGCGAATACAGTTCCCATTGCAGATAGGGTGTCAGCGGCTTCTCCACCACTCGTACTCGATGAAAGCGAGAACCGCGGCGTTCATCTTCACGAACGGATGCGAGCAGATCCTCACGTTGCTCTTCGATAAGCCGCAGCGCTTCGTCCCAATCGCCCCGACTGAGCGCATCGCGGCTGGCACTGCCTTGCTCCTCGAAGTGCTGCCTGCGTTCGAGCTTCCAGGAGTCCCGGTTCCGGATCGCTGCGAACCGTTCCCGGAAGTCCCGCCTGTAGACGTCTCGTACGAGCCTCTCGCCCAGCTCCGGCGGAAGAGTCGGGGCACGGAGATCAAGCATCACGGATATCTGCCTTCGCCGCGCTGAGCATATTCCCCGGGATGACAACCAGCCGTTCGTCGGCGGCGAGAACAACGCCCTCCGGCAGTCGCGGGGCGTAATGAGACGTAAGATCTCTGCCGATCACCGCGATATCACCGTTGTCGAGCTGCCAGATGTCGGGGCATTCATCGTCTTCCGTGGAATTGCCCAGCTCCTTGGCCGACTTTCCGAGCCGCCGCTCGAATAACGCGGACGGATCGGCCTCCCAGGCACGAGCCATGTTTGCCTCCACTCGGGGTTGATTGAGTGCGCAACTGCTCCACAGTATATATGCATCCGATTACTCAGAGCAACATCCTGTTGAGGCAAGTTCGCGCCAATACACGGCAAGGGCCGTGTCCCGTACAGGTACGTACGGAACACGGCCCTCAGCTCAGTGCCTCCACCGCCACAGCAGCCGCTAGCAGCCGCCGCCTACTTGCGGATCAGGCTCCGCAGTACGTACTGCATGATGCCGCCGTTGCGGTAGTAGTCCGCCTCGCCCGGGGTGTCGATGCGGACGACCGCGTCGAACTCCACGCCAGTGTCCGTGGTGACCTTGACCGTGCGGGGAGTGGTGCCGTTGTTGAGTTCCGTGACGCCGGTGAAGGAGAAGGTCTCCTCGCCCGTCAGGCCCAGGGCCTCCGCCGAGGCGCCCTCCGGGTACTGGAGCGGGAGGACGCCCATGCCGATCAGGTTCGAGCGGTGGATGCGCTCGTACGACTCGGCGATGACGGCCTTCACGCCCAGCAGCGCGGTGCCCTTGGCCGCCCAGTCGCGGGACGAGCCCGAGCCGTACTCCTTGCCCGCCAGCACGACCAGCGGCGTGCCGGCGGCCTGGTAGTTCTGGGAGGCGTCGTAGATGAAGGAGACCGGCGCGCCCTCGACGGTGAAGTCGCGGGTGAAGCCGCCCTCCGTGCCCGGCGCGATCTGGTTGCGCAGCCGGATGTTGGCGAAGGTGCCGCGGATCATCACCTCGTGGTTGCCACGGCGGGAGCCGTACGAGTTGAAGTCGCGCCGCTCGACGCCGTGCTCCGTGAGGTAGGTGCCGGCCGGGGTGTCGGCCTTGATCGCACCGGCCGGGGAGATGTGGTCGGTGGTGACCGAGTCGCCCAGCTTGGCGAGCACCCGCGCGCCGGTGATGTCCTCGACCGGGCTGGTCTCCATCGTCATGCCCTCGAAGTACGGGGGCTTGCGGACGTAGGTGGACTGCGGGTCCCACTCGAAGGTGTTGCCGGTCGGGATCGGCAGCGCCTGCCACTGCGCGTCGCCCGCGAAGACGTCCTGGTAGGACTTGTTGAACATGTCCTCGCCGATGGCGTTGGCCACGACATCGTTGACCTCGGCCTCGGTGGGCCAGATGTCCGCGAGGTGGACGGGCTTGCCGTCCTGGTCGATGCCCAGGGCGTCCCTGGTGATGTCCACCTTCATCGAGCCGGCGAGGGCGTACGCGACGACCAGCGGCGGCGACGCCAGATAGTTCATCTTGACGTCGGGGTTGATCCGGCCCTCGAAGTTGCGGTTGCCGGAGAGCACCGAAGTGACCGCGAGGTCGTGCTCGTTGACGGCCTTGGAGACCTCCTCGGGCAGCGGGCCCGAGTTGCCGATGCAGGTGGTGCAGCCGTAGCCGACGAGGTTGAAGCCGAGCTTGTCGAGGTACGGAGTCAGACCGGCCTTGTCGAAGTAGTCGGTGACGACCTTCGAGCCGGGCGCGAGAGTGGTCTTGACCCAGGGCTTGCGGGTCAGGCCCTTCTCGACCGCCTTCTTGGCCACCAGCGCGGCGGCGACCATGACATACGGGTTCGAGGTGTTGGTGCAGGAGGTGATCGCGGCGACGACCACGGCGCCGTGGTCGATCTCGTACGTCGAACCGTCGGGCGCCGTGACGAGCGTCGGCCGCGTCGGTACGCCGTTGGCGGAGGCAGGAGCGTCGGAGGCCGGGAAGGACTCCTTGCCCGCCTCCTCGTCCTCGGAGACGTAGTTGCGTACGTCCTCGGTGAACTTCTCCTTGGCCTCGGCCAGGACGATACGGTCCTGAGGACGCTTCGGGCCCGCGATGGACGGGACGACCGTGGCGAGGTCCAGCTCCAGCTTCTCGGAGAAGTCGGGCTCGGCGGCCGGGTCGAGCCAGAGGCCCTGCTCCTTGGCGTACGCCTCCACGAGCGCGACCTGCTGCTCGCTGCGGCCGGTCAGCCGCAGATACTTCAGCGTCTCGCCGTCGATCGGGAAGATCGCGGCGGTGGAGCCGAACTCCGGCGACATGTTGCCGATGGTGGCGCGGTTGGCGAGGGAGGTGGCGGCGACGCCCTCGCCGTAGAACTCCACGAACTTGCCGACGACGCCGTGCTTGCGCAGCATCTCGGTGATCGTGAGGACGAGGTCGGTGGCGGTGGTGCCGGCGGGCAGCTCACCGGTCAGCTTGAAGCCGACGACGCGCGGGATGAGCATCGAGACGGGCTGGCCGAGCATCGCGGCCTCGGCCTCGATACCGCCGACGCCCCAGCCGAGCACACCGAGGCCGTTGACCATGGTGGTGTGCGAGTCGGTGCCGACGAGCGTGTCGGGGTACGCCTGGCCGTTACGGACCATGACCGTACGGGCCAGGTGCTCGATATTGACCTGGTGGACGATACCAGTGCCGGGCGGGACGACCTTGAACTCGTCGAACGCGGTCTGGCCCCAGCGCAGGAACTGGTAACGCTCCTTGTTACGGCCGTACTCCAGCTCCACGTTCTGCGCGAAGGAGTCGGGCGTACCGAACTTGTCGGCGATGACGGAGTGGTCGATGACCAACTCGGCGGGCGCCAGCGGATTGATCTTCGCCGGGTCGCCGCCCAGCTCCTTCACGGCCTCACGCATGGTGGCGAGGTCCACGACACAGGGCACACCGGTGAAGTCCTGCATGATCACGCGCGCCGGGGTGAACTGGATCTCCTGGCTCGGCTGCGCCTGGGAGTCCCAGCCGCCGAGCGCACGGATGTGGTCGGCGGTGATGTTCGCGCCGTCCTCGGTGCGGAGCAGGTTCTCCAGCAGCACCTTCAGGCTGTAAGGGAGGCGCGCGGAGCCCTCGACCTTGTCCAGCTTGAAGATCTCGTACGACTCGTCGCCCACGCGCAGCGTGCTGCGGGCGTCGAAGCTGTTCGCCGACACGACAGTCTCCTTCATCAATGTGCGCGCACTACCGCGCCTGTACCTCTATGTGCGGCTACCGCCGCATGACGCCGCCACGGCCCTCGCCGATCCGCTAAGGTAAGGCTTGGTTAGGCAACCCTTACCGAGTGGCGGCTGCGGTACGCCTTCGGCAGATATCTCGATGTCGAGATAACTCTAGTACATGACCGCTGCCGGGTCATGCGCGGGCTCGGTTGACCGCTCTCGTCCAATCGAGTCGTTTACTCAGTGAACCTAGTCGTGTGGGTGATCGCACTGGGCGTGCTGGATGGCTGTACCGGCTGGGATGGATCTTGCAGAGCCGTACGTCGAGTTGTCGTACGTGGATGCCGTACGCGAGCGGCAACGCCGTCCGCTGCTGGAGTGTGTGACAGCCAGGTTCGAGGACGTGGCTCCAGTGCGGCCGTTTCGCTGGTCTCGTGGTGAGCGACACTTCTCGGGCTGGTACTGGGCGCGGAACAGAACTCGCTGGCTCAGCGGGAGCGGGCCAAGGCTGCCGAGCTGACGGCGGCCGGACATGCGATGACGGCCAGCGGGATCAAGCAGCGGCGCCAGCGCTATCAGCGCGACGGGCTGGGCGGCCTGGCCGACGGCCGCTCGGCCAAGCATGCCCGCAGAGGCATGACGATCCGCTCACTGGCCGAGCACTACAAGATCCCGCCATGGACAGTTCATCTCGCGCTGGACACCTCACGCCCAGCCGAAAGGGAAGTCTTCCGGGGAAGGGACCCGCTCAGAGGCAGGCTCATCGGTCTGATCGACAGCGTGATCACCGACAACCTCAACGTCAGGGGCATCTGGACCAAGCTCATGGACGACCACGATCACTCGGTCTCCTACGCGTCCGTCCGCTACCACCTCAAGCACCAACAGGACCGGGGAGCCCGCCCTGGAGACGAAGCCGCCCAGTCCAAGCTCAACCGGACACCGTGACCGGGGACCACACGCCGAACCACTGCTCAGCACCCCACTCCTCGAACCGTTGCACCTCGGTGAACCCCAGCTTCGCCGCGAGGCGCATCGAGCGGTCGTTGGCGGTCTGGGTGCAGAGCACCACCGGCTCGCCGGGAAGCGCGTCGGCGAACCAGTTGAGCGCCGCCGCGCATGCCTCGGCGGCATACCCGCGTCCCCATGCCTCAGGCAGGAACATATAGCCGAGTTCGGCCTCCCTGGCATCCGGACGGACGTGCCCCGGACGCTCCGCGTCGCGCCGATCGAGCGTAGTCGTGCCGATCATCGCTCCGTCGAGCTCGATCACGAAAAGGCCAGGGCGCCGCCCGGGCAGTTCGGGCACCGCGCGTTCGAGCTCGTCACGGGGTCGAGGGCCACCGAGGTAGGTGCGCACCTCCGGCAAGGCGAACAACTCGATGAACGCCGCACGGTCCCGGGCCTCGGACTCTCGGAGCACGAGCCGTTCGGTCCTTATCGGGGCAGGTGGCCAGGCGACGGGTCCGAGCGCAGTCATGGCGGGCAACCTATCGCACGCCCATGAGCGTGATCCTAAAGAAGGCCCAGGCCGGAGATCTGTGGGAAGCCCTGTCATTCAACATAGTCGCCGCAGATCAGCGCCCGCCTACCGACTAACTTCACTGTCAAAGGACATCGGTTGATCCGTGCTCCGCAGCTTCCGGCCGGTCGTCGGTCGACCGGAAGCTGCGTGCCGAGGAGCCGGCGAGACGTACGGGCACCCGCACGGATGCGTCTGTCAGCCGCGATTGAGGCCGGACGGCGGTCTCACCAGGCTTGGCTACTGGGGCTTGAAGGAACGGATCTGGTAGTTGCCCTGCAGATTGCCGCCCGCACCGGCCGGGGTCGACCCGGCGCGCGCTTGGTAGTTGGTCTGCGTGTAGTACTGCACGCGGTGTCCGGTTCCGTTCCAGACGGAGCGTACGTTCTGTCCTCGCCGGATGAAGGAGCAGTCGTCGGCGGTGTTCGCCTTGCTGGACTGGGACCACTGACAGCGGGTTCCTCCGCCGTTCCAGTCGCTGTAGATGCAGAAGTGCCCGGGAGCGCAGTTGTAAGCCGCCAGGCTGCTGGACTCCGCGGGGGCCGCGGTCGCGGTGGGTACGGCCCCGAGGGCAGCGACGAAGGCCGCCGCGACGACGGCGAATGAGCGGATGCGGCGCATGACAAAGCTCCTTTTCCTCGTCGTCGATCCGGAGCAGGAGTGCCGCTCCGGATCGACTGAGTTCGCAGGTGGGCAGAAAAGCCACCTACCAGCCCAACGAGGTGTTCGGAGTGAGGAAACGGACAGTCCAGCGGTGGGCCGCCTGGTCACTTCCTGCGATGGCTGTCTTCCGCGGCTCGCTTGTCGTTCGTGTGGTCGGGATGGGCCGCCCACTGGAGGAGGAAGCGCAGTGCCTGCTGGGAGGGAGAGTCGGGTGGAGCGGTGTATGCGACCAGTTGCTGGTCGGGCTGTGTCTCGACGGAGAACTGCTGGACGTCCAGGGTGATGCTGCCCGCGACAGGGTGGAGATACGTCTTGGTGAGCCGGCGCGGCCCGCGGACCCGGTGGCCGGCCCACCAGGTGCGGAAGTCCGGATCGCGCATGCTCAACTCGCCGATCAGCGCGGCAAGGGCCTGGTCCTTGGGATAGAGACCGGCTTCCATGCGCAGAACCGCCACGCACTCGCGCGCGGCCGTCGGCCAGTCCGCGTACAGCGCGCGGTAGGCGTCGTCGAGGAAGGTCAGCCGGATCAGGTTGCGTTCGGCCGGGGCGAGCGCGCCGAAGTCGGTGAGCAGGGCGACCGCGCCCCGGTTCCAGGCCAGGACGTCCATACGCCGGTTGAGAACCATGGCGGGAATGTCGTGCATGGTCGAGAGCAGCTGCTGGAGTTGCCCGTCCACCTGCTGCCTGCCCGGTCTCGGCGCGGGCGTGGCGTCAGCGACGGCGAAGAGGTAGGCACGCTCGTCCGGGGCGAGCTGAAGCGCGTCGGCGAGCGCGTCGAGGACCGGGCGGGAGACCCGGCGGGCACGTCCCTGCTCCAGGCGGACGATGTAGTCGATGCTCACATGCGCGAGCTGGGCCAGCTCCTCACGGCGCAGGCCCGGCACCCGGCGCGGACGGCCGTCATCGGGCACGCCTGCCCGGTGCGGGTCGAGGGCGGCGCGGCGGGCACGCAGGAAGTCGCCCAGTTCGTTGCCGCCGGAAGCGTTGTCCTGGAGTTCCATGACTCCAGTGTCCGCAGGCGAGCAGCCGCGCGCCTGGTACTGACGTAGATAGGCAGCGCCCTCCCTGGTACCCCGGCCGCACCGACGCCACCGTGGATATGTGGCCGCCGACAGGAGGCCACCGGAGCCCGCCCCACCGCGAGCCCGTCCCGTCCCTCTGTGACTGGAGCACCACCGTGAGGACCGACGTCACCTTTCCCAGTGCCGGCCTGAAGCTCGCCGGCCACCTGTACGCCCCGGACGACGGGGCCGTCGGCCCGTACCCGGCGATCGTCGTCGGCCATCCCGGCAGCGGCGTGAAGGAGCAGACCGCCGGCCTGTACGCGCGGCGTCTGGCCGAGAAGGGCTTTGCCGCCCTCGCCTTCGACGCCGCGCACCAGGGCGAGAGCGAGGGCGAGCCGCGCGGTCTGGAGGACCCGGCCCACCGGGTCGAGGACATCAAGGCGGCGGTCTCGTTCCTCACCACCCGCGACGATATCGACACCGAACGGATCGGGGCGCTGGGCATCTGCGCCTCCGGCGGCTACGTCCTCGCCGCGACGGCGTCCGACCACCGGATCAGGGCCGTCGGCACCGTCTCCGCCGTGGACATCGCCCGTCAGTTCCGCGACGGCGCCGACGGCGGCCAGGACCCGGCCGTCTTCCAGGGCATGCTCGACGCGGCTGCGGCGGCACGCACCGCCGAGGCGCGCGGTGCGGGAGTCCAGACCTTTCCGATCTTCCCCGACACGACCGAGCAGGCCCACGCGCTGGGAGGTCGGCACGCGGCTGAGGGCCGCGAGTACTACTGCTCCGACCGCGCCCAGCACCCACGCTCGGCGAAGTCCTTCACTTGGTCGAGCGTCGACCGTATGGCCTTCTTCGACGGATTCCGCTTCGTCCACCTGATCGCACCGCGCCCGCTCCTCATGATCGTCGGGCGCGAGGCGGTGACCTCCTGGATGAGCGTGGAGGCGTACCAGAAGGCGCGCGCCCCGAAGGAACTGCACTGGATCGACGGCGCCAGCCACGTCGACCTCTACGACAAGGAGCCTTACGTCGGGCCTGCGGCCGAGAAGCTGACCGACTTCTTCCGGGCCCAACTGGCCGCTGCCGAGCAGACATCCGGACTGGCCGCAGGTCCGGGCGCTCCACCGGCCCCGACGGCGTGAGGACGCAGAGCATGAGGACGCAGAGCAAGTGCGGCCGGTCCTGGGCGATCTCGCCGACCGGGTCGGCCCATGGCGATCCCGGTCGATGGGTGTCGGTCGCGGCGGTATCACCCACACGGAGGATCCGGTCGGCCGGCGCTTCGGCGGACGCGAGGGCCTGCTCAAGCTTCTCGGGCAGGCCCTCGCGTCCGATCCCGGGAGACGGCGTCGGCGCTCTCTGAATGCCGGCGATGTGCCCCGGAGTTAATCTGGCCCTGACCGAGGCGCCGACGCCGAACGCCTCAGCGCACCGGACGCTCCACTGCACCGAACGCCTTAAACGCGTGGCGCGGACTCGCCATGCGACACGGCGGGACCGCCGCCGTCCACCACCCTGGACTCCTCAACATCACCGTCGAAGGAGACCGCTCGTGAGGACTCATCGCAAGGCGTCCGCAGCCCTCGCCGTCACAGCCGTGCTTGTGATGCCGACCACCACGGCATTCGCGCGGGACGGCTCCGACTCGGTGAAGGCGGAAGGGTGGTTCGCGCCGCCCTCTCCCTTCCAGCTTTCGAACGCGCTGACATATGACGTGAAAAAGGTGCCGGTGGGCTCTCGCATCTCCGTCGTCCAGCAGGTCCGCGAGCACACGGGAGAGCACACCGGCGAGCGGGCCGGTGGGACGGGCATCACGGTCCGGCTCAGGTTGAGCGGTCTGCTCCCTGACCGTATGTACGGCGCGCATGTACACACCAAGCCCTGCGGCCGGACGCCGGACGCCTCGGGCCCGCACTACCAGAACGTCGAGGACCCGAACCAGCCGTCCATCGATCCCGCCTACGCGAACACCGAGAACGAGGTCTGGCTGGACTTCACCACCGACGCCGGAGGCCATGGCGCCGCCGAGTCCCGGCACGACTGGCGCTTCCGGCCGGGCGGCGCGCGTTCCGTGGTCATCCATGAGCACCACACGTCGACGGCCTCCGGCGAGGCGGGAACGGCGGGAGCGCGGCTCGCCTGTCTCACCGTGCCCTTCGAACCGACCGGCGCCAGCGCCGGCACCGGTGAGTGATACGTCCTGCGAGTGATACGTCCTGGTGGTGCCGGAGCGGCATTCGTATCCGTACGGGACGCTGCCCGGCACCTGGTCGCCCGGCACCCGGTCCTGGTCGGCGGGCCGACATACTTGGTCCCGGACGGACCGGAGCCACGGGAGCACGCCAGAGCCCAGCGCTCCCGTATCAGGAGACCGAGATCGTTGACCTCACAGCCACAGCAACGGCCGCGCGCCGCGCTCGCCATGGCATCGGACGTCGCGGAGGCCGTCCTCGGCCCCGACTCCCTGGCCGCCCTGCGCGCCGTGTGCGAGCTGGCGCCGCCGCCCGTCCTCGACGACTTCACCACCGACCGGGCCCGCGCCACGCTCGCGGAGGTCGAACTCCTCGTCACCGGCTGGGGCTGCCCGCCTCTGGACACCGCCGTCCTGGCGGCGGCACCGCGGCTGCGCGCCGTCGTCCACACCGCTGGTTCGGTACGCGGCCATATCACCGAGGCCTGCTGGGAACGCGGAATCGAGGTGTCCTCGGCCGCCGCGGCCAACGCCCTTCCGGTGGCGGAGTACACCGTCGCGATGATCCTGCTGTCCGGTAAACGCGCCCTGGAACGCGCCCGCGACTACCGGGCCGCGCGCCGTCGCGAGGACGGGCCGCGTACCGCCGCCGAGGTGGGCAACTACGGCCGTACCGTAGGCATTCTGTCCGCCTCGCTGATCGGCCGCCGCGTCATCGAACTGCTGCGGCCCTACGATCTGCGGGTGCTGCTGCACGATCCGTACGTCGATGACAAGGACGCCGCGGCGCTCGGCGTCCGGCGGGTGGAGCTGGGCGAACTGTTCGCGCTGAGCGACACGGTGAGTGTGCACACACCGCTGCTGCCCGCCACCCGTGGTCTCGTCAACCGTGAACTCCTTCTGTCGATGCGGCGCGACGGTGTCCTCATCAATACCGCACGCGGCGCCGTCATCGATCAGGAGGCGCTCATCGAAGTGCTCCGGGCGGACCGGATCCGGGCCGTCCTCGATGTCACGGATCCCGACGAGCTGCCGCCGGACCATCCGCTGTGGGAGTGCGAGAACGCGATCATCACCCCGCATCTCGCGGGCTCGGAGGGCAATGAGCTGCGGCGGCTGGCCGATCTCGCCGTCGGCGAGGCCGCCCGCTGGGCCACGGGCGACGGCTTCGCCCATCCCGTACGACGCGAAAGGCTGGCCTTCCTCGCATGACCTCACCTCGCGAAGTCCCGGAGCCGGAAGCCGAGGTCCCAGGGCCGGAAGTGCCTCGGCACGGGAGCCCGGTACGCGAGAGCCGCCCGTTGCGCGAGAGTCCCGGATTCCAACTGCCCGACGAGGACCGCGTGTCGAGTCCGTACACCGGCTACACCCGGGCGCACTGGGAAGCCACCGCCGACGGTCTGCTGCACGCCGCCTGGCAGTGGGCCACTCCGGGCCGCGCCCTGCTCGACCTGCCCGGCCGGCCCTCCGCCTCCGGTGTGCGGTCGGACGGTCTGGAGGGCTACGCCCGTACGTTCCTCGCCGCCGCCTTCCGGGTCGCGGGCGCGGGCGGCGACGATCCGCACGGCTGGCTCGACCGGTACGCGGACGGGCTCGCGGCCGGGACCCGTACGCCCGGCCGGGACGACGCCGAGTCCTGGCCGCTGGTCCTCGGCCACGATGTGCACGGACAGCCGATGGTCGAGTCCGCGTCCGTCGCCGTCGGACTGCGGCTGACGAGGACCTGGCTCTGGGACCGGCTGGATCCGGAGGTGCGGGACCGCGCCGAGGAGTGGCTGCGCGGCGCGCTGCGACACACCCCGGCGCCCAACAACTGGTATCTCTTCCCGTACACCGTCGCCGGATTCCTGGAGTCGGTGGGCCGCGGCGACGCGGAGACGGCACGCGCGCGGGAGCGGGCGCTCGGTCTGCTGGAGGGCTGGTACCGAGGACAGGGCTGGTACGCCGACGGCGACGGCCGGGCCTTCGACCACTACAACGGCTGGGCGCTGCACTTCTATCCGGTGCTGGACGCCCATCTCGCCGGTACGGAATCGGCGGAATCAGCCGAGCCTGCGGAATCGGCGGACGCACGCCTCGGCGCACGCCTGCGCGAGCATCTGGAGAGCTTCTCGCTGCTGTTCGGAGCCGACGGCGCGCCAATCCACTTCGGCCGCTCGCTCACCTACCGCTTCGCGGCCGGCACGGCGGTCGCCCTGGGCGCCGTCACCGGCCACACTCCGCTCGCGCCCGGTGTCTCGCGCCGGCTGCTGAACGGATCGCTCCGTTACTTCCTCGACCGCGGCGCCACCGGCGCGGACGGTCTGCTCAGCCTGGGCTGGCAAGGGCCTCATGTCGCCACGCTCCAGCGCTACTCGGGTCCCGCCTCGCCGTACTGGGCGTCCAAGGCCTTTGTCGCGCTGCTCGCGTCCCAGGACGATCCGCTGTGGACGGCCACCGAGGAACCGACACCCGGCGAAGGCGCCGACCAAGTACTCGCCCTGCCCGCGCCAGGGCTGCTGGTGCACTCCACGGCGGCGGACGGGATCGTACGGCTGCACAACCACGGCAGCGACAACGTCCGGCCCCATGAAGGCGAGTCGGCGGACCAGGACGATCCGCACTACGGGCGACAGGCCTACTCCACCAGGACGGGACCCACCTCGCCGGAGAACATCGCGGACAACCATTTCGCCGTGGAGATCGCGGGAGTCCGCAGCGTCCGCCGCCGTATCCGCCCTCTGGGTGCCGGACACGGCGACGGCTGGGGCTGGGCCGCCTCCTGGCATCTGCCGGTCTTCGTGTCGGGCCCGCCCATGGTGCCCGGACTGCGGATCGAGAGCGTCACCGTGGTCAGAGGCCGGTACGAACTGCGCGTGCACCGCGTGTTGGGCGCTCCGCCCGGAGCGCGCGTACGGCAGACGGGCTGGGCGACCGGCACCGGCACCGGCACCGGCACCGGCGACAGCCCAGGCACCGGCACCGACGACGGCCCGGGTGGCACCGACGGCGTACGGTCCGCTCTGCTCGGGCTGTACGGCTGGGAGTCGGCGGACGAACCACGGGCACCGCAGGGCACGGCGTTCACGCGCTGGGCATGCGTGCCGCGGCTGACGGCGGAGGCCGAGGGCACGGCCCTCTTCGCCGCCCTCGCCACCCTCACCGCGGAGCCCGACGCCGCCCCGCTGTCCGAGGCGGTGAGCAAGGTCCGTACAGCGGGCGTCGACGGGAGCGCGATCGAGGTGACCTGGGCGGACGACGGCTCGACCACACGTATCGCCTTCGGCCCGCTGACGGTCGACCACACCTGAGGCCAGGACAGTGGTCAACTCTCTTCGGTCGACAGTCCCACCATGGCGCGCTTAAAATAGACCCGTAGGTCCAGAATCCTGGGTTCCGGAAGCCGGAAGGACGGCCGACATGGCGAGGGCGCTGACCGCCAAGGGAGCCGCGACACGGCAGCGGATCATCGACGGCGCCGCGGCCGAGATCCGTGAGCGCGGAGTCCTGACCACCACACTTGACGACGTCTGCCGCAGGACCGCCACCAGCAAGGGCCAGCTCTTCCACTACTTCCCGGACGGCAGGGAGCAGCTTCTGCTCGCCGTCGCCGAACGGGAGGCCGAACGCGTACTGGAGGACCAGCAGCCGCACCTCGGCCAGCTGACCACCTGGGACGCGTGGCAGGCCTGGCGGGACGCGGTCGTACTCCGCTATCAGCTGCAAGGGATGAACTGCCCGCTGGGCGTGCTGATCACCGAACTGGGCCGTAGCACGCCCGCCGCACAGGCGGTGACCGGACGGCTCGTCGAGCGGTGGCAGTACGAACTGCACGTCGGCATCACCGGGATGCAGCAGAACGGCCATATCGCGGGCGGCCTCGACGCCGGACGCACCGCCGCCGCGATGGTCGCGGCCATCCAGGGCGGTGTCACGATCCTGATGTCCACCGGCAGCAGCGCACATCTGGAAGCCGCGCTGGACACCTCACTGCTCTTCCTCCGGCTCTCGCGCTGATTGCGTCGGCATCGACCGCGTGACAGCCACGATGCCCGTACGCCCTACGGCGTCGGCACGTTGTACGACATCAGGGCCACCTCTCCCGATATCACCCGCAGTTCGGTGATCGCGCAGTTGCGCAGGCCCGGGAGCACGCGGCGGTATTCGCTCTCGGGGATTCCGAGCAGTCGGCACAGCACCAGCCGGAGCAGGGTGTTGTGGGCGACGGTCAGGACGCGGCGGCCCTGGTAGGTCTCGGCCAGGCGCAGCAGTGCGGTGGCGCCGCGGGTGGCGGCGGTCTTCGGGTTCTCGCCGCCCGGGAGTGGATGGGCGGCCGGATCGCGGCGGAAGTCGGCGACCTCCTGTGGGTACGACGCTTCGAGTTCGGCGATGGTCCGGCCCTCGGCGACGCCGAAGTCCAGCTCCCTCAGGTCCGGTTCCACGACGGCGGCCAGACCGGTGGAGCGGACGGCGGGCTCGGCGGTACGGCGGGCGCGCGCGAGCGGTGAGGTCACGATCGCGTCGAGTCCGGCGCCCGCCGCCCAGACACCGAGCCCGTCGGCCTGCTCGACTCCGCGCGGCGTCAGATCGATGTCGCTGATGCCGGTGTAGCGGTTCTCCTCGTGCCAGACGGTCTCGCCGTGCCGGGCCAGAAAGAGCGTCGCGGGAGCCGAAGTGGTGGCGGCCGGTATCCGCAGTGGCGAGGCTGTCATCCGTGCTCCCTCGCATAGGCCGCCGTCTCCGAGGGCAGCCAGCCGCGCCGTTCGAGCGCGTCCACCAGCGTGACGAAGGGCCCGGCGAAGCGCGCGCTGATCCGTGGGCGCGGATCGAGGATCGTCCGTACCCGGACCATGCCCCGTACGGTCGACAGCAACGACGCCTCGCCGCCCGCCCGTACACCGTGCGCCGCGAGCACCGCCATCCCGAGCGCCGAGTCCGTGTGTTCGGGCACCGTGGCGGTCAGTCCGAGGACATCCGCGCGGAGCTGGTTCCAGTACGGGCTGCTCGTGGCACCGCCGGTGAACGCGATCGGCGACTGGGCCGGCGCGCCCAGAAAGCGGATATAGGCGAGACAGAGCCGTTCCACGAGTGCCACGCCCTGGAGCAGCGCGGCATAGCGATCGCCGTCGTCGACGGGCCGGCCGAGCACGAACGGTTCGGCGTCCGCCGCCAGGAACGGGAAGCGCTCGCCGCGCGAGACTAGTGGATACGCGACGACGCTCGCCGGCTCGTGCTCGGCGGCGAGCCGGTCGAGTTGAGCCAGATCCGCGCCCGGGAACGCCCGCGACAGGGCGCCCGCTCCGACACTGGAGGCGCCACCGGGCAGCCAATGTCCGTCCGGCGAAAGGTGGTTGTAGAGCACACCGGCGGGATCGTGCAGCGGAGCCGCGGTGACGCCCTTGAGTACGAGAGTGGTGCCGAGGACGGTGTTCCACTGTCCAACGCCCCAGGCCCCGGAGCCGAGTTGGGCCGCGCAGCCGTCGGTCATTCCCGCGACGACCGGAGTGCCCTCGGCCAGTCCCGTACCGGCCGCCGCCTCCTCGCACACCGTACCGAGCCCGGTGCCCGGCGCCACCACCTCGGGAAAGTCGAGACGGGACAGGCCGAGCCGGTCGTGGACGGCGGTGGGCCAGGTACGGGTGTGCAGGTCGTAGCCGGTCTTGAGGGCATGGCTGGAGTCGGTCGGCACGGGACGCCCGACCAGCCGGGTGGTGATGAAGTCGGACTGGTGGCAGACGCGCGCGCCCTTGAGCCGGGAGGCGCCCTTGAGCCCGGAGGCGGCGCCGTCGCGCCGGTCCTCGCGCTCGGTGCGGGTCAGCCAGAGGAGTTTGGCGAGGGCCCAGGTCGGCTGGATACGGTGGCCGAGCGTATGCCACACCTCCGCGCCGGCCTCCTGCGCGTCCCGCGCCTCGCCCGCGGCCCTGCCGTCGTCGTACATCAGCGCGGGCGTCAGCGGATTCCCACGAGGATCGGTCAGCAGGACGGTGCCCGAGGTGGCGCACACGGCAACTCCCCGTACGCGCGCGGCGGAGAGCGTACGCAGCGTCCGGCGGACGGCGGCGCGGGTGCTCTCCCACCAGTCGGCCGGGAGCTGTTCATGGCGGTTGCCCTCGCGCCGGCCGGTGAGCGGCGCCGAGCCGCGGCCCAGTACGTGTCCGTCGTCGGTGACGGCCAGGGCACGCACGCTCTGCGTCCCCAGGTCGATCCCCATCCACACGTCCTTGTGGCGTGTGTCCGTCACAGATTCCCGCCTTCCACGACCCGTCGCCTGCCGGTCGTCTTCTCGTCGCCCGCTGGTGATCTCACGATGCTTTTCACATGGTGACCACGATGGTGCACCAGGGGGCGCGCACCGGGGTCCACAGGACCGGGATTCCCTTGTCTCACCTGGTGAGGACGGTGGGACGGCATCGGTTGACGGGTTGACCCGATCGCCGCCCTTGGTGAACACTGCCGAACGGTACATCAGCAATCTATGTTATATCCTCAGAGCTTCATGTTATTGATGAGCTGTCTCGGGCGGAGGAGCGCACACGTCCTCACCTGTCCCGTGCACGACGGATCGGAACAGGACCGGGAAATGTCACAGGACAAGAGCCAGCAAGGTCCCATACAGCGGCGCCGGGAGATCTCCGACCATGTGCTGACCGAAGGGTCGGCATCGGCGGCGGACCTGGCGGAGCGGTTCGGTGTGAGTCCGATGACGATCTACCGGGACATCGATGAGCTCGAACGGGAAGGCGTACTGCGCAAGTTCCGTGGCGGTGTCACGGCGCAGCCCTCCGGAGTCTTCGAGAGCAATGTGGCCTACCGCAAGAATTCGATGCGGGCGGAGAAGGAGGCTCTCGCCGCGAAGGCCGTCACACTCATCGAGCCCGGGATGTCCGTGATGATCGACGACTCGACCACCGCGCTGGAACTGGCCAGGCTCCTCCCTCGTATCGAGCCGCTGACCGTCGTCACCAACTTCCTCGAAGCGCTGAATCTGCTGGCCGACGAGCGCGGTCTCCATCTCATGGCCCTGGGCGGTGACTACGATCCGCTGCACGACTCCTTCCTCGGAGTGCCGTGCGTGGAGGCCGTCGAGGCGCTGCGCGTCGATCTCTGCTTCGTGTCCACCTCGTCGGTGTACGGCGACTACGCCTTCCACCAGGAACAGCGCATAGTCGCGGTCAAACGCGCGATGCTCAAGTCCGCCGGGCGCAATGTGCTGATGATCGACCACTCCAAGCTCGCCCGCACCGCGCTGCACCGGCTGGCGCCGCTGTCCGCCTTCGATCTGGTGCTGATCGACGACCGCACACCGCCGGAGGCCCTGCGGGCCCTGGACGAGAGCGGTGTCCCATACGAACTCGCCGCCACCTGAACCGTCAGGCCGCCGAGCTGCCAAGCCGCCAAGCCCTCAAGGAGACCTGGCCGATGAGAATCCTCGCCGCGGGCGACCACTTCGTCGCTCCCGAACTGCTCGCCCGGGAGCTGACGGCCGAGATCGGCACCGCTCACACGATTGACGAAGTGTGTCTGCCCTGGCCGCTGACTCCCTTCGGGCCGGTCTCCGAGGTGGACGAGGCGTCGGGCGACGAGGAGACACTTCTCGCCGCGCTCGACGGAGCGCAGGTCTGTGTGACCCAGATGGCTCCGGTGACCAGGAAGGTCCTCGCCGGAGCACCGGAACTGCGGCTGGTGGTCGTCGGCCGCGGCGGGCCCGTCAATGTCAATCTGGACGCGGCGAAGGAGCATGGCGTCCAGGTCTGCAACACTCCGGGACGCAATGCCGCCGCCACCGCCGAGTACACCGTCGGACTGCTGCTCGCCACGATGCGCCGTATCCCGGAGACCTCGGCGGCGCTCGCCGCGGGCCGCTGGGCGGGCGAGTTCTATACGTACGACAACTGTGGGCCCGGTCTCGCCGGTGCGACCGTCGGACTGATCGGCTGCGGCGCGGTCGGCAGCCGCGTGGCGCGGGCCCTGACCGCCCTCGGCTCGGACGTCCTGGTGTACGACCCGTACGCCGACCAGAACGTCCTGCGCGAGGCGGGCACGCCCGTCGCCGCTCTGGACGAGCTGCTGCGCCGCTCCGCCGTCGTATCACTGCACGCGCGGCTGACACCCGAGACGCGCGGTCTGCTCGGCGCCCGTGAACTGGCCCTGCTCCCCGACGGCGCGGTCCTGGTCAACTGCGCGCGCGGCGCGCTTCTGGACGAGGACGCCCTGTGCGACGCCCTGGAGTCGGGCCGTCTCGCCGCGGCCGGACTCGATGTGTTCGCCGTGGAGCCTCCGCCGCCCGGCTCCCGGCTGCGCTCGGCTCCTCGGCTGGTCATGACGCCTCATCTCGCGGGCGCGAACAAGTCGGTGGCGCACAACGCGGCACGCGTCGCCGCCGCCGAGGTCGGCCGGTTCCTGCGTGGCGAACCGCTCGCGCACCGTGTCGTCTGAGAAGCACGTCGTTAAACGGAGTGGTAATTGCAGTAGTTGAGGGAGCGTCAGCCGAGCCGAGGAAGGAAGGGGCTGCACAGTGTTCGTCGGCCTGGACATGGGAACCTCGGTCGCGAAGGCGGTGGCCTTCGACGAGGACGGCACCGCACTGCGCGTGGAGTCGACACCGATCGCGCTCGGCGGGCGCGGTGACCGGGTGGAGCAGGACGTCGAAGAGGTGGTACGGGCCGCCTCCCGTGTCCTGGGAGCGGTGACCGAGGGCCGGGCGCCCGCGCTGGTCGCCCTCACCGGCCAGGGCGACGGGCTGTGGCTGGTCGACGCCGAGGGACGGCCCGTACGGCCCGCGCTGTCGTGGATGGACGGCCGGGCCGGTGATCTCGTCGCGGGCTGGATGGCCGACGGTACGGCGGAGCGGCTGTACCGGCACACCGGCAATGTTCTCTTCCCGGGCTCTCCCGGCCCGCTGATGGCCTGGCTCGACCGCAACGAACCGAGGTCACTGGACGCGGCCACCACCGCCGCCTGCTGCAAGGACATCCTCCATCTGCGGCTCACCGGCGAGCGCGGCACCGATCTCTCCGACGCGTCGGTGCCCTTCCTCGATCCCCGCACCCGTACCTACTCCCCCGAGGTGCTGACAGCCCTCGGAGTCGGACACCGCGCCGGTCTGCTGCCTCCGATCGCGGCGAATCTGCCGTACGGAGAGGCCACCGGCCGTACGCCCGGCCTGGCCGAGGGCACACCGGTCAGCTCCGGTCCGTACGATCTGCCCGCGTCCGCGCTCGGCGCGGGCGTGACCGAGCCGGGCGACGGACTGCTCATCGTCGGTACGACTCTGGCGTGCCAGGTCGTGGTCGAACGCGTCGCGCTGGACGAGGATCCGGTCGGATTCCATCTCGCCACCGCCCGTCCCGACCGCCATATGCGGGCGCTGCCCGCGATGACCGGGACGGTCGCGCTGGACTGGGTGCTCGGTCTCACCGGCACCTCCCACGAGCAGGTCTCCGGTCTGCTGGACACAACTCCGCGCGGCGCCCACGGTGTTGCCGCGCTGCCCTATCTGTCGCCCTCCGGCGAGCGCGCGCCCTTCGTGGACCACACCGCGCGGGCGGAGTTCACCGGTCTCGATCTGCGGGCGTCGCGCGCCGATCTGGTACGCGGTATGTGCGAGGCGATCGCCTTCGCGGCCCGGCACTGTCTGGAGGCCGCGGGCCTCACCGGTGAACTCGCCGTCTGCGGTGGCGGCGCGCGCAGTCTGGCGTGGCTGCGGATCTTCGCCGATGTGCTCGGCCGCCCGCTGCGTGTCGCCCGCGGACCGGAACCGGGCGCGCGCGGAGCGGTGCTGGCGGCGGTCGCGGCCCGGGACGCGGAGTTCGGCCCGGCTCTGGACACCGGCGTCTGGACCGCGCCGGACGCGGTGGTGGATCCGGATCCCGCGGGTGTGGAGTTCTACGAACAGGCCTACGCGGACTATCTGTTCAGGGTGGACAGCGCGCGGGCGCGCTGGCAGGGACCGGCCGGAGCGCGCTGAGCAGAGCGCCCCGGCCAGGTCGGCCGGATCACTCGACAAGCAGTCGTACGGGACCCATCAGGCCCGTGACGCGCTGTCCCGGAAAGACGAAATGAGTCGGGCTCGTCGCGTCCAAGTGCGGTGCGAGTGTGCCGAAGACTGTGATCTCGACCGTGTTCTCGCCGGCCGCGACCAGTCCCGTCACCTCGAAGACATACGGAGAGCACACACGGACTCCGGCCGCGACGCCGCCGATCCGTACCTCCGCCGTGCCGCGCACCCGCCCGAGGTCGAGCAACAGCCGCCCGCCGGACGCCCTTTGGGCTTCCAGGGCCTCGGCGGGCACCGTCATCCGGCGCGTGTAGCGCACTCCACCGCTGTACTCGGCGAGGCCCTGCGCCTCCCAGTCGCCCGTCCGGATCAGTCCTGGGCCGACCTCGCAGCGTACGGGACCGGCCAGGGCGGCGCCGCCCTGGCGGCCGGGAGCAGTCCGCACGCGCAGGGCGGCGGTGCGTGGTCCGGAAGGGCCGTCGGCCGGCAGTTCGACGGTCACCGTGTGTACGCCGTCGGCGCCGGTACGGCTGGTCACGGGACGCTCGCGGCCGTCGACGTACACGCGTGTCGCGCCGTACGCGCTCACCGTCAACCGGGCCGTACCAGGCGGCAGTTCGCACCACAGCCACTCCGTTCCGGCAGCGGCTCCCGGGACCGCGAAGCCGACCGGCACCACTGTGCCGTCGTCGGCGTCCGGATCCAGCCAGGCGGCGCCGGGCAGCGGATGCGGCCTGCGGCGCAGATACAGCGCGGCCGGATCCCCGATCTGCCGACGGCGCACCGCGACCGGCGCCCGCCCGCCACCGCGCTCGCTCCCGGGCCCGTCGCCGCGCTCGGCCCACCAGGTGGCGTCGCTGTGCGTGGCCGCGATCACGCGGTCGCCGTCCTCGTACAGCACCGCGTCCACCAGGACGGCCGGATCGTCGCCGTCGGCGGTCTCCACCGTGATCTCGTTGTCCCCGGCGCGCAGGGCCGCCGCCACCTCGTGCCGTCGTACGCGCGGGACGGCGTGTTCGGCGTACGGATCGAATCCGCCCTGTCTGCCCATGACATGACCGTTGACACGTAGAACACACCGTCCGCGTGCCGCGACCTGGACGACCGCCCGACTCGGCACCGCCGCCAAGGTCAGAGTCGTACCCACGGTGGCCCGGCCACCGTCGGTGTCCGCGCGGGAACCGTCCGCGAGAATCCACTCGGGCCGCCAATAGCGTTCCGGATCGCGGACGAGCGCCATGTGCGCGCGCAGATCGATGTCCTGATTGGGTGTCAGATCCAGTTCGAGGAGATGGCGGCCCTCGGTCAGCCGGACCGGTCCCATGGCGAGATGGCCTCTGTCGTCCAGTTCCACCCGCGCACCGCCGAGCCTGACCGCCTTCGCCGCCGCTGCGCCGATCGCGAGATATCCGTCGAAGTCCTCGTCCAGCAACAGTTCGGACCGTACGCGCGCCACCGTCCCGGCGGCCGTCGGACCGACGTGGACGAACTCCTCCGGTACATGTCCCTTGGGGCCGAGGACCTCGCGATGGATCGGATCCTTGTGGATGCCTCGGCTGTCGGACCATGCCAAGGTCGACCGGATATCACCGTCGACGCCCAGGACGACCGCGCGCGGCCCGAACGTCGCGTGGACCGCCGGCCCGTCCGGACCATCGGCGCTGTCCAGGCGGAACGTACGGCACTCGGTGATCGTCGGGGAAGCCAAGGAATCGGCGGGCGGGCCGGTCACGGGCCGTGTGAAGTCGCCCCAGGTGTTGTCGAGCGTCGGTACGAGCGTCATCTCCCACTCCGTGTCCACCGGGATCTCGACCGCCGTACGGGAGGGCCCGGGCCCGGTCATCGGCGGCTCGGCCGCGAGAGGCCGGGAGCCGGGCGCGGGAAGGACCAGCAGCGCCGCAGGCCCGGTGTCGAAAGGCACTTCGATGTCCACGGCTCCCGGATCGTCCTCGGCCGGCCGGACCGGCAGCGTACGCGGCGGACCGCCGAACGGATCGAGCAGTACGGCTGGGCCTCCGGCAGCGCGGACGCGGACTCGCGCGGAGCGCGCGTACCGGTCGGGATCGAAGTCGTAGCGCGCGTCGAGCCAGCCGAGCGCGGCGCCGCGCTCGTCGGGAGCGGCCACGGCCGCGCGAGTCGCGCGAGGTGAAGCAGCGGTCAGGAACACAACGGTGGCGTTGTCCACTTGGCGCGCAAGCGCGGGCACAGACGCCCGGACGGCCGGGCGAGGCACGGTGAGCGACGGATGCGGCTCGGTGAGCGCCGCGCCCAGCTCCGCCGCCGACGGTACGAGGACGGCCCGGCCCTCGGCGAAGCACGCCCGCAGTTCGTCACGCACCTTGTCCAGAGTCGCCGTGTCGTCCAGGCCGACGACCTGTTCGGGAAGGGCGCCGAGCGCGATCAGATTGCCGCCGGCCGACACGAACTCGACCAGCCGGCGCGCGGTGTCCTGTTCGAGCACCGTGCACGCGGGCAGCACGATCGTCGCGTAGCTCTCGTCCGCGACACACAGCCGTACGACACCGTCGCCCTGGCCCGCGCGGTCGCCGTCGCCGTGGTCCTCCCGTACGCGGGCGCGCGCGAGCGAATCGTCGTCGATCACATCGACATCCAGCCCGAGCCGGTCGAACACGCCGGGCCTGGTGCGGAACCAGGTCATGTCGCCGACGAGTTCGAGATAGGCAGCCTGTGCTCGGGCCGCCGCCTCGGACACACCGTCGAACGCCGTACCCGACTGCGCCGTGGTGGTGGGCAGCAGAATCGCGGTGTCGCAGAGATGGCGGCCGAGGCTCAGGATCGCGCACAGCCGCGTCACGGCGTCGGCGAAGACGCGGTGGTGACGCCAGTACGGCTGACGCCAGTCGGTTCCCGGCGGCGCCCACTCCCACCAGCCGCCCTTGGTCGTGTAGTAGACGGCGTGCGGGTTGTAGAGCGTCGCGCCGGCCCGGAGCCAGGGCAGCAGCCAGTCGAACGTCTCCTCCAATGTGCCACCCCAGCCGGTGGAGTGGAACGCCTCGATCCAGGTCCTGGGCCTGCCGTAGAGATGCGCGAGCGAGGAGTGGATACGGGCGTCGCCGTGATGGTCGGAGCCGGGCGCGGAGAACCAGCGGTGGGTACGGGCGTAGTCCGCGTACAGCTCGACACCGCCGACGGGATGTCCGGCGCGGGCGGGATCCTGCTGGTCGCAGCCGACCAGCAGGCCGTGGCGCTCGTGCCAGGCGGCGAGTGGCCGGAAGAAGGCGTCCTCGGCCAGTTCGGCGCGGGTCCGCTGGTAGTCGTACCGGATCCGGTGCGGATCCAGATCACTGCCATGGCGTACGTCCTCGTACAGCGCGTCCAGACACTCGGTGAGGTCATAGCCCCGCAGCCGCAGAAAGGCCTCGGCGAACCCGGTCGACCAGGTCGGCAGCGTCGGCAGTTCGTCCTGGAACGAGCCGGCGATCACCGTCCCGAGCCGGTCGCCGAGCCGTCGTTCGAACGCGCCGTGCACCCGGTCGAGCAGCGCCGCGCAGGCCTCCTTACCGAGGTAGTCGAAGCCGAGAGGGACATGGTGATGGAGCGTCAGACGCCAGCGTCCCGGGCCCGGTGCGCGTACGGCCCGGCCGTCCACGGCGAGCGGGATGGTGGGTCCTGTGCACCGGCCGTCACCGTCGAGCCGTACGGCGCCGGCCGCGAGAAGCTGTCCGTGCGGAGGGCAGCGCAGCTCAACTTCTCCATCGGCCACCGTACGGACGCGTTCGAGCCGGCGGCCCGCGTAGGCCGGTTCCTCGTCTACGAGCCGCGCCTGGAGATCGGCGCCGGAGAAGCCGAGTTGGTCGTAGAACCAGAGGCGCACACCGAGCGCGTGCGCGTCGTCGCAGACGCCTTCGAGCAGGCTCCACCACTCCTCGGACATGAACGGCGGATCGTCGGCGTCGGAGCCGAACAGCGGCCCGGACGGCGCGAGATTGAGGAGCACGAGGTTGAACACACCGCCCTCCGCGAAGCGTTCGAGCTGGGCGCGGAGCCGCGCCCGGTCGAGCCGTTCGCCGCTCCACCACCAGATGGCGGTGGGCGAGAAGGCGCGCGGCGGGCCGGCCAGAACCGCCTCGATGTCCGCGGGAAGCTTTCCGTACATCATGAACCTGTCCTCGATCTCGATCCCTTGAAAGCCCCCCGTCCCCTGGAACTCCGGGCACTCGACCCCCGTGCGCGCTCAGCCCTTGAGTCCGCCCGCGAAACCCTTGATCACATAACGCTGGAGCAGCAGGAAGACCACCAGAATGGGCAGCGCCGCCAGGACCAGACCGGCGAAGACGAGACCGTAGTCCGAGACGTACTGGCCGACGAACGAGAACACGCCCACAGGGACGGTCTCCTTGCCCGAACCGCCCAGGTAGAGCAGCGGAGTGAAGAAGTCGTTCCAGATGAAGACGGCGTTCAGGATGATCACGGTGCCGGTGATCGGCCGCAGCAGCGGGAAGACGATCCTGGTGAACGCCTGGCGGTGGTCGCAGCCGTCGATGAGCGCGGCCTGTGCGTAATCCGGCGGCAGCGCGCGGATGAAGCCGGTGTAGAGGAAGACGGTGAACGGCAGCTGGATGCCTGTGTAGAAGAGCACCATGCCCTGGTATGTGCCGAGCCAGCCGAGGCTGTCGACCAGCTTGTACAGCGGAATCATCCCGAGCTGGAAGGGCAGCACGATGCCCAGCAGGAAGAGGATGTAGAGCCCATAGTCGAGTCCTCGGGCGCGGCGCGCGAGATAGTACGCGCCCGTGGAGCCGAGGGCGATGAGCAGCAGCAGGCCGGCGACAGTGATGACCGTGCTGCTGACCAGGGCCGGCCCCAGGGACGCGGAGGACCAGGCGTTGCCGAAGTTGGCGAAGGTCGGCGGAAGCGGCGGCGAGAGCGGCGACTCGGCGATCTGGCGCGGGTCCTTCATCGCCAGGCTGATCAGGGCGTACACAGGGAAGAGGAAGACAACGGCGGCGGCGGCCATGACCAGTTCGAGGCCGTAGCGCCCATAGCCCCGGCGCCGGGACGCGGTGGTGCTCACGGACGCGGTGGTGCTCACGCGGTGACCTCCCGGGCGCGCAGATAGCGGAGCTGGACCAGGGAGACGGCAGCGACGAAGAGCGCGAGGACAAGGGCGACGGCGGTGCTGTAGCCGAACTTGCCGAAGACGAAGGCCTCTTTGTACAGCACGGTCGACAGCGTCTCGCTCGCTGTGCCGGGACCGCCGTTGGTGGCGGCGTAGACCTGGTCGAAGAGCTTGAGGCCGCCGATGGTGGAGAGCATGAGATTGATGGTCAGCGCCGGGGCCAGCAGCGGCCAGGTGACATAGCGGAAGCGCTGCCAGGTGCCCGCGCCGTCGATTCTGGCGGCCTCGTGGAGTTCGGCGGGCACGCCCTGGAGCCCGGCGAGGAAGACCACCATCGAGTAGCCCGCGTACTGCCATACGACCATCGCGGCCACGGACCAGAGGGCGAGCGAGGGATCGCCCAGCCAGTCCTGGCGCAGAGCGTCGAGGCCGACGGCGCCGAGGATGGCATTGAGACCGGCGCCGTTGTCCGGGTTGTAGACGTACTTCCACAGGAACGCGACCATGACCGGGCTGACGACGGCCGGAGCGAAGAAGATGACGCGCAGCAGCGACCGGGATCTGATCTCGGCGTTGACACCGAGCGCGAGCAGCAGACCGATGCCGTTCTGGACGACGACCACGGCGAGGGTCAGCAGCAGCGTATTGCCGACGGACTCCAGGGCCCGGTCGTCGTCCAGCAGCGTACGGAAGTTGTCCAGGCCGACGAAGGAGAAGGCGCCGACGCCCGACCAGTCGGTGAACGCGTAGAGCACACCGGCGAGGCTCGGGTAGAGCACGACGACCGCGTACACGGCGAGCGCCGGGACGACGAAGATCCACGGCGGGACGGTGGGATCGCGACGGGCCCGGCGCGGGAGCGGTGGCCGCGGCGGACGGGCCCGGCCCGGGAGCCCTGCCTTGGTGCCCGCACCCGCGCCCGCGCCCGCGCCCGCGCCCGGGCTGGTGGTTCCGGGGCCCGAAGTGGCGCCCTCGGGAAGGGAGTTCATGGCTTCTTCCCGTAGGCCTTGTCCATCTGTCCCAGCGCGCCCTTGACGTCCTTCTTACCCGCGAGCATGTCCTGTACGGCCGCGAAGTGGGCGGGCTGCACCTCGGCGTTGGGCCAGCTCTGGTCCATGAAGGGCACGGCGCGGTTGGCGTCGATGATGGGCAGGAACTCGTCCAGTACGGGATCGATCTTCGTGGCCGGACCGCGTTTGAACGGGATGGCCGAGACGGCCGTGGCCCAGTGGTCGATGTTCTCCTGCTGTCCGAGGAAGGCGATGAACTCCTTGGCCCTGGCGGTGTTCTTGGCGTGCGCGGCGACACCGAGACCGACGACGATGCCCGCGGGGATCCACAGCCGGTCGGGATCGTCGCCGCCCGGGAAGGGAAACATGCCCAGGTCGTCCGGGGACGCGGCGGCGGCACGGAAGTTGGCGAGGACGGCCGAGACCTGGACGGCCATGGCCGCCTTGCCGCCCGCGACCAGCGCGGTCTGCTGCTCGTAGGTGGTGCCGTTGGGATTGTCGTTGAAGAAGCCCCGGCGCTGGAGCTCCTGGTACTTGCCCATCGCGTCGGCCCAGCCCGATTCGGCGAAGGTGGCGCGCCCGGCGGCCATCTCGCGGTCGAAACCGGCGTTCTTGGCGTAGACGGCGTTGGGGACCAGCGCGTAGGTGATGAGCTGGGTGACCCAGGCCGTCTGGGTGCCGAGTGCGATCGGCACCACACCCCGGGCCTTGAGCCTGGCGCAGACATCGAGCAGCCCGGCCCATGTTCTGGGCGGCCGTACGCCGGCCTCCGCGAAGACCTTCTTGTTGTAGATGGCTCCTATGACACTGCTGCCCGCCGAATACAGATACGTCTTGCCTTCGTACCGGTAGGCGGCGTCGAAGTTCTTGGGGATGCCCCCGGTCCACGGCTGGTCGCCGAGATCGGTGAGGAGCCCGGCCTTGGCCAGCTCGACCATGGACATCGCGCTGCCGCTGCCCGGGAACAGCACATGGACATCGGGCGCGTTGCCGCCGGCGAGCTGGGTGCGTACAACGGTCTGCACCTGGTCGGTGGGCGCGAAGGAGGTGCTGAAGCGGTCGTCCGGACGGCTCTTGCGGTACTCGGCGAGCAGTTCGGCTATCGGCTTCTGCTGGTCGGCGACGCCGACGATACGGATCTGTCCCGAGCCGCCGCTGCCTGAACCGGAGCAGGCGGTGAGGACCGGAGGAAGCGCGGCGAGGGCGGCGGCGCCACCACCGATACGGAGGAAGCCCCGGCGGCTGACCGTACCCGTACCTGTAGCTGTAGCTGTAGCTGTATCCGTGCCGCCGGTCGTATGAGAACCCATGGTCATGGTGCGTCCTCCTCGTGGGAGCCGGCGAACGACGGCGCCGCCGGGCTTGGTGTGCGTCGGCTCGTGGTGCGCACGCGTGCGGTGACCGAGGGCCCGTTCGCCCGAGCCGTAGCCGCAGCCGCAGCCGCAGCCGGAACCTGGACCGGTGGAAGGACGGCGGTGAAGCGGTAGCGGCCGGAAGCGACGCGGTAGACGGCATGGTCGGACCCGGTCGCCACCAGCGAGATGTGGTCGTACCCAGGGCCTCGGTCGCTGCCGTCGCCGCCGTCGCCGCCGTCCGTCGGCTCCGCGCCCGACGCCCGAACCGAGCCCGGCTCGCTGGTGGGCACACGTACCTCGGCGGTGGCTCCGGGCGGCACCTGGACACCGAGATCGAGCCGGTCGCCGTCGCGCCGCCAGTCCACCGCGACCGTGCCGCGTACGGATTCGTAGCGGGCGCTCGCGTGCGTGAGATCGCCGGGACGAGGGCGGATGGTCAGCTTCCGGTATCCGGTCGAGTCCGCGCTCTGGTCGAGGCCCGCGACACCGCGGTAGAGCCACTCGCCGATCGAGCCGAGCGCGTAGTGGTTGAACGAGTTCATGGACGGCGCACGGAATCCGGTCTCCGGCGTCCAGCCGTCCCAGCGTTCCCAGATGGTGGTGGCGCCATGGCGCAGCGGAAACAGCCAGGAGGGCACCTCCGTACGGCGCAGCAGCGCGTGGGCGAGATCGTCCCGTCCGTATGCGTCCAGCACGGGCGCGGCGAGCGCGACACCGAGGAAGCCGGTCTGGAGTGCGGGCCCTGCGGTCTCGATCAGTTCGGCCAGCCGGTGCGCGGCGGCGGCTACGCCGTCCTCGGGCAGCAGGCCGAAGGCGAGCGCGATGAGATAGCCGGTCTGGGTGTCGCCCGCGACGCGTACGGTGTTGCCGTCGTCCGCGGTGGTGACGAACCGTTCGACGAAGACTTCGCGGATGTCGGCGGCCAGCCGGTGGTAGTGGTGCGCGATGTCCCGCTGTCCCAGGGCGTCGGCGGCCCGCGCGGTGAGACGGGCGCTGTGCGCGAAGTAGGCGGTGGCGATGACATCGCGCGGAGTGGGAGTGCCGGGCGCCAGCCAGTCGGAGAAGTGCGGGCCCACACGCCGGCGCCAGATCAGATCCGGGTTGTGACGGTGGATCAGATCGACCCAGGCGCGCATACCGGGCAGCGCGCGGGAGAGGAAACGAGGATCGTCATACGTGCGGTAGAGATGCCAAGGGATGATCACACCGCCATCGCCCCAGCCCGGAGCGCCTTCGTCGGCGACTCCGACGAGGCGCGGCGCGACATTGGTGAAGCCGCCGTCCGGCGTGCGGGCATCGTCCACATCGCGCAGCCACTTGGTGAAGAACGCGGCGACATCGGCGTTGAGCGCGGCGGTGGGAAGGAAGACCTGTGCGTCGGCGAGCCAGCCGAGCCGTTCGTCGCGCTGCGGACAGTCGGTGGGCACACTGACGAAGTTGGAACGCTGTCCCCAGCCCACACAGTCGTACAGCCGCCGGATCTCGGGATCCGAGCAGTCGAACTCACCGGTCCACGGCGTGTCGGAGTGCAGTGCGACGGCGACCACATCGTCGGCGCCGAGCCGGGCGACTCCGCTGATCTCCGCGTACCGGAAGCCGTGGTAGGTGAAGCACGGCTCGAAGTCGACGGGTGTGCGGCCGTCGCCGATCAGGACGTCCGTGGCGGCGGCGGTGCGCAGATTCGCCGTATAGAGCCCGCCCGTCTCGTCCAGCGCCTCGGCGTGGCGTACGACCACACGAGCGCCGGAGGCCAGTCCGTCGACGCGGAGCCGTAACCGGCCGGCCAGATTCTGACCGAAGTCGACCACATGGACACCGTCGCGGAGACGGGTGATGGAGCGTGGGCGCAGTTCGGCCGTCGCCCGTACGGGTTCGTCCACGGAGGCCACGAGCAGCCGGTGGTCGGTGTCCGCGATCAGCGCCGGTGACCAGTCGGAGCCGTCGAAGCCGGGCAGTTCCCAGCCGTCGGCCGCGTACCGCAGATCGTGGCACTCGCCCATGAGCAGATCGGCATGGCGGATCGCTCCTGTGTGGGTGCGCCAGATGTCATCGGTGACGATCGTGGTGGTTCGGCCGTCCGTGTCGGTGAGATGCAGCTCGGCGAGAAACTGAGGATGTGAGCCGTAGTGGGCTCCCGCCCTACGTGGTTCGAAGCCGACGAATCCGCTCCACCAGCCGTCGGCGACGGTCGCCGCGAGGACGTTCTCGCCGGACCGGATCAGCTCCGTCACGTCGTACGTCTGGTACTGGATCCGGCGGGTGTAGTCGGTCCAGCCGGGCGCGAGTTCCGCGTCGCCGACGCGGGTCCCGTTGAGCCGGACCTCGTAGAGCCCGCGTGCGCTGACATAAAGACGGGCGTGGGTGGCGGCGGCGGAGGCGAAGGTACGGCGGAAGAGCGGGCAGGGCGCGAGACCGTGGTCGTCCAGGGCGCGCTCGCCCTCGGTGGGCGCGTCCATGACGTCGATGGGATCGGGATCGTGGGCGATCCAGGAGGCCCGCCAGGGACCGATGCCTGACGGTACGCCGGACAACGGCACGTCGGACGACGGAACGCCCGGCGACGTGACTGGCGACGTGACTGGCGTCGCCGATCGTACTCCTGACGCCGTGACGGACATTCCCGTCTCGAACCAGGAAGTGGCCTCCGCCGGTTCCGCCGTACCGCCCGGCCATACGGCGACCCGCCAGTGGTAGCGCGTACGGGCCCGGAGCGCGGGTCCCTCGTACAGGGCGCCGATCGCGTCCGGATCGTCAACTCGGCCCGAGTCCCAGCGGGCCCGGCCGCCGTCGTCCAGATCCTCCGGCCGTTCCGCGACCCGGATCCGATAGGCGGTCGGATCATCACCCTGGTGATCCGACATCAGACGCCAGGAGAGCAGCGGCGCGGGCTCGTCAATTCCCAGCGGAGTGGTCCGGTGGTCGCACCGCAGGGCATAGGGCCGCAGGGACACGAGCATGTCCTTCCTGCGCGCCGGGAGCGGCGCGGCGCCGTCGGCTGTTCGTCCGTTCGTCCGCTCGTCGTCACCTGTCTGCCGTGAAGACGACCATCTTTGAATGTGAAATCTAACGTGAATTCTGTGGCGTGGAGACTATGAGCCCCCCGCGAGAGGTGTCAAGAGTGTTACCGACGCGCTCGACCACCCATCTCATAGCGTGACCGAACTCCTCATACAGGGCGCCCGGGACAAGCGTCGCACCGGGCATTGCACCCCCACGGCGGGTGCCCTTGTGGCCCACGATCCCCGTGTGATAGTCACCGTGCGATTACCACATGAACGGACGTTAAATCACGCGCGATTCCGCCCTCGGGCGGGCGGGATCACGCACGACGAACGGACCAGCCTTCATGAGAATGAACAGTGGAACCGGCGGCATCAGAGGCCTGGAGAGACGGGCGGTGCTCGGCGCCGGGACCGCCGCGCTGGCACTCGCCGCGAGCGGACTGTCGGCCACCGACGCCAGGGCCGCGGAGCGGTTCCGCGAGGACCCATTCACCCTGGGCGTCGCGTCCGGCGATCCCTGGCCGGACGGTTTCGTGCTGTGGACCCGGCTCGCACCGCATCCGCTCGCTCCCGACGGCACCGGCGGGATGGCGCCGTATCCCGTGGATGTCCACTGGGAGGTGGCCCTCGACGAACGCTTCCGCCATGTCGTCCGCAGAGGGCGGACCCGCGCGGTGGCCGAACTCGCCCACTCCGTCCATGTCGAGGTCTCGGGCCTGCTGGCAGGGCGTCAGTACTACTACCGTTTCCAGGCCGGCGGAGTCGTCAGCCCCGTGGGCCGTACCCGTACCGCGCCTCCGCCGTTCAGCCGTCCCAAGGTCCTGAACTTCGCCTTCGCCTCCTGCCAGGCGTGGTTCGAGGGCTTCTACACCGCGTACCGGCATCTCGCCGAGGAGGACGTCGACCTCGTCCTCCATCTCGGGGACTACATCTACGAGAACCCGATCGACGCGATGGGCGGAGTACGGAAAGTCCCGGTGGCCGCCGAGCTGCGGCCCGAGCCGATGGATCTCACCCAGTACCGCAACCGGCACGCGCTGCACCGCTTCGATCCCGATCTCATCGCCGCCCATCAGGCCCATCCGTGGGCCGTCGTCTGGGACGACCACGAGGTGGAGGACAACTGGGCGCGCGACATCTCCAAGCTGGACAACGAGCCCGACCAGGATCCGGCGGTCTTCCGCGCGCGGGCCGCGGCGGGCTTCCAGGCGTACTACGAGCACCTTCCACTGCGGCTGCCGAACAAGCCGAGAGGCTTCGACGCCCGTATGTACCGGAGTCTGCGGTACGGCCGGATGGCCACGTTCCATATCCTCGACACCCGGCTCTTCCGTGACGACCAGCCGTGCGGCGACGGCACCAGGAGCGGCTGCGCCGAACGGCTGCTGCCCGAGCGCAGCATTCTCGGCGCGGAGCAGGAGCGATGGCTCTACCGCGGCCTCGGGCGCTCCGACGCGACCTGGAATCTCATCCCTCAGCAGATTCCCGTCGGCCAGGTGGACACCGATCCGGGTCCCGGCCAGTCGTTCGTCATGGACTTCTGGGACGGTTACGCGGCCTCGCGCCAGCGGCTCTTCCAGCAGTTCACGGACCGCGATGTGAACAATCCCGTCGTGCTGACCGGCGATATGCACCGCCATCTCGCCGCCGATCTCAAGCGGAACTACGACGATCCGGACTCACCGACGGTCGGTGTCGAATTCGTCGGCAGTTCGATCGCGACCGGCAAGGACGGTATGGACCTGGATCCCTCGGGAGCGAATCTGCTCGCGGCCAACTCCCATATCAAGTTCACCAACTTCCAGCGCGGATACGTCCGTTGCTCACTGACTCCGAAGACCTGCCGCGCCGACTTCCGGGTGCTTCCGTATGTGACCACTCCCGGCGCTCCCGTATCGACCCGTGTCTCCTATGTGACCGAGGCGGGCCGGCCCGGAGTGAAGCTCGTCTGACCACCCGTACGGCTCGTCCGTACAGCTCGCCCGTTCAGCCTGCCCGTACGGCTCACCCGTACAGCGGCGCAGCGGTTGCCGGGACGGCCCCCAGGTGCACAGGATCGGACATGGGTGGCCGCCCCGGACATAGGTCCGGGCTGTCCGCCAGGCCTGCTCTGAGGTCCGTCCTCTGGGCTGTCCGGGTCGTCCTCAGGAGGAATCCGAGGGATTTTCCGGCTCTATGGCCAGTCCGGATACACCCGGGTGGCCGTCACTCCAACGGCACTCCCCAGTATCACTCTTATCTCACAACTGAGATAACCTGCCCCTATGGCAGACGACTACCTCGTACGCATCGGCAAGCTCATCCGAGACGCGCGCCAGCACCGGGGCTGGACACAGACCCAGCTCGCCGACGCCCTGGCCACCAGCCAGAGCGCGGTGAACCGCATCGAGCGCGGTAACCAGAACATCAGCCTTGAGATGATCGCGCGCATCGGTGAGGCGCTCGACAGTGAAATCGTGTCGCTCGGCTATGCCGGGCCCATGCATCTGCGGGTGGTCGGCGGGCGCCGGCTCTCCGGGGCCATCGATGTCAAGACGAGCAAGAACGCGTGTGTGGCACTGCTCTGCGGCTCGCTGCTGAACAAGGGCCGTACGGTACTGCGCCGGGTGGCGCGCATCGAGGAGGTGTTCCGGCTCCTGGAGGTGCTCAACTCCATCGGGGTGCGGACCCGCTGGATCAACGACGGTGTCGACCTGGAGATCGTGCCGCCCGCCGAGCTGGACATGGAGGCGATCGACGCGGAGGCGGCCCGCCGTACGCGCTCCATCATCATGTTCCTCGGCCCGCTGCTGCACCGGATGGACAGCTTCCGGCTGCCGTACGCGGGCGGCTGCGACCTCGGTACGCGCACGATCGAGCCGCATATGATCGCACTGCGCCGGTTCGGGCTGGACATCGCGGCGACCGAGGGCCTGTACCACGCCCAGGTGGACCGCTCGATCAGTCCGGGCCGCCCGATCGTGCTGACCGAGCGCGGCGACACCGTCACCGAGAACGCGCTGCTGGCCGCCGCGCGCCACGACGGCGCGACCGTCATCCGCAACGCCTCGTCCAACTACATGGTCCAGGACCTGTGCTTCTTCCTCGAAGCCCTGGGTGTACGGGTCGACGGCATCGGTACGACCACACTGACCGTGCACGGGGTGCCGAGCATCGACGTGGACGTGGACTACTCGCCCTCCGAGGACCCGGTCGAGGCGATGAGCCTGATCGCCGCCGCCGTGGTCACCGAGTCCCAGCTCACGATCCGCCGGGTGCCGATCGAGTTCCTGGAGATCGAGCTGGCGGTGCTGGAGGAGATGGGACTCGACCACGACAGATCCACCGAGTACTCCGCCGACAACGGCCGCACCCGGCTGGTGGATCTGACCGTACGGCCCTCCAAGCTGGAGGCCCCGATCGACAAGATCCACCCGATGCCGTTCCCGGGCCTGAACATCGACAACGTGCCGTTCTTCGCGGCGATCGCGGCGGTGGCCCAGGGCAAGACATTGATCCACGACTGGGTCTACGACAACCGCGCCATCTATCTGACGGACCTCAACCGCCTCGGCGGCCGGCTCCAGCTCCTCGACCCCCACCGAGTCCTGGTCGAAGGCCCCACCCGCTGGCGCGCCGCCGAAATGATGTGCCCACCCGCCCTGCGCCCGGCCGTGGTCGTCCTGCTGGCCATGATGGCAGCGGAGGGCACCTCCGTCCTGCGCAACGTCTACGTCATCAACCGCGGCTACGAGGACCTGGCGGAACGCCTCAACTCGGTGGGCGCGCAGATCGAGATCTTCCGCGACATCTGATCCACAAGGGCCGCCGCCCCCTCCCTGACCTGCACGAATGCGGATCAGCAGAGGGGGCGGTGGCATTCGTGGGACTTCTCCGGGACTTCGCGCCGGGTGGGAGTGCTACCGCAGCGTGACCCGGGGGCGGAGTGGCCCAGCACGACGTCGGAGGCACCCCGATCAGCGACTGGGCCCACAGCGAAACCAACAACTACACCACCTTCCTGGGCATCCACGCACACACGGCGCGGACCAACAGAGAAGAAGGGCGAAATGACCGTCGACGGGACAAGGCGTGGGCGAACAGACGTGACGATCCGCCCGGAGAAGCCACCCTTCAAGAGACAGCAGCTCTCATATCTCGCTTGCCTGTTCGGCGTTCTCTCGGCATTGACTATCACCGCCTGCCAGCCAGGGCCTCAGTTCAACATCCAGAACAACACCAGCGAGCTAATCCAGTTTGAAGTGACTAGATTGCCGTCGCAGTATGATCCGGTCACTCGCACATTGGGTGTGGCGAGCGCGCAGCCGGGGAAAGACACTGGACCCCGTATCAACTGGATCGGAGGCACCGAAGGGGAATGCCATAAACAGTATCAAATAGTCGGCAGGACCACATCGGGCAAGAAATACACTTACGGTCCCCCCGTCTGCAATGGAGGAACGTGGACCATCGATAAGGACACACCTTTTTCCCAGTCAGTCAACAAATAGAGGTGGGAGCGGGACCGGACGAAGAGCACGGCGACTGAAGAGTCCGGCGCGGGTGACCCCGACCTCAAATACGCGGTGTGCTCTCCTACGCCTTTCCACGGAACCACCGGTCCGATACGCTCCATCGACCACCGCCGGGCCCACCGGGGCCGAGCACTGCCCGTAGGCGCCCTCGAAGACGTCCGCCAGCACCCCCGGCGGCGCGTACGGCGTGGCCAACCTCCCGCCACGCCCGCACGGTCTGGGTGAGCAGATCCCCCGGCCTCTGGTTCCACCTGGATATGCGCTCTGTACGATCAAGGTCTTTCGAACCAGCACCGAGAGCGGCGCGCCAGGTGGGGAGACCGGGCGTGCCGCGGTTCCCGAGGGGGATTCATGCGTGTACGCGCCACCACCGCCACTTCTGTCGTGGCTGCCGCGGCGGCGGGGGCTCTGGCCTTCTCCGTCTTCGCCGCGCCGGCCGCACATGCGGCGAAGGACAACCTGTCGATCAGCGATGTCGTCGCCAACGGCGGCAGAAGCATCGTTGTCGGCACCACAGCCAAGAAGTCCTTCACGGTCACAGCGACCGTCACCGAGGACTCGGGCGTCAAGGAGGCCGACCTGGCCATCGAGCACGACGACCCCCACTACAACTATTACTGGAAGCCCGCCACCTGTAAGTCCGCGGGGAAATCGCGTTACTCCTGCAAGGCCACCCTCACCATTGACCCGCGTGCCGAGTGGTTCCGGAACGACCAGGCGGGCACATGGAAGGTCCATGCCCAGGCGTCCGGCAAGGACGGTGACTTCTACGGCGATTACTACTCCACCGTCCCGGTCAAGCGCGCCGCCGAACTGACCGTCGACGCCGCCCCGGAGCCCGTGAAGAAGGGCAGGACCCTGACCGTCACCGGCAAGCTCACCCGCGCCGACTGGAACACGAACAAGTACGCGAACTACGCCTCCCAGCCTGTACGGCTTGAGTTCCGCAAAAAGGACAGCAGCGCCTACTCCACCGTCAAGACCGTGAAGGCCAACGGGTCCGGCAGCCTCAAGACCACCGTGAAGGCGGTCTCGGACGGTTACTGGCGCTGGAAGTTCACCGGCACCTCCACCACCGCGGCCATCGCAACCACCGGCGACTACGTCGACGTGCGCTGAACCCAGCGGGAGCTGGTGCGAGGGCGAGTCCACGCCGACCATGTTCCGGTCGATCCGTGCGCCGAGATCGTCGTCGGCGTGAGCTCCCTCGCGCTTCGAGAGGCGCCGAAGGCTCGTCCAACGCTGCCATCGCACAGCCGCCGATTCGTCAAAAGCAGCGGGCGCTGTCGCCGGGGCGGGTGACGTCGGGCCGGGTGTTCAGTGACCATGTGTGCGTGCACTGCGGGCACTGGAGGTGGATGACCGGCCCGTCGTTGGAGATCAGATGGCGCCAGTGCTCGCCGCAGTTGCGGCGGTCGGCGCAGGTCGCGCAAGAGCGGGCGTCGTCGCAGATGGGGCAGGCCACCCAGGCGCGACGGGCGAGGTCCGCCTGTGGATCAATGGGCAGCCGCACGGCCCGGCTCCTCCCCCGGCAGGACACCGGCCGCCACCAGCAGGTCATAGGTGCGCTGCTGCTCGGCGTCCAGGCCCGAGTAGAGAAGGGCGTACGCTTCGTCCTCACCTCGGAGGACGGCCACCGGGTCCCAGTCGGGCCCGAGCGCGGCCACGACCTCGGCCCGTCGCCGGGCTTCCTCAATGGTCAGGTCGATCGTGAAAGGGATGAGGCCGGTGGCGTTGTCCTGGTTCATGGCGAGACTTCCGGTGTGCTGGCGGAACACCACCATCTGTACCAGGCGCCCGCGCCCGCAGGGAAGGGTGGCCTAAGTCGCCCAGGGACGGCCCGAGGCGAGGCTCCGCCCGGCCCGTCGACGGGACATCCTCGGATCGGCCGTCAGCGGCGGGCCGTTGCCGGCGCCACGCCCCGAACGACCGGCACGGTCCGCTCACGGCGCTGTGACGTACTTCACAGCTTGCCGGTGTCGTACGCCGCGAGCCGGACACGGCGCTCACACCGGACCGGCGCCGACCGCGAGGGCTCGGCAGGCAAGCGCGGAACGCAGGTGAACCTCTCCGTAGATCCGGTAGCCCGCCGCTGTGCGCGTCGCCGGTGGCAGCACACCGTCGCGTTCGAGATTACGTACCTGCTGAACCGAGCATCCGGGGAGATCAGTTGGGGAGATACGTTCTTCTACTACGCTCCTGCCGGTGTCACGCCGAAAACGGCTCAACCGTTCGTGACGATCGTGACGATCGTGACGAAGAACTATCCAGGCGATGAGAGTTCACGTCTGGAGTGTCCTGTCCGGGTATCGCACTGCCGGAAAGTCACCGACGAGATTCGGCCACCTCCCGGTTCAGCCATCACGTCCCACTCTCACCGTTCGAGCACACCCTGCACACAGGATTCACCTAGGAACGGCGGCGGCGGGCCCAGATGGTGGGCGGTCCGCCCGTCTGACCAGTGACGGGGCGCTTCCCGCCAACCTGCGCCACGAGAGCGTTATTCCCTGTTCGGCCGTGTCGACATCTGCCTAAAATGACGCCGCCTCAGGCCGGAAATTGATCACTCCGTGCCCGGGTATGTCATTTGAGCGACCGGGGGAACGCGTCGCCGGGGGGAAAGGCGCATCGTCATGCCGCAATGTCCGCACTCTGTGCATCCCTTTTCGGCCAGGTCCCGCCGTTCCTGATTCCACGGCGGGCGGAGTGGCCTGCTCGGCCATCTCGATCCCGGCCACCGGCCGTCTTCCGGTCGTATTCACCGTCCATGAAGAGGATGCGCACGTGCGTTTCAGACCATCAAGGCCGTCCATACCCATATCACGACGATCTCGGCTGTCCGCCCGGATCCTCCCGCCTCTGCTCGCCGTGGCCGTACTGACGAGCGTGGGCGCCAGCCCGGAACTGGTCGGCCGGTACGCCGCACCGGCGATCGAGCCGGTCGGCAGCGACTACGACTGGTTCGAGGACACCGCCGCCGAGCAGTTGCGGCAGGACCAGTGCCTGATGAGCGATGTCCTGCGGCTCGGCGGACCGTCCATGGCCGACACCGCGCGGGACGGGCTCAACCAGACACCCGAACAGCTCCACGTACTGGCGAACCGCGACTTCTGGGAGGACACGCCCCTCGCCACGGCCTACGAGAAGGACCGTAACGCCGCGGACGCGGAGATGGACGCCATCAACGCCCTCCACGACGCCTGGAAGGCGCCGCTCGTCGGTCTTGAGACTCCCGGCGGCTTCACCAACGTGGGCTTCCACTGGCCGCCCGGGACGAGCAACGACGGTCAGCAGGACTTCCATTCGCAGACCGGTCTCAGCCAGTGGGTCGCCGATCAGTTCTGGAAGGACGAGTTCGACTTCTACGAGGACTCCACGCCGGAGGCCGACGCGCAGACCGTCCAGGCCGTCAAGGACCTGGGCGGGCCGCTCTACGGAAGCGATCCGGACCCGAGCCTTCCGGGCGACGAGTGGAACCGTGTACGCGACGAACACGAGGCCTTCGAGTGGCTGACGGACATGCCGCTGGAGCCCACCGGCGCGGACAACGCCCGTCTCTTCCTCGCCTCGGGCGGATTCGCCCGCACGGCCCCGGCGCCGGGCACCCCGGAGTACCGGATCGCGGTCGAGGACCTGAAGACCCGGTTCTCCGCATGCGCGTGGCGTGACCCGATCGACCCGGCCAAGGTGCTGCGCGGCGTCTCCGCCACGGCCGCCGCCGAGTGGCAGCAGGAGATCGCCTCGCAGGCCACACAGCGCAACCAGATCCTGACCGCGAACAAGTCCGCCACCAAGGCGCTGGCCGCCGGTTCCAAGGCGCTGGGCCAGCTGCTGGGCTATTCATGGGTCGCCGACCACCTCACCCGCTGGCAGGACTACTGGTCCTCCGGCGGCATCGGCTGGATCGGCACCTCACCGACGGTGATCCAGGTGCCGGGCGCGGCGGGCAAGTGCCTCGGCGCCCAGGGCGCCGCCACCGCCAGCGGCACACCGGTCGAGGTCGTCACCTGCAACAGCACGACTGCCCAGCAGTGGCAGGTCTCCGACAGCGGTGCCCTGATCAACGTGAACTCCCAGAAGTGCCTCGACGTGTCCAACAACAACACGGCGGACGGCACGAAGATCCAGCTCTGGACGTGCAACTACTCTCCGGCGCAGACCTGGGAGTACAACGTCCGGGCCACCACGGCCCTGAAGAGCGTCGGCACGGGCAAGTGCCTGAACTTCCCGACGTTCACCAACGGTCAGGACGCGCTGACGTACACGTGCAACAGCTCCAGCGCGCAGAAGGTCACCATCAAGGTGTCCGCGCACAACGGCGTCGTCCCGGAGGCGGCCCAGTTCACCAAGGCGCAGCAGGGCCTCGCCGCCGCCCAGGCCGGTGCGAAGGCCCAGCTCGCCACGCTCAAGACGCAGGCGACGGCCGGTGCGAACGCCGCCGCCACCAGTGAGACGGCCGAGAAGGCCGCCTACGCGGTGGCCGACGCCAACGGCGCGCCGCGCGGCCGTGGTCTGCTGGTCGGCCAGCAGAAGGCCCAGGTCACCCAGGGTGCCGGAGCCGCGCTCGCCGCTTTGCAGAAGGCCGGTGAGACCGCCGAGGCTGCCACGCGCGCCGCGGCCGGCGACAGTGCGACGATCGCGCAGCGGGCGCTGGCCCAGGCCGCGCAGTCGAAGGCGGAGTTCCGCAAGGAGGCCGCGTACACCGCCGAGTTGCAGGCGAAGGCGGCGGCGGACGCGGCCAAGCTGCACCGGGACAACGCCAAGAAGGACAAGGAGACGGCCGAGGCGAAGCTCGCCGAGGCGCTGACGGCGGAGTCCGACGCGAAGGCGGCTGCCGCCGAGGCGCACGCCAAGCGGCTCGCGGCCGAGGCGGAAGAGGCGACGGCGAAGAAGGAGAAGGAGACCGCCGAGGCCAAGCAGGCCGAAGCGGCCCAGCACCGCCGGAACGCCGAAGCGGAGGCGACGAAGGCCAACGACGCCAAGGGCAGGGCCGAGGCGGCGGAGGCCACGGCGGTGGCCCGTAAGGAGGATGCGGAAGCGGCCCGCGACAGGGCCCGGGACCTGCGCGACGACGCCTGGGACGCCGAGCAGAAGGCCGACGCGGCCCGTGCCAAGGCGGACGCGAAGGAGGCATACGCCGAGGCCCACGACGCCGACAGCGACGCCGCGGAGTCCAGGGCGGCGGCTGACGCCGCGTCCGCTCACGCGGACAACGCCGAGGCGGCGGCCGGCCGGGCCCGTACCGAGGCGGACGCCGCGACCCAGGCGGCGGCCGACGCGGACGCCGCGGCCACCCGCGCCGAGGCGGCTGCCAAGCGGTCCCGTGCGGCGGCCGACGACGCGCAGGCGGCGAAGCTGAAGGCCGACGCCGCTGTGCGGACCGCGACGAGCGCCGCGGCCGACGCCATCGACGCGTCGGAGCATGCCGCCGCCGAGGCGAACCTGGCGGTCGAGCTGGCCGACGAGGCGGAGACGCAGGCGAAGACCGCCAAGGCCCACGCGGACGCGGCGCAGGCGGAGGCCGACAAGGCCGTGGCCGCCTCGGCGAAGGCGGCGGGCTTCGCCCATGTCACCGCCCAGGCCGCCGTGGACGCCGGCAACGCCGCCGCCCAGGTCGCCGCACCCGCGAACGACGCCATCCAGCTCGGCTCGCCTTATGTCACCAAGGACTCGGCCGCCGGGCTCGTGGTGCTGTCGGGCCAGGCGTCGAAGACGATCGCCGAGCAGCAGAAGGCCGTCGCGGACGCCCACGCCAAGAACGCCGCGGAGGAGGCGGCAGCCGCCAAGGCCATCGCCGACGCGGCACAGGGCGACGCCAAGGCCGCCTATCAGCACGCGGCGAACGCCGCCGGATACGCGGCGACCGCCCGCGGCTATGCCAAGGAGGCCCTCGGCTACGCGGCCGACGCCGCCTCGGCCGCCGCGAAGGCCCAGTCGTCACTGGCCCGCACGATCGAGTACGACCGGCAGGCCACGGCCGACGCGGCAGCGGCCGACACGGCGGCCGGCCGCGCCGAGGGCTACGCCACCCAGGCCCGCGACTCCGCGGACCAGGCCGCCCTCGACGCCGACGCGGCCCGAGCCGCCGCGGCGGAGGCCGAACAGGCCGCCGAGGACGCCCGGGCCGCCGCGAACCGGGCCGACGAGGCCGCGACAGCGGCCGAGGAAGCCGCCAAGGACGCCCAGAAATACGCGGAGTCCGCACAGGAAGCGGCCGAGTCCGCCGAACGCAAGGCGGCCAACCAGCAGGTCAGCAGCGGCGCCGGCACAGGGATCGGCGGCACGTTCTATGTCGTCGACGAGGACAGTGTCAAGGTCACGGACACCAAGCAGGACAAGCCCTGCGAGCTCCCGCCCGGCTTCGGCACGAGCTGCACCGTCACCTTCACCTACACGTTCGACGTGACGGTGGACTTCTATCTGTGCAGCAACCCCGACGTCCCGGCCACCGCGTCCGGGTGCCCCTCGTCGGACACGGTGCATCTGGGGGCCGAGACCTTCAAGGGCCTGACCAGGGAGATCACCCAGACCTTCACCCAGGCGGACATCCTCAGGGGACTCCTCCAGACCTACCTCCAGGTCGGCAAGGCGATCCTGGTCCAGGACTTCGTGGACTGCTGGCACGGCAGTGCCGGCGGCTGCGCCTGGGCGGCTTCCAACTTCATCCCCGGCAAGGCGCTCGGGAAGGTCGTCGAGGGACTCAGGGCCCTGGACGCCGCGATGACGACCGGGATCAACGTCCGGGAGGCGTTCGTCGCGCTGAAGGCCCTGGACGTGAACCCGGCGACGCTCGCGCGGATCGAGAACACGGTCAACAGCTACGAGGACCTGGTCACGCTCTGCAGGACCAACAGTTTCCCGGGCGGCACGCCGGTCCTCATGGCGGACGGTTCGCACAAGGCCATCCGCGATGTGCGCGTGGGCGAGGCGGTACTGGCCACGGATCCGGAGACCGGGCGGTCGGCGGCTCAGCCCGTGACCGACACGTACCGCCACGACACCACGCGCCTGGTGGACATCTCCGTCGGCGGAGGAGTCCTGACCAGCACGGCGGGCCACCGGTTCCACGTCGAGGGACGTGGCTGGACGCTTGTCTCCGATCTGCGCGTGGGCGACAGCCTGCGCACTCCGGACGGCGCCCTCCACCGGGTGAACGGTCTTCATGACCGGGCAGGTCTGGCGCCCAGCGAGGTGTACGACCTCACGGTCGACGCGTTCCGCACGTTCTACGTCGGCACCGGCGGGGACCGTTCGCGGGACGTGCTCGTCCACAACTGCACCAACATCGTCGGCGACGAGGGCATCGAAGGCGCCCACACCCTCAACCAGCACGTACAGCCCAGCGACGCCAGGATGGCCGAGATGGCGGTGGAGAAGGGCGCTGCGACGAAGTGGACGGACCAGGCGACCGCCGTCGGGGCGATCGACCAGGGCATGGCGGACTGGATCAAGGTGCCCGGCAACGCGAAGAAGCTGGAATCATGGAGGATCAAGCAGGCTCAGCGGGTCGGCAAGGGCATCGGCTTCGACCCGAGAAAGGACTTGTTCACCATCCGCGTCCAGGTCGAGGGATTCGGCGCCTCCCTCGGGCGGAAGTGGGTGAAGGACGGTCCGCAGGGTGTCGCCGTCGGCAACTTCGTGCATATCGAGCTGAAGTTCGCCAAGGGGCACGCCAGGCCCAGGACCTGGGTCGTCTACACCGCCTATCCGGAGTAAACATGACATGCGAGACAGGTCTCTCCTGGCTCTCGGAACAGTGCGGGGAGATGGCCGATCTGCTTCCCGCGGAACTCGACTGCCTCGTCGAGCGGGGGCCGGTCTCCACCATGGTCCTGATCGCGGAGCGGTCGGTGACGGACCTGGACCGGCCGGCGTCGCTGCAACTCGGACGTGATGTGCGGCGTCTGCTGGATTCCGCACTGCCCGAGGAGACGATCCGGACGGCGTGGGTCGGCTCCACGGACCATGTGTTCGACCCGTGCAAGGAGGACGTCGGTCCTCGGGCCTGGCTGGAGAGGATCGAATCGGCCTGGCTCTCCGCCGAACTCCGCCGCGCTCCCGGGTTCGTTCCGCCTGCCGCCGATCCGGTGACGGACGACGCGCTGCGCGCCGCCGTGCTCCGGGCGATGGGCCCGGTCGCCGCCGACCTGACCCAGGCGGACGAGGTGGGACAGCAGTACAACCCGTTGCCACTGACAGGTCTGGTGCCGGCGCTGGAACAGATGGTCGTCCAGGTCTGCGCCGACCTCGGCTACCGGCTGTTCCTGCGCGCCTTGAAGGCGTACTCCGTGCCGGTCGACGCGGCTACGCGCGAGGCGTTCGTGGCGCTCGGCAAGCGGTTCGGATACCCGGACCGCCTGGTGGAGGAAGGCCTCCACCAGGCCTGACCGGAGACAGGCGCGGCAAGGGTGGGGCGGAACGAGGTTCCGTCCCGCCCTGTGGTTTTCCCCTGTGGATCGCCGTTCGGCCCCTCGCCCCGCCTGTCACCGTCGGAGCGCGTCGGTGGCTGCGCGCAGAGGGCGTTGGTGGAGGACGGTTTACGGGGTGGAGGTCAGGGGTTCTTCTGGGGCGTTGGGACCGGGGCGTCCTTGCGGTAGAAGATGTCGATGTCGACCTCTTCGCCGCCCATGATCAGTGTGTCCCAGGCTCCGCTTTCCAGCAGGGTTCGCAGGGTTTCGCTCTTCAGGGTGCGCAGATGGTCCCGGAGCGTGGTGTCGTCGGGCATGCCGGGAATGCGCGGCGAGAGCCGGCCGCGGATTTCGCGCAGTTGCGTCATCAGCGTCTCGATGTCCGCGTCCTTGTCGAGGTCCGCGCCTGCGGCCTCCTCGATGCTCCGGGCTATTTGGTCCTTGATCGCGTGTGTGGTCCCGTTTTCGTCGGTGGCCACCATCGCTTTCCAGGCGCGGCTCTTCTGCCGGTACTGGAGCATCGACATCGCCGCTTCATGACGGAGGAAATCCGCGTCGCGGAAGGCTCTTCCGCGCCAGGCGTTGTCGAGTGACCGCGCCAGGGAAGTGGCCGACGCGAGGCCGGTGTTGAGTCCGCGGCCCGGCCAGAAATGGATCGCGTTGGCAGCGTCGCCGAGCAGGAATCCATAGGTGCCGGGAGTGGCCGATGTCGTGGAGAACAGCTGACCGGTGAACCGTGGCCGCTGCACCATGTCCAGTCGGAACGCGGTGACGGCGCTCAGGTTCTCCTCGGCGACGCCGAAGAACGTCAGTCCTTCCATGACGCGTTTCCACAGGGCCGAGCCCTTGACCAGAGCGGGCAGGAAAAGCGTGCTGTGCGTCGAGCAGTGGAAATCGCCGTGGTCGTCACGCCCCATCACACAGGGCCGTGAGGCGATACAGTCCTCGAACACATGCCGGACGGGATCGATACCGACGACTTCCTTGGCCTCGGTATCGGTGAGGCGCATATTCAGAAAGCCCTCGCCCCGCAGCGAGTTCAGCAGAAAGCGGTTCTGGGCGACGGTCAGCAGAACCGTCATCGGATCCGACAGATCGGACTTGACCCGCAGTCCCAGCACGACGTCCTGGACGTGGTGCCCGTTCAGCGAGTAGATCGAGGTGTCGGCATTGCCGAACTTGTCGGTGAAGTGGTCGCGCGTCCGGGAGCGCCCGCCCTCGCAGATCGCGAGCACATGGTCCTTGACCAGTACGTCGTGGTGCTCGACCGGATCGAATCTCTCGGGAACGAGCCGGATTCGGTCGGTCTTCTCGTTCGCCAGCTCAAGCAGTGTGTCTTCGATATAAGCGATCCGGATATTCCGCGGGCTGTGGCCACGGATCGAATCGGGGCCGGCCGGCCACATCTCTGAGTACGATTCGGCGCCGAACAAGCGCGCCTGTACCTCCTCGGGAAGATTCAGATACTGACGGCTCTGAACGGTGACGACCTGCTGGCGCCGGACATTTCCCTGTCCCGCGCTCTTCCATACGACCCGTGAGCCGTCCCGGGTCCAGCGGCCGTCGTACACCGTGATGGCCGCCCGCGCGCCCATCATGCTTTCGAGCAGCAGCGCGAAACTCAGTCCGACGGGACCGCCGCCCGAAACCGTGACATTCAGGACCGGCCCCGGTTCGACCGGCTCGGGAGGAGAGGCAAGCGACGGAAGAGAGGTGGGCGACAGAGAAGACGCGGGCGACGGAAGCAGGACCGTTTCCATCGCATCGGCCGCCTCGAAGACGAATGTCTCGTCGCCGATCGTGATCACATCGCCGGGACGGAGCCTGCGCGAGGTCACGCGTTCCCCGTTGACCAGCGTTCCATTGCTGCTCCCCCGGTCGTGCAGGACATAGCCGTCGTCCTCGCGCAGCACCTCCGCATGAAAACGTGAGGCGCTTCCGCTGGCGATCACCACACTGTTGTCCTGTTTGCGGCCGAAGGTGATCGGTGAGTCGCCCACCGTGAATCTTCGGCCGGCGAGAGGACCTTCACGCCCCACTATCTCGGGTGGCATGAGTCACTCCTTTCCATGTCGCCCCAGGTCAGCAGACACATCAGGGCTTTCGGCTGTCCGGCAGCATAGCCGTCTTCCGGGGAGGTCCACCCAGCCTCGGACGGTGCGTCAGGGCAGGTGCCGGGCCGGTGCCGCTGCCGGTGCACGGCCCGGGTACGCAACAGCCCTCGGCACGCGACCGCCCCCGCCTCGTACCGAGGCGGGGGCGGGATCAACGCATCGCCAAGTCGGCGTCGTTCCCTGCTACTTGAGCAGATACGCCTTGACGACAGTCACGTCGTACACATTGCCGTTCTTGTCCGTGAGCTTCGCCTTGAAGGAGACCGAGGTGGCCGTCTTCGGGTGGCTCAGCGTCAGGCTCCGCTTGCCGTCCTTGGCGGTGGTGACCGTGGCCTTGGCCCACTTGGTGCCGCCGTCGTAGGAGACCTGCACGGACAGGGACTTGAAGCCCTTGCCCGCCGCCGGACCCTGGATGTTGAGCGGGACCGTGAGCTTCTTGCCCTTGGCGCCGGCGCTGCCCAGGTCCAGCTTCGGAGCGAAGCGGACGGTGGAGAGCGGCAGCGTCACCACGGTCTCACCAGCCGGCCTCTTCGAGGTGAACGTCCAGCCCGCGACGATCCGCGTGCTGACCCCGGCCACCTTGGTGGAACGGGACACGTCCGTACTGATCCGGTACGCGGCCGACGCGGTCGGCAGGGCGTCGCTGTACGCGCAGAGTTCGTCACCGTTGTCGACGAGCTTCTTGCCGCCCGCGGTGATCACGGTCCGCTGCTTGGTCACCGAGGACTGGCCGAAGTGCCCGGCGCCATCGGTGAATTCGGGAATACAGACCGCCATCTCGTTCTGGAACCGGAGCGCGTTGTTGTCGGCGTTGACCTTCGGGCTGAACACCCCGACGTTGTAGGTGTGCGTGTACGTCTTCTTCGCCAGGTACGTCCTCGTCGCGTCGGGCCCGAGGAACACATAGCCCCCGGCCGCCGTGGCGCCCAGCTGTTCGAGACCGAACTCCCAGGTGAAGCCCTTGGGCACGGTGACATAGGTCTTGGCCGTCGCGGGCAGGGCGAACGGCCTGGTGACCGTACCGACGCCGAAGTCCGTGGCGTTCCAGAAGGGACTGACCGCGCCTCGCTGCGACTTCGCGGAGGCGCCGATCCGCAGATTCACCAGGGCCAGTTCGCTCTTGGCCGCCTTGTGGCTGAACCCGGTGTGGAGCGAACCGGTGCGGTTGTAGAGCAGGTTGTAGCTGGTGCTGCCCTTCTGCCAGGTGCCGCCGACCTGGGAGCTGAAGTCCCGGGCGGTGAGCGCCGCGCCGACCTGCGCCGACCTGAAGCCCGTGAAGCTGTCCAGGAACCAGGAACTGCCGATGCCGCCGCTCCGCAGTTCCAGCGCGTAGTTCAGATACGCGTCGACATTGGTCGCGGTCTCCGGCGGCGTGATGCTCAGCGGCTTCGCCTTGCGGGCGTCGAAGGTGACCGTTGAGTTCGCGGTGACCGAGAGCTTCGGCGCGACCATCAGGGCGATGTCGGGATCGATCCTGGGTCCCTTGGAGGTCTCGACCGGAGCCTCGACCAGATAACTGCCCTTGGGCACCCGGATCTTGGCGGTCCCGTCACCGTCGTTGTCGTACAGGTCCTCCCAGAAGTCACCGGTGTGTCCGTACACCATCGCGTCGGCCCGTGCGGGCTTGCCCTTGGTGTCGATGAACTTCAGCGTGAGGTCGTACGACTCCGCCTCGCGCACCGCGCCGAAGGACGTACGGACGCGCTGGCCGCCCTCGCTCGCGGCGGCGACGACCGAACCGGAGAAGGTGCCGTCCTGTGTGCCGGTCCTGGTGTCCGCGACGACATCGACGCTCGCGCTGCCGCCCGCGGGTACGGTGACCTGCTGCGCGCCGAGCGTGAAGAATCCGGCCGGAGCGGGCTGTCCCTTCGGTCCCACCGTGTCGAGCGACAGATCGAGCGTGACCGGCTCCGTGCCGCTGTTGCGGTAGGTGATCTGCCGGGTCACCGGAGTGTCGTCGGTGTGCGGCCACCGCTGGAGGCCGAAGTTCACCGAGGTCTGCTCGCTGGCCACGGTCTGGGTGATCGCCGCGGCCACATCCGTACGTCCGGTGCCCTGCTGATACGCCGTCAGCCCGGCGGTCGGCTTGGCGGACGCGGTCAGCGTCTGCTTGATCCGCTGTCCGGTCCAGTCCGGGTGCTCCTGGGCGAGGATCGCCGCGGCGCCCGCCACATGCGGAGTCGCCATGGACGTACCGGACATCGACACATAGCCGTCGGCCGCCGGGTCCCCGAGCTGTCCCTGGGCCGCCTTCGCCGCGACGATGTCCACACCGGGCGCGGTGAGGTCCGGCTTCAGCGAACCGTCGGCCGTCTGGCCCACGCTGGAGAAACCGGCGATCTTGTCGGCCCGGTCGACCGCGCCGACGGTGAGCGCGGAGGCCGCGCTGCCCGGCGAGCCCACCGTACCGGCGGACGGGCCCTCGTTGCCCGCCGCGATGACGAAGAGGATGCCCTTCTCGGCGGAGAGCCGGTCGACGGCCGCCTCCAGCGGATCCGTCTCGACGGTGTCCATTCCGCCCAGGCTGAGGTTGGCCACCTTGGCACCCTGGTCGGCGGCCCACTGCATGCCCGCGATGATCCCGGAGTCCGAGCCGGAGCCCGAGTCGTCCAGGACCTTGCCGTCGAGGATCCGCGCACCGGGCGCGACGCCCTTGTACTTCCCGCCGGACTTGGCTCCCGAGCCCGCGGCGATCGACGCGACATGCGTGCCGTGGCCGAAACGGTCTACGGTGCTGCCCGATCCGGAGAAGTCCTTCTGGCCCACCTCGACGCCCTTGAGGTCGGGATGGGTCTCGTCCACACCGGTGTCCAGCACGGCTATCTTCACACCGGCGCCGTCGTAACCGGCCTGCCAGGCGGTCGGAGCGCCGATCTGCGGAACGCTCCTGTCCAGGCTCGCGTGGCGCCTGCCGTCCAGCCACACCCGTGCCACACCGGGCGCCGTGGCGCGCGCCAGCCGCTGACCGGCCACCGGCGCGGTGAGGGCGTGCCACGCCTCGGACGAGCCGGTCTTGGGCGCGGTCAGCGCCTCGCCCTTGACCGCGGGCAGGCTCCGCCGTACGGAGACGTCCGCGGCCGAGATCGCCGACTTGGCCCGCGCCTTGTCCTCGGTGTCCTTGGTGTACGACACGATCAGCGGCAGCGTCCCGCGGTGCGCGTCGTCGTACCGGTCCCTGATCAGACCGGTGACGTCGAACAGCCGCCGGTCGAGGGCGCCTTGGGCCACCAGCCGGGACGCGTCGGCCGGCAGGACATAGGTACTGTCCCCGACGCGCCTGACGGTGGTACGGACATGCTCACGGCCCTTGCCGGGCTGGATCCGGGTCACCCGGCCCTTGGCGTCCACATGGACGCGGTCGCCGGTGATCAGAGTGACCACGGACGGCTCACCCTGTGCCTTGCGCGCCTTCGCGGCGAAATCCTGCGGTGCCGCCACACCGGAGCCGGCGCCGTAACCGACGCCGGAGCCGGACCGCTCCCCTGGGCCGGCCCCCGTGACGAGTCCCGCGGTGAGCAGCGCGGCCACCATGGCCGCGCCCGTTCTACTGCGTTTTCCGGGCAACTCTCCCCCTGCGTATGCCTGTTTGAGATGTGGCCATAAATCGAACGAACCCCCGAAGTGAACCATACCGGGTATGCCTACACCGATCTTGGGCCCATAGGTGGGTCCGAGGACCCTGCCGTTGGGCCCGGCTTCGTTCTTACGCTGCCTCCCGTTCGGGGGAACGGTGACGGCGTGGGACGAGGAGTGGATGGTGAGAGGCACCGGAGGTCTCCCGGTTTGGCATGCCCATGGCAGTAGAGCCCATGGCGACAAAGGCCAGGGCGGCGTGGAGTATGTCGCGGTGATCGGGGTGGTGGCCCTGGTCGTGGCGGCGATCGTGGGGCTGACGGTGCCCGAGGACGAGGCGGTCGGGCTGAGGAACGCGGTATGCAGAATCGTTCATGCGGCCGATGGCGCCTCCGCGTGCGCCTCGGGCGAGGACGGTGACGGCGGAGCCGGGGACGACGGCGGCGGAGGCGAGGGCGAGGATCCCGTCGTACCTCCCAACGATCCGTTCCAGCCCGCGAAGTGTCTGCTGTCTCAGGATCAGACCAAGGACACGGTCGTCATCCAGATCCTCTTCATCAAGATCAGCGGCTCGGACCAGCTCAAGGTCCAGCAGTGGTCCGACGGCACGGTCACCGTGGAGCGCGTCACGGACAGCAGTGTCGGAGTCACGGCGAGCGTCTCCGCGGGTATCCCCGGGCTGAAGGACTGGGGCGGCAGCGCCTCGCTGAGCGGTACGTACACGCAGGGCAGCGGCAAGGGCGGACAGTGGATGTTCGGCAGCCACAAGAGCGACAATCCGCAGGCCGATCTGGAGGCCAATCTCGCCGACGCCAAAGCCTTCGCCGAGGCGCTCAAGCAGCAGGACTTCTGCCGCGCCATGGTCGGCAGTCCCGTCTCGCCCATCAGCCAGGTCGGCTGCAGCAACAGCGCCATGTCGCAGATGGAGAGGACCAATCCGGAGCGGATGCCGGACGTCGACATCACCAAGACGACCACCGAGGCGTCGGGCGGGCTGAGTTTCGGCAAGTCGTTCAAGAAGGGCAGTGGCGAGGGCGGCAAGGACGGCGAGCCGAAGGACCTCGGCAGTATCTCGACCGATCTGATCAGCGGCTCCATGACTCAGGACGTGGTGGTCCTCCGTACCAACACCGGACCGGACGCGGGCAAGGTCACCTTCGTCTACACCTTCTCGGTGGGTGCCAAGGCCGGTGAGGTGGGCCAGGTCAGCGGTACGCGGATGCAGCAGGTGGCGGTCACTTATGACGCGGCCATGTACGACCAGGAGGAGAAGGACGGGCAGCCGCACCGCCCGCAGAAGATGGTGATCACGACCAGTCAGGAGACGGGTGGAGGGCCCGGGATCAATGTGGGCGCGGGAGCCAATGCGGGGCCTGTGACGATCGATGTCGGCGGAGGCGGCGGAGAGGTGGAGTCGCAGATCCATGTGGAGTCGGCCGAGGTCGCTCTGGACAATGACGCGGACAGCACGCTGGTGGAGGACTGGCTGCGCGGGCGCGGTGACTTCCCCGCCAGTGACGCCCTGCCCTCGCCCTCGGAGGCGGCCGAGGCGCCCGGCGCGGACGCCGGTCCCATCGAGCGGCTCCTGCACGACAAGGGCAAGCTCTCACGCCTGGACTACAAGGCCAACACCGACTGGTGGAACGCCTCGCTCGGCATCGGCTTCGGGATCTCCGCGGGCCAGGTGAGCATGGGCTTCAAGCTCTTCGGCATCGACATCACCCACGAGCACAAGGAACAGACCATCACCGGCGATCCCACCTACGCCACCGGCCCCCAGAGCGGCGGCACACGTCCCTGGGTCGAATGGAAGAACTGCACCCAGACCACACCCATCACCACCTGATGCCCTGACGACGGACGTCGGCAGCTGGCAGTCCGTCGTCGGCTGTCGGTCGTCGGCCGTGCCTGTGCCCACGGGGGGACAGGTACGGCCGACCGTGGTGAACCGGTCAGGGCAGGACCGCGATACCGTCCAGTTCGACCAGCGCCTCCTCGTCCCAGAGCCGTACGACGCCGATCACCGCCATCGCGGGATAGTCACGGCCCGCCAACCGGCGCCAGATCGCGCCCAGTTCGGCTGCGTGGGCGCGGTAGTCCGCGACATCGGTGGTGTAGACGGTCACCCGGGCCAGCTCGTCCGGCGCGCCGCCCGCCGCCGCGAGCGCGGCCAGCAGATTGCCGAGCGCCCTCTCGAACTGGGCGGGAAGAGTCCGTCCTACGACCTTTCCCTCGCCGTCGAGCGCGGTCTGTCCGGCCAGCAGGACCAGCCGTCCGCCGGTGGCGGTGACGGCGTGCGAGAAGCCGGTGGCCGGCGAGAGCCCGGCGGGATTGAGGCGCTCCAGACTCATACGGCCCGCTCCCCGACCGGCGCGCGCTCCGTACGTTCTTGTTGCGCGCGCCGTTCCTTGTACAGCTCCTTGGCGATGATGGTGCGCTGGACCTCGCTGGCGCCCTCGTAGATCCGTGGCGCCCGCACCTCGCGGTAGAGATGCTCCAGCGGATGGCCGCGCCGGAGTGCGGTGGCGCCATGAAGTTGGACGGCGGTGTCGACCACGAACTGCGCGGTCTCGGTGGCGAACAGCTTCGCCATGGCCGAGCGGCGCGGCACATCGGGCGCGCCCGTGTCGTACGCCTCGGCCGCCGCGTAGACGAGCAGCCGCGCCGCCTCCGTACGTGTCGCCATCTCCGCGACCTGGTGCGCGACCGCTTGCAGATCCTTCAGCGGGCCGCCGAACGCGGTGCGCCGCGCGGTGTGTTCGAGCGTGGCGTCCAGGGCGGCGCGCGCCATGCCCACGGCGAAGGCGCCGACGCTGGGACGGAAGAGGTTCAAGGTGTCCATGGCGACACGGAAGCCATGGCCCTCCTCGCCCAGGACATCCTCACGTGTCACGGGTACGGCGTCGAAGACGAGAGAACCGATGGCATGCGGTGCGAGCATCTCGATCGCGCTGCCCGTCAGTCCCGGACGGTCGGCGGGCACGAGGAAGGCCGTGATCCCTCGTCCCCGGGCGCCTTCGCTCCCGTCCGTGCGCGCGAAGACGGTGTAGAAGTCGGCCTCGGGAGCGTTGGAGATCCAGCGCTTCTCACCGGTCAGCAGCCAGCCGTCGCCGTCCGGCTCGGCCCGTAGCGCGAGCGCCGCCGCGTCCGATCCCGCGCCGGGCTCGCTCAGCGCGAACGCGGCCACGGCGCGGCCCGCGCTCACCTCGGGCAGCCAGCGCGCCCGTTGACGTTCGGTACCGGCCCTGGCGACGGGACAGGCACCGAGGCCCTGGAGCGCGAGCGCGGTCTCGGCCTCCGTACAGCCCTGGGCAAGGGACTCACGGAGCAGACAGAGCTCCAGCGCACCGGCGCCGACCGGGCGCCGACCGTCCTCCGGCGCGCTCGCACCGTCGCGCCCGGCCCGCGCTCCTTCCGTATCCGCGAACAGCCGTGCCATCAGCCCCAGTTCACCGAGCGCCGCGATCAACGGCCGGTTCACCCGGCCCGGTTCGCCCTTCTCGGCGAGCGGTCGCAGCCGTTCCACGGCGAGGGTACGCAACTCGGCGCACCAGTCGGTCTGTTCCGGATCGAGTGAGAATACGGGCATCCGAGCCCCCACTTCGCGCGCGTCTATCGCGGACCGTTGACTGTCGTCATCCTCACGATACGCTCGAAGGGCGACCCCACGACTACAAGGGGGCGAACCATGGAGCTGACGCCGTCGGCGCACAGAGACACCTTTCCGCGCGACCAGTTACCGCCGTCGGAGCAGTGGCCACGGCTTCTTCCCCTCCCTCTCGACCCTCCCGTCCCTCCCGAACCGCGGCTCGCGGGCCCGCTCAACTGCGCGGCCGAGCTGCTGGACCGTACGGCCGAGCGGTTCGGCCCGGACCGGCCGGTCTTCCGTACGGGCACCGGTGAGGTCTGGTCGTACGGCGAGCTGCGTGAGCGCGTCGACCGGATCGCGCACGCGCTCACCTCCGATCTCGGCGTGGTGCCCGGCAACCGGGTGCTGCTGCGCGGTCCGACCACTCCCTGGCTCGCGGCCTGCTGGCTGGCGGTGCTGAAGGCGGGCGCGGTGGCCGTGACCGTACTGGCCCAGCAGCGGCCACCGGAGCTGGCCGCCATGTGCGAGATAGCCCGGGTCAGCCATGCGCTGTGCGATGTCCGGTCGATGGACGATCTGGTGGACGCGCGGGTGCCCGGGCTGCGGATCACCGCGTACGGCGGCGACGGAGCCGACGATCTGCTGCGGCTGACCGAGGCCAGGACCGGACCGTACACGGCGGTGGAGACCGCGCCGGACGATGTGGCGCTGATCGCCTTCACCTCGGGAACGACGGGCCGGCCCAAGGGCTGTATGCACTTCCACCGGGATGTACTGGCCGTCGCCGACACCTTCTCACGCCAGGTGCTGCGGCCGGAGCCCGGCGATCTCTTCGCGGGCAGTCCGCCGCTCGGCTTCACCTTCGGGCTCGGCGGACTGGTGATCTTCCCGATGCGGGCCGGTGCGTCCGCGCTGCTGCTCGAACAGGCCCGTCCCAAGGAGCTGTTGGCGGCGATAGCGGAGCACCGCGTGTCGGTGCTGTTCACCGCGCCGACCGCCTACCGGGTGATGCTCGACGAGCTGGACACGCGTCCGTACGACATCTCCTCGCTGCGGCGCTGTGTCTCGGCGGGCGAGAATCTGCCCGCCGCCACCTGGCACTCCTGGCACGAGCGGACCGGGCTGCGGCTCATCAACGGCATCGGCGCGACCGAGCTGTTGCATATCTTCATCTCGGCGGCGGACGAGGCGATCCGGCCGGGCACCACCGGCGTACCGGTGCCCGGCTGGCAGGCGTGTGTCGTGGACCGCTCGGGCGCGCCGGTGCCCGACGGCGAGCCGGGGCTGCTGGCCGTACGAGGTCCGGTGGGCTGCCGCTATCTGGCGGATCCACGCCAGCGTGAGTATGTGCGCGACGGCTGGAATCTGACCGGTGACACCTATGTACGCGAGCCCGACGGCTACTTCCGGTATGTGGCCCGCGCGGACGACATGATCATCTCGGCCGGCTACAACATCCCGGGCCCCGAGGTCGAGGACATACTGCTGGCCCATCCCGATGTGCGGGAGGCGGCGGTGGTCGGCCGCCCGGACGAGATACGCGGCCAGATCGTCGCCGCGTATGTCGTTCTGCGGGACGGCGTCGAGCGCGGCGAGGAGACCACGCGGGATCTGCGGGAGTTCGTCGGAGCGCGGCTGGTGCCGTACAAACGCCCGCGCGCGATCGTCTTCCTGGACGCCCTTCCCCGTACGCCCACCGGCAAGCTCCAGCGCTTCCTGCTGCGCGGCGAGGTCGTGGGCGAGGCCGTGTCCGAGGACCCTGTACGCCAGGGCCTACAGTGATCAGCCAGGGCCTACAGTGATCACGTGGCCGAGCAGCACACTCCTCGCTCCCTGATCGTCACGCTGTACGGCGCGTACGGCCGCACACCGGACGGCGCGCCGCTTCCCGTGGCCGGGCTGATCCGGCTGCTGGGAGCCGTCGGTGTCGACGCGCCCTCGGTGCGCTCGGCGGTCTCCCGGCTCAAACGCCGTGGTCTGCTGCTCCCGGAGCGTACGGCGGAGGGCGCGGCCGGATACCAACTGTCGGACGAGGCACGGCAGTTGCTCGACGACGGCGACCGCAGGATCTACGACCGTCCCGCGCCACGGCTCTCCGACGGCTGGCTGCTCGCCGTCTTCTCCGTACCGGAGGCCGAGCGCCACAAGCGCCATCTGCTCCGCTCCCGGCTGGGCCGGCTGAGCTTCGGTACGGCCGCGCCCGGTGTCTGGATCGCGCCGGGCCGACTGTACGAGGAGACTCGCCGCACGCTGCGACGGCTCCGGCTCGACGCGTATGTGGATCTGTTCCGCGGCGAGCACCTCGGCTTCGAGCCGACGGAGGAGGCCGTGGCCCGCTGGTGGGATCTGGACGCGATCGCCGCCCGGCACGAGGAGTTCCTGACCGCGCACGAACCGGTACTGCGCGCCTGGGAGTCCCGGCGCGCCGGGCCGGCGCGGGAAGACAGGACGGCGCCGGACACGGAGCAGGCGCGGGAAGCCGGGACGACACGGGACACGGAGCAGCTGCGGGACACGGAGTCGGCGCGGGCGACAGAGTCCGCGCGGGACGCCTATCGCGACTATCTGCTCGCGCTGGACTCCTGGCGCCATCTCCCGTACACGGATCCCGGCCTGCCCTCCGAACTGCTCCCGAAGGACTGGCCGGGCGAGCGCTCCGCCGAGGTCTTCGCCCGGCTGCACGCCCGGCTGCGCGACCCAGGGCTGGAGTTCGTACGAGGACCGCTCAGCGCAGAGTGAGACGCGGCCTGGGCTCGTCGGTACGGCCCGCCGGCGGCGGGCGGCTGCCCGCGCGGTACGGAGGCGGCCAGGGCGCGGCCGGTCCCTCGTAGCCCTGAGCGGCGGCGGCGTGCAGAGTCCACTGCGGATCGTGGAGATGCGGCCGGGCGAGCGCGCAGAGATCGGCCCGGCCCGCCAGCAGCAGGGAGTTGACATCGTCCCAGGAGGAGATGGCGCCGACGGCGATCACCGGGACGGACAGGGTGTTACGGATCAAATCGGCGAACGGCGTCTGGTAGGAGCGGCCGAACTCGGGCCGCTCGTCCGCCACGACCTGGCCGGTGGAGACATCAATGGCGTCGGCGCCGTGCGCGACGAACGCGCGGGCGATCTCGACGGCCTCCTCCGCGGTGGTCCCGCCCGGTGCCCAGTCGGTGGCGGAGATCCTTACGGTCATGGGCAGTTCGTCGGGCCAGTCGGCCCGTACGGCGTCGAAGACTTCGAGCGGGAACCGCAGCCGGTTCGCGAGCGGGCCTCCATACGCGTCGTTACGACGGTTGGTCAGCGGCGAGAGAAAGCCGGAGAGCAAGTAGCCGTGGGCGCAGTGCAGTTCGAGCAGATCGAAGCCGCTGCGCCGGGCCCGTCGGGCCGCCGCCGTGAACTGCTCGCGGACCGTGTCGAGCTGGCGGCGGTCGAGCTGGTGCGGTATCTGGCTGACGCCCGGCCGATACGGCAGCGGAGAGGCGGCGACCACCGGCCAGTTGCCGGTGGGCAGCGGCTCGTCCATGCCCTCCCACATCAGCCGCGTGGAGCCCTTGCGGCCCGCGTGGCCGAGCTGTACGCCGATGGCCGTGCCGGGCGAACCGGCATGGATGAACTCGGTGATCCGCCGCCAGCCGTCGCCCTGTTCGCGGGTGTAGAGACCGGCGCAGCCCGGAGTGATCCGGCCCTCGGGGCTGACACAGACCATCTCGGTCATCACAAGACCGGCGCCACCGAGGGCACGGGCGCCGAGATGGACGAGATGGAAGTCGCCGGGCACGCCGTCCACCGCGGAGTACATGTCCATGGGCGAGACGACGACACGGTTGCGCAAGGTCAGCCCGCGCAGCCGGAACGGTGTGAACATCGGCGGTGTGCCGGGCGGGCAGCCGAAGTCCTTCTCCACCGCCCTGGTGAAGCCGACATCGCGCAGCCGCAGATTGTCATGGGTGACCCGGCGGCTGCGGGTGAGCAGCCCGAACGCGAACTGGCGCGGCGGCTGGTCCGTATAGGTGGCCAGCTCCTCGAACCAGCGCAGACTGGCGGCGGCGGCCCGCTGTGTGGACGCGACGACCGGCCGGCGTTCGCGCTCGTACGCGGCGAGCGCGGCGGGCAGGTCCGGCCGCTCCTCGATACAGGCGGCGAGCGCGAGAGCGTCCTCGACGGCGAGTTTGGTGCCGGAGCCTATGGAGAAGTGGGCGGTGTGCGCGGCATCGCCGAGCAGCACCGTATTGCCGTGGCTCCAGCGGTCGTTGACGACCGTACGGAACGCGGTCCAGGAGGAGGCGTTGGAGCGCAGGGACCGCCCGCCGAGCGCCTCGGCGAAGACGGCGGCGCACCGCTCGGCCGACCGGCGCTCATCGAGCCGATCGAACCCAGCGGCCCGCCAGACCTCTTCACGCATCTCCACGATGACGGTGCTCTGCGGGCGGCCGACGCTGTCGACGCCATCGGGGCCGTCAGCGCCGTCAGCGCCGTCAGCGCCGTCAGCGAAGGGATAGCCGTGGAGCTGCATCACGCCGTGCGCGGTCTCGGCGATCTCGAAGCGGAACGCGTCGAAGGCGAAGTCGGCGGCGAGCCAGATATAGCGGCAGCGGTGGGTGGTGATCCGCGGCCCGAAGACCTCGGCGTGCGTGTCGCGCGTGAGGCTGTGGATCCCGTCCGCCGCGATCACCAGATCGTGGGTCGCGGCGAGTTCGGCGGCGGGCGGAGCCTCGGTACGGAAGCGGAGCCGTACGCCGAGGGAGGCACAGCGCTCGTGCAGAACCGCCAGCAGCCGGTGCCGGCCGAGCGCCGCAAAGCCATGACCGCCCGAGGTGAGCGTCCGGCCTCGGTGGACGATGTCGATGGAGTCCCAGCGGACGAACTCGCCTTGGAGCGCCTGGTGGACGACCGGATCCGCGTGCTCGATACCGCCGAGCGTCTCGTCCGAGAGGACCACACCGAAACCGAAGGTGTCGTCCGGAGCGTTGCGCTCCCAGACGGTGATCTCGCGGTCGGGACCGAGCCGCTTGAGCAGCGCCGCCGCATAGAGCCCGCCGGGCCCGCCACCGATCACCGCGACACGCCGCACGCCCGGCAACGCTAACGCCCTCGCCACTTCGGCTCGCGTTTCTCGGTGAAGGCCGCGTGGAACTCCGCGTAGTCCTCGCCGTGCATCAGCAACGCCTGGGTGGCGGCGTCCAGTTCGACGGCGGCGGCCAGCGGCATGTCCAGCTCGGCGGTGAGCAGGGCCTTGGTCTGCGCGTACGCGAGGGCCGGACCGCGTGCGAGTCTGCGGGCCAGCTCCATGGCCCGTACATCGGCGGCGCCCTCGTCGGTCAGTTCGCTGATCAGCCCGATCCGCTCGGCCTCGGCGGCGAGAACGGGATCGCCGAGCATCAGCAGTCGCGTCGCGTGGCCGAGCCCGACGACGCGTGGCAGCAGATAGGCCGCTCCCATGTCACCGCCGGAGAGTCCGACCCGGGTGAAAAGAAAGGCGAACCGCGCGGTGGGATCCGCGATCCGGAAGTCGGCGGCGAGCGCAAGGACGGCGCCGGCGCCCGCCGCGACTCCGTGCACGGCGGCGATCACCGGGAAGGGACACTCGCGGATCGCCCTGACCACCTGCCCGGTCATCCGGTTGAAGTCGAGCAGCCGGGCGGTGTCCAGACCGAGAGTCGCGCCGATGATCTCGTCCACATCGCCGCCCGAGCAGAAGCCGCGTCCCTCACCGGCCAGCACGAGGGCGCGTACGGAACGCTCCCTGGAGAGCTCGGCGAGCAGATCGCGCAGATCGGCGTAGGCGCCGAAGGTGAGCGCGTTGAGTTTCGCCGGGCGGTCGAGAGTGACGGTCGCGACTCCGTCGTCGTAGGTCAGCCGCAGATGGCGCCACTCCTGGGTACGGGACGCGGAGCCGGTGAACGGGCTCGTGGAGTGGCTCATGGAGTACGGCCTCCTTCAGCGGACGCTGTCCCTCGCCGGAACGGTATCACTCATGTGTGACTGTCGTCACGAGTGCGCGATACGATTCGAGCCACCTGTCCGGGGCCGCCTCCCGATCACCCTGCGCCACCTGCCGCATGGGCCGCCCGGGCCACCTCACGCACGCGCCGGGGCTCTTTCCGTACCCGTCGAAGGGCCCATCCGCGAGGGATTCCGAGGGCCGAAGGTCCCGATCCGGGCGGGACCTAGGTCCCTTGTCCGGCGGGCCGCCGCCTCTTGCCCACGCCCTTACCCTCCGTAAGGTTGAAGCCGCTAGCACTTCAGACTCAGGACACCCCCGAACCACTCGATCGGACCACCCGCCGTGCCGGAAACCTCAGGCCTCCCTTCCTGGCGTGTCGCACTGCCTCACAGTGCGGAAGCAGTACCGCTCGCCCGCGCCCTGGTCCGGACGGCGATCGCGCATCTCGCGGACAGGACCGACAGCGACACCGCGGAGCTGCTCACGGCGGAGCTGGTCGCCAACGCCATCAAGCACACGCCGGGGAGCGATCCGATCGAGCTGGTCGTGGAGCTGCTGCCCACCGGCTGCCAGGTCGAGGTGCACGACCGCGACCCGGCTCCGCCCGGGAATCTCTCGCGCCCGGGATTCGGCGCGATGCCCGATCCCTGGCAGGAGAACGGCCGCGGCCTGCTGCTGATCCATACACTCAGCGCGGAATGCGGCCACCGCCCCACGGACCAGGGCAAGGCGGTCTGGTTCACGCTCCCCACCTCCTGACCGGCCCGCGCGACGCGGAGCGCGAGGGCTGCGCGCGTACGTCCAGCGACGCGCCGCTGAGAGCGCGCCGGGTGGTCTCAGCGGACGACTTCGGCCAGGCGCGAATGGAGAGCCGCGCCCCGGACCTGGCGCATGGCACCAAGGCCGGTCACCGGCAAGGGCGGTGCGGATGTACGGGGTCCGCTACTCGTCCAGATCGATCACGAAGTCGACGACGGTCGTATCTCCGCGGCGCACGATCGGGTGGGCGACCTCGACAATCCGGCCGGTGTCCGCGATGTGCCGACGCGTGTACCGCAGGACGGGTACACCTGCCCCGATGCGGAGAGTCCGGGCTTCCAGGTCGGTGGGCATCGCCGCGGTGAACGACTCGGTGACCCGGTTGACGCTGATGCCGAGGCTGACCATCTGCGCCCGTGTGCCGCCTAACCAGGGCTCGTTGACGGGTTCGGAGACCGGGGTCCCTGCGACGTTGGACCAGCGGACGTAGCTGGGCGTTGTCCGGTACCGGTCGGCGGCCATGCGGTGTACGGGCGGTCGCGGCCGGACACGTGTGCCCGCGCGGGCGCGGGTCTCAATGAGGCCTTCGTTGCTGAGGAGTCGCATCGCGTTGCAGATCGTGATGTCGGAGACCCGGTACTCCTCACACAGGGCGGGCAGCGTCGGCAACTGGTCACCCGGCCCGAACTCGCCGCTGGAGATACGGCGCCGCAGGTCAGCGGCGATCCGCAGGTACTCGGGCTGTGCCACCACCACACCACCTTCCGAATGATCGAGTCGCACACGAATTATTCGTCAGTCCTCGGCGGCCTCGCCACGCGCCGACCCGACACCGTCGGGATGACCATCCCCGCCGCCGGACGCCGCGTCCGAATCGCCGCCACCGGCCAGCACGCGTAGACCGGCTGACCGTATGTGCGGGCGTCCTGTTTCCTTCGGGAGGCGGGGCGCGTCCGTCATGTCCAGGGTCAGGTCGGTTTCTCACCCAGGGCTGTTCGCAGCCAGTCCAGCGACCCCTGGCTGAGGAGTTCGTCGGCCAGACGCTGCGCGGTCTCGGTGACGAGCCGTGCGCGGCTGTTGTCGATCCAGCGCTGTGCGTTCTCGTAGCCCTGCGCCTTGTACTCAACGCCTTGAAGGAGACACTCCAGCTTGTCCGCGTCCTTGGCGCAGATCGCCTCTGGGGATTCCTTCGCCTCGTACTCGGCGACCAGGTCCCGTACGGCGGAGGCCAGCACCTCGGGCATCCCTGCGGTCTGGTCCGCGGTGACATCGCGTGGGTCGGCGGCGCCGGCGGAGTACTTCCTGCCGAGGTAATTCACGTCCCCCGTCCGTGTCTCCTGGGTGTCGTGCCATACGGCGAGGAACGCGGCGCGCGCCGGGTCGGCGCCCTCAAGCTTTGCGATGATCGTTGCAATCAGAGATGCGCGCCACGAGTGCTCGGCGACGCTCTCAGGGTCGCGGACCCCTGCCATCCACCAGCCGGTGCGCCGGGCTTGCTTGAGCGTCCCTGCCTCGAACAGGAAGTGCGCCACCGCCGACAGGTCATCAGCCACTGTCGATTCCTCTCACGCCTCAGCCAGGCGGATCGCGTATCGGATACCGTCAAGCTCCCGCCGCGCTCGCGTCGACAGCTCCCGGTCATCCAACAGCACGGGCAGATGTTCGTGCAGGGCTCGCCCGGCGCCTGCCGAGCCGCGCAGGAGATTCGGGCGGGCAGCCAGCAGCGTCCAGAGCGTGTGGACGTTGAGGTCAAAAAAGCCGTGGTGGGGTGTAAGCCCGCGTACCAGGTGTTCCATTAGCCGGTTGCCCTGCCAGGGGCCCGGTACCGGCGAGGCGATGAAGTCGTCGGAGAGCTGGATGTGCGGGGCCTCTCCGATCCAGTAGGTGCAGCGCCTGTCGGCGCAGCAGGAACTCGCCCGTTCCCCGTGCCTGCTCAGCTGTCCGCCGCGTCCGAATCGCCGCCACGCGCCAGCACGCGTAGACCGGCTGACCGTATGTGCGGGCGTCCTGTTTCCTTCGGGAGGCGGGGTGCATGTCGTCATGCCCGGTGGCGGGTTGACCTGTACGGGTGTCAGCCCGCACTATGCCAAGTGGACCAGTCCACTAGTCAGGGGAAGAAGCAATGGCACTGCCCAAGTACGACCAGATCGCAGGCGACTTGCGCGGCAAGATCGTGCGCGGCGAACTCGCGGCGGGTCAAGCGCTGCCGTCCGAACGGGAACTGACCGACCGCTGGAAGGTCTCGCGCGCCACCGTGGTCAAGGCCCTGGACGTCCTCCGTCTGGAAGGGCTCATCGAAACCCGGCAAGGTACCGGCTCGCTGGTGAAGGAGCGCGTCCCGCTGGCTCGTACGGCGGGTGAGCGGTACGCCACCGCGGTCGCTACCGGGAACATCTACACGGCTGGTGAGTACGCCGAGATCTTGTCAGCCGAGTTGGTCGCAGCTCCGGAGCACGTCGCGACAGGACTCGGCATTGAAACAGGTGACAGCGTCGTCCGCCGTCACCGTGTCACCTTCGAGGGTGAGACGCCGACCGCCACGTCGTACTCGTGGTTCACGGCGCAGGTGGGCGAGGCGGCGCCTCGGCTGCTTCAGCGCGAGCGTGTCCGTGAAGGCACCACCCGGTATGTGGAGATGCAGACCAGTCGGCGTCCGCACACCGGCCGTGACTGGTGGACTGCCCGCCTCGCGAGCGACGAGGAGTTGGAGCTGCTGCGGCTGATGGGCCCGGCCGCCGTCGCCGAGGCGCGGCACGTTGCGTACGACGCGGAGGGGAACGCGCTCACCTACGAGGTCGGCGTCACACCGGCCGGCCGCTGGGCGCGGACGGAAGAGTACGCGATGGGCGGCTGATCTCCCGTCAATTCTCAGGAGGGCCCCCGTTCTTGACGGGGGCCCTTTCGTGTCTGCACCTTGACCTGACTGGTCCACCGGTGGACTATGCATGTACGGGGCGTTCTTCAGGGAGTGCCGACAGTCACCAGGGGTCCGCCATGCCCGAAGACGCCAAGCCGCCCAACCGGGCGGAGCCTGAGGACACCCGCGACCACCAGGCCACCGGCGCCGTCGTGAACCACGCGGCCGAGCCCCCGCACTGCCCCCGCCGCGCTGCCGACGCATCCCTGCCAGGACTCCGGCCGCACGGTGGGTTCCACCACCCGTCCAAGAACAGGAGGCACCATGACTAATACCACCCAGGAGCCCGCCGGCAGCACCGTTGTGCTGCGGTGGAGCAGTCACCCGAGATGCGTAGCTCTGGCGCGGTTGGAGTTGCGTAAGGCGTTGGCGGATTGGGGGTTGTCCGTGCTGGAGGACTCGGCCGTTCTGATCCTTTCTGAGCTCCTCAGCAATGCCGGGCTGCATGCCAGGGTGACGCCGGAGCAGGTCATCGAGACGCGGTACTTCCGCAGTTCGGGGGCGCTGCGGATCGAGGTGCACGACGGTTCGGCGGAGCGTCCGCAGCGGCGTGTGCCGGATCCGGAAGCGTCGGACGGGCGGGGACTGCTGCTCGTCGACGCTCTCGCGGACGAGTGGGGTGTGGCCGAACGGGGCGGGCCGGGGAAGGTGGTGTGGGCGTCGTTGTCGGTGCCACTCGTACGGCCCGGTGAGGGTGGCTGCTCGTGACTGCGCCGGTGGGCAGGCCTCCGGTCGTCCCGTACATCGCCACCTGGTCCTCGGAGCACCGGCCCCCGGGCGTGCTGGTCGTCCGGGGCGGTGGCATCGCGTACGTCGACGAGGGGCCGTACGAGCGCGACGACCTCGGTGTCCTGTGGAAACGGGTCGGAATCAGCCCGGGCAAGGGGCGTCCGGAGTTCGGGAACGTGCACTTCCTGCGCCAGCGCCGCGCCATGCGCAAACTCCTGTGCCAGATCTGCGGCGGGCCGTCGGACCGTACCGACGACGGCACACTGTGGGTGGTCGGCGAAGACGCGGACTACCCGGAGCTGCACAAGCCCGGCTACGTCACCACCCACCCGCCCCTGTGCGTACCCTGCGCAGCCACCTCCGTCGGAGCATGCCCCCACTTACGCAAACGCTATGTGGCGTTGCGCGTACGGACGTTCGTGGTGGCGGGGGTGCACGGAGCGCTGTACCAGCCGGGCGGGCTGTCCCCGGTGGCGTACGACGCGGGCGGCGTGGCCTTCGAGAGCTGGCGGCTCAACTGGGTACTCGCCGGTCAACTGATCATGGAACTCATGGAGTTCACGGTCGTCGACCTGGACGCGGAACACGCCGCATACCTGAAGAGAGCCGGGGCGCGGAACGGCCCCCAACCGTCATGACAGTGGCGCTGCCGCGCAGCCTCGCCGCCCGGGGCCCAGGGCCCGGAAGCCCCCGAGCGGCGAGGTCCGTCTTCGTCATCCGGTCAGCGAAGCCCCGCGGCCGTCGAACCGGTCCCGGCGAGTGTGGCCACCAGTACCGCCTTGATCGTGTGCAGCCGGTTCTCCGCCTCATCGAAGACGACGGAGTGCGCCGACTCGAAGACCTCGTCGGTGACCTCCAGTTCGGTCAGGCCGTGGCGCTCATGGATCTCGCGGCCGACCGCCGTGCCGAGGTCGTGGAAGGCCGGCAGGCAGTGCAGGAACTTCACCTCGGGATTGCCGGTCGCGCGCAGGACGTCCATGGTCACGGCGTACGGACCGAGCGCGGCGATCCGCTCGTCCCAGACCTCCTTGGACTCTCCCATCGACACCCAGACGTCCGTGGCCACGAAGTCCGCGCCCGCGACGCCCTCCTCGATGCTCTCGGTGAGCGTGAGACGCGCGCCGCTCTCCTCGGCGGTCTTGCGGGCCAGGGTGACGATCTCCTCGTCCGGCCAGTACGCGCGCGGCGCGACAAGCCGTACGTCCATGCCCAGCAGCGCGCCCGTGATCAGATACGAGTTGCCCATGTTGAAGCGGGCGTCACCGAGATAGGCGAAGGCGATCTCCGTCAGAGGCTTGGCGCTGTGCTCGGTCATGGTCAGCACATCGGCGAGCATCTGGGTGGGATGCCAGTCGTCGGTGAGGCCGTTGAAGACCGGTACGCCCGCGTGCGCGGCCAGCTCCTCGACGGTCGTCTGGGCGTCGCCGCGGAACTCGATACCGTCGTACATCCGGCCGAGCACCCGGGCCGTGTCCTTGGCCGACTCCTTCTTCCCGATGTGTGAACTCGCCGGATCGATATAGGTCGTGGCCGCGCCCTGGTCCGCCGCCGCCACCTCGAAGGCACAGCGGGTACGGGTCGAGGACTTCTCGAAGATCAGCGCGATATTCCTGCCGCGCAGCCGCTGGATCTCGGTACCCGCCTTCTTCGCGGCCTTCAGCTCGGCGGCGAGCTCGATCAGACCGCGGAACTCCTCGGCCGTGAAGTCCAGCTCCTTGAGGAAGTGGCGGCCTGCGAGGTGTATCGCCATGGTGGCTGCTCCTGGGGCACAGATAAAGGGAGTGGTAAGGGGTGGCATATACCGGGACCATGGAACTATATACGACTGCCCGTATTGCTATACGATCGCCGACCGCGCGGTGCCGTACGTACTACCCGTACGTACTACTAGCAGCGGCTGTACTACACAGCGGCACGCTCCACCGGACAGCTCATACAGCGCGGCCCGCCGCGCCCTCGGCCCAGCTCGCTGCCCGGGATCTCGATCACCTCGATGCCCTGTCTGCGCAGATGGGTGTTGGTGGTGACATTGCGGTCGTAGGCGAGGACGACACCGGGCTCGACGGCGAGCACATTGCAGCCGTCGTCCCACTGCTCACGGGCGGCCGAGTGCACATCCTGGGTGGCGGTCAGCACCCGGATCTCCGCCAGTCCCAGCGCCGCCGCGATGGCGCGGTGCATATGCTCCGGCGGATGGTCGGTGACCTTCAGTTCACGGCCGTCACCGCCCGGCTCGATGGTGTACGAACGGAGCATGCCGAGGCCCGCGTACTGGGTGAAGGTGTCGCCGTCGACCATCGTCATCACCGTGTCGAGATGCATGAACGCCCGGCGCTTGGGCATGTCCAGCGCCACGATCGTGGTCGCCGAACCGGCCGCGAAGAGCCCACGGGCCAGCATCTCGACCGCCTGCGGAGTGGTGCGCTCGCTCATCCCGATCAGTACGGCTCCCTGGCCGATGACCAGCACATCGCCGCCCTCGATGGTGGACGGATAGTCGTCCTGGCCTTCCGACCAGTGGTGGAAGGCACCGGCCTCGGGCGCGGTGAAGAGCGGATGGTGCTTGTAAACCGCCTCGAAGTGCACGGTCTCGCGCCGGCGCGCGGGCCAGCGCATGGCGTTGATGCTCACTCCGTCGTAGATCCAGGCGGAGGTGTCCCTGGTGAAGATATGGTTCGGCAGCGGATCGAGCAGGAAGTCGTCCAGCGCCATCACATGGAAGCGGACGGAGGTCGGCTCCGCGTGCCGCTCCAGGAACTCCCGCTTGGTCATCCCGCCGACCAGCGCCTCGACCAGTTCGGCGGTCGGCAGCCCGTCGAAGGCCTCCCGGAGATGGCCGGTGGCGAGCGGACCGTACTCCTTCTCGTCGAAGACCCTGTCCAGCACGAGCCGGCGCGCGGCCGGCAGCTCCAGGGACTCACGCAGCAGATCGGCGAAGAGATGCACGCGCACTCCGCGGTCGCGCAGCACCGCCGCGAACGCGTCGTGTTCCTCCTGGGCGCGCCGCACCCACAGCACATCGTCGAAGAGCAGCGCGTCCTTGTTGCCGGGCGTGAGCCGTTTCAGCTCCAGATCCGGCCGGTGCAGTATGACGCGGCGCAGCCGCCCGGCCTCGGAGTCGACGTGGAATCCCATGTCCCCATCCTCACCGCATGAGGCGCGGTTCACGCGGTGAACGGATGAGGCCCTGGTCTCAGCGCCCGGCCACGACGCGATGTCGAAGCCGGGCGCGGCGTCACAGCCGGGCGCGGTGGGCGCGGTGCCGGAGCCAGGCGCGGTGTCAGAGCCGTGGGTCCACCGGCTCCGACTCCAGGGCCAGGACCGCGAAGACCGCCTCATGGATCCGCCACAGCGGCTCACCGTCCGCCAGCCGGTCCAGGGCCTCCAGACCGAGGGCGTACTCCCGCAGCGCCAACGACCGCTTGTGGCCGAGGAATCGGTTGCGCAGCCGCTGGAGATTCTCCGGGCGGGTGTACTCGGGCCCGTAGATGATCCGCAGATACTCACGGCCGCGCACCTTGATGCCCGGCTGTACGAGCCGTCCCTTCTCGTCCCGTACCAGCGCCGCGAGCGGCTTGACGACCATGCCCTCGCCGCCGCGCTCCGTCATCTCCAGCCACCAGTCGGTCCCGCTGCGGACCGATGCCTCGTCGCCCGTGTCGACAATGAGCCGCCGGGTGACCTGGAGCAGCCCGGTCGGATCGTGCTCGACCAGCAGGTCCAGCCAGGCGAGCTGCTGGTCGTGCGGGACTCCGGCGAGGCTGCGGCCCTGGACGGCGAGGAGCTGGAACGGCGCGAGGCGCACTCCGTCCAGTCCGTCCGTGGGCCAGCAGTAGCGCCGGTACGCCTCGGTGAACGCCGCCGCGTCGGTGGCGCGGTCGCGCTGCGCCGCCAGCAGCGGGCCGGCCTCCACGCCTCGGGACACGGCGGCTTCGAGCGCCCGGTTCACCGCCGGGAAGGCGGCGCCCGCGGCGGCGCCGACCGCCGCGTACTGCGTGCGCAGCAGACCGGTGGCCTTGAGCGACCAGGGCATCAGCTCGGCGTCCAGCAGCAGCCAGTCCGTGTCGAGTTCCTGCCACAGCCCGGCGGCCGTGACGGCCGTGCGCAGCCGCTCCAGTATCTCCTCGGTGACCGCGACGTCGTCGAAGAAGGGCCGGCCGGTACGGGTGTGCAGCGCGCCGGTCGGTCCGTTCACACCGAAGCGCTTGCGCGCCGCCGTCTCGTCCCGGCAGACCAGGGCCACCGCGCGCGAGCCCATGTGTTTCTCCTCGCACACGACGCGCGCGACACCGTCCGAGCGGTACTGGGCGAACGCCTCGGCCGGATGCTCCAGATAGTGGCCGCCGATGGCGGCCGTGGCGTCGCGGGCCTCGGCGCCGGCGGTCGCGGTGGGTGCCATGGTGGGCGGGAGATAGGCCAGCAGCCGGGGATCGACCGCGAAGCGGCTCATGACCTCCAGCGCCGCAGCCGCGTTCTCCTCGCGCACCGCGAGCCTGCCCATGTGGCGGGTCTCCACAATCCGCTTGCCCTGCACATCGGCGAGATCCAGCGGCCGGCCCTCCCGGCCACCGGGCGCCTCGGTGGTCAGCGGCCTGGCCGGCTCGTACCAGACGCGCTCGGCCGGTACGTCGACCAGCTCGCGCTCCGGCCAGCGCAGCGCGGTCATCTTGCCGCCGAAGACCGCACCGGTGTCCAGACAGATGGTGTTGTTGATCCATGAGGTGTTCGGTACGGGAGTGTGGCCGTACACCACAGCGGCCCGGCCCCGGTAGTCCTCGGCCCAGGGATAGCGCACGGGCAGCCCGAACTCGTCGGTCTCGCCCGTGGTCTCGCCGTACAGGGCGTGCGAGCGGACACGGCCCGAGGTACGGCCGTGGTACTTCTCGGGCAGACCGGCGTGGCAGACGACCAGCTTGCCGCCGTCGAGCACGTAATGGCTGACCAGACCGTCGATGAACTCCCGTACCCGGGCACGGAACGCGTCGTCCTCCTTCTCGAACTGCTCGACGGTCTCGGCGAGTCCGTGCGTGTGCTGGACCTTCCTTCCCTTGAGCCAGCGGCCGAGCTTGTTCTCGTGGTTGCCCGGTACGCACAGGGCGTCGCCGGACGCGACCATGTCCATCACCAGGCGCAGCACACCCGGGCTGTCCGGGCCTCGGTCGACCAGGTCGCCGACGAAGACGGCCGTACGGCCCTCGGGGTGAGCGCCGCCCTTGTAGCCCAGCCTGCCGAGCAGCGTCTCCAGCTCGGAGCGGCAGCCGTGGACGTCCCCGATGATGTCGAAGGGACCGGTGAGATGGGTGAGGTCGTTGTAGCGGCGTTCGAGCACGACCTCGGCGGCGGCCACTTCCCGCTCACCGCGCAGGACATGCACCTTGCGGAAGCCCTCGCGCTCCAGACCGCGCAGCGAACGGCGCAGTTCACCGCGGTGACGCTTGATGACATGGCGCGGCATACCGGCGCGGTCGGGACGGCCGGCGTTACGTGCCGCGCAGACCTCTTCCGGCAGATCGAGGACGACCGCGACGGGCAGCACATCGTGCTCGCGCGCGATCCGTACGAGCTGCTTACGGCTCTCGGGCTGCACATTGGTCGCGTCCACGACGGTGAGCCGGCCGGCCGCGAGCCGCTTGCCGACGATGTAGTGCAGTACGTCGAAGGCGTCGCGGCTCGCGCTCTGGTCGTTCTCGTCGTCGGCGACCAGTCCACGGCAGAAGTCCGAGGAGACGATCTCGGTGGGCTTGAAGTGGCTCCTGGCGAAGGTGGACTTGCCGGAGCCGGTGGCGCCGATCAGTACGACGAGGGAGAGGTCGGGCACCGGGAGGGCGCGCGGGACGGAGGCGGCGGCGCCGCTCGTGACGGTGTCGCTCATGTCGCTCATGCGGCCTTTCCTTCCTGGTGACGGCTCTCCTCGCGGCGGCTTTCCTGATGGCCGCTGTCCTGATGACCGCTCTCCTGATGGCTGCTGAAGACGGCCATCTGTGTGGGCGGTCCCACCTCCGGATCATCCGGACCTATCGGGACATACATGACGTCGTAGCCGTGGCGCCGGGCGACCGCGCCGGCCCAGTCGCGGAACTCCCCGCGGGTCCACTCGAAGCGGTGGTCGCCATGGCGCGCGTGCCCGGCGGGCAAGGTCTCCCAGCGGACGTTGTACTCGACATTGGGCGTGGTCACGATGACCGTACGAGGCCGTGCCGCGCCGAACACCGCGTACTCCAGGGCGGGCAGGCGCGGCAGGTCGACATGTTCGACGACCTCACTCAGCACGGCGGCGTCGTATCCCTTGAGCCGCTTGTCCGTATAGGTGAGCGCTCCCTGTATCAGCGTGACACGGGCGGCCTGGCGCTCGCCCATCCTGTCCAGCCCGATCCGGCGCGCGGCGATCGCGAGGGCGCGTACCGACACGTCCACACCGACGATCCGGGTGAAGCGCGCGTCCTTCAGCAGCGCCTTGACCAGCTGGCCCTGCCCGCAGCCCAGGTCGAGCACCGTGCCCGCGCCCGTGGCGTGCAGGGCGGTCAGGATCGCCTCGCGCCGCTGGTCGGCGAGCGAGGGCTCCTTCGTCACGGCGGCGCTCGGCGCGCTGTCCGTGGCGTCGGCATCGGCGGTGAGGTCGGCGTCGAGGTCGGCGGGGATCTCCTCCACGGCGTTGTCGATCGCCTCTACCCCGATGTCGTCGGCCTCGGCGAGCCGGACCAGTTCCAGGCGCTCCATGGCCTGCCTGGTCAGACTCCAGCGGCGGGCCAGATAGCGGCTGTTGATCAGCTTCTGCTCGGGATGCTCGGCCAGCCAGCCCTCGCCCGCGCGCAGCAGCTTGTCCACCTCGTCGGGCGCGACCCAGTAGTGCTTGGCGTCGTCCAGGACCGGCAGCAGGACATAGAGCTGGCGCAGCGCGTCGGCGAGCCGCAGCTCGCCGTCCAGGACGAGCTGGACATAGCGTGATTCGCCCCACTGCGGGAACCGCTCGTCCAGCGCCACCGGACGTGCCTCCACGGATGTCCAGCCCAGCGGCCCGAAGAGCTTGCCGACCAGCTCGGCGCCGCCGCGCGCGGGCACGGCGGGAATCTCGATCCGCAGCGGCAGCGGCTGTGCGGCGCGCTCGGGCAGCGCGGCGCAGACTCCGCGCAGCGCGCTCTTGAAGACCGTGCTCAGCGCGACCGCCAGGAGCGAGGAGGCCGCGTAGGGACGGTCGTTGACATACTGCGCGAGCGCCGCGTCGGGCGCGCCGCCGCGGCCCTTGCCCTTGCCCCGCCGTACCAGCGCCACGGGATCGATCTCCAGCAGCAGCGCGGCCGTACAGCGCTCGGCGGACGCCTCGGGATAGAGCACATGGGCGGTGCCATGCGCCGTGGAGAACGTCTGCGCCCGGTCGGGATGCTTGTGCAGCAGAAATCCGAGGTCGGTCGCGGGACGTTCCGGAGTGCCGGTCGTACTGATCGTCAGGAACACCCGATCGAGTATTGCCCGGGAGGACCGCCATGACCAGGGGTTTTCGTCCTGCTCGTCCTGCTCTGGTCAGGCGCGCCCTGCTCAGGTCAGGCGTGCCCTGCTCAGATGTCCCGTAGGGCGGCCACCTCGGCGCCGAGCCGGGCGATCTCGGCCGGGCCGACGCGGCAGCATCCGCCCACCAGCCGTGCTCCCGCCGACCGCCAGGCCGCCACCCGCGCCGGATCAAAGGTGGCGTCGCCGCGCCAGTACCGTTTCTCCGCGTCCCAGCCCTCGCCGCTGTTGGGATAGACGACGACCGGTTTGCCCGTCACCGAGGCGGCGACCTCCACGGCGCGGTCGGCGTCCGCCGGCTCACAGCAGTTGATCCCCACCGCGATCACCTGACCGGCACCGGCCGCCAGGGCGAAGGCCTCGGTGAGCGGCTGTCCGGCCCGGGTGCGCTCGCCCGCGATGGAGTACGAGAGCCAGACCGGCACTCCACAGCCCGCGACGGCCCGCAGCAGCGCCTCCGCCTCGTCGGTGTCCGGCACCGTCTCCAGCGCCAGCACATCGGGACCGGCCGCCGCGAGGGCCTCGATCCTCGGCCGGTGGAAACGCTCCAGCTCCCGTACGGACAGTCCGTACCGCCCGCGGTACTCGCTGCCGTCCGCGAGCATCGCACCGTACGGACCGACCGACGCGGCCACCCATACCTCGTGCTCCGCCGCCTCGCCCGCGCGACGCGCCAGCTCCACGCTTCCGGCCAGCAGTCCGGCCGCCTCCCGTCTTGTCACACCGCGCCGGGCGAAGCCTTCGTAGGTGGCCTGATAGCTGGAGGTGATCAGCACCCGCGCGCCCGCCCGCACATACGCCGTGTGGGCCGCCTCGATCTGCTCGGGACCGTCGGCGAGGAGCCGCGCGGACCAGAGGTCGTCGGAGAGATCGCAGCCCTGTGCCATGAGCTGGTTGGAGAGACCGCCGTCGAGAACGACGGTCTCACCGGCGAGGGCGGCGGCGAGTGTGCGGGCGGGTTTCATGGCTGCTCCAGCTCAGCCGAGCTGCGACTGGACCTGTGCGGAGATCAGCTCCAGGTGGTCGAGATCGTCCAGATCCAGGACCTGGAGATAGAACCGCGAGGCACCGACGGCCGCATACCGGCCGATCTTGTGGACAACCTCGGCAGGCGAGCCCGCGAGCCCGTTCGCCTTCAGCTCGTCCACCTCACGGCCGATGGCCGCCGCGCGCTTGGCCACCTCTGCGTCGTCCTTGCCCACACAGACCACCAGCGCGTTCGAGTAGACGAGCTCGTCCGCCCGGCGGCCGGCCGCCTCGGCGGCGTCCCGCACCCGGCCGAACTGCCGCTCCGTGTCCTCGATGGAGGCGAACGGCATATTGAACTCGTCCGCGAACCGGGCGGTCAGGCGCGGCGTGCGCGTGGCGCCGTGCCCGCCGATCAGGATCGGCACCTTGCCCTGCGCGGGCTTGGGCAGCGCGGGCGAGTCGCTGAGCTGGTAGTACGTGCCGTCGTGGTCGAAGGTCTTACCGGCCTCCGTCGCCCAGAGCCCGGTCACAATGGCGAGCTGCTCCTCCAGCCGGTCGAACTTCTCCCTCGGGAAGGGAATGCCGTACGCCGTGTGCTCCTCCTCGAACCAGCCGGCGCCCAGGCCCAGTTCGACCCGGCCGCCGGACATCTGGTCCACCTGTGCGACCTGGATGGCCAGCACGCCCGGCAGCCGGAAGGTGGCGGCCGTCATCAGCGTGCCGAGCCGGATCCGCTCGGTCTCCCTGGCCAGCCCGGCCAAGGTGATCCAGGCGTCCGTCGGTCCCGGAAGCCCGTCGCCGGATCCCATCCGCAGATAGTGATCCGACCGGAAAAAGGCGTCGAAGCCCAGGTCCTCGGTGGCCTTGGCCACGGTCAGCAAGGTCTCGTAGGTCGCCCCTTGCTGGGGCTCGGTGAAGATTCGAAGATCCATACATCTATCCTGCACCCTCGAACCGCCTGCCTCCTTCCCGCTCCCGTGCGCCCAGTCTGCGCAGCATCCCGCCCACCCGGTCGCTCGACTCGTCGGCGGCGTCGATCGCCTCGATGCACTGCCAGTACAGCCCTTCCTCGTCCGTGGCACAGGCCACCGCGACCAGCGCGATACCCACCTCGCCCAGCAGCTCGCCCAGCCCGGTCAGCGCTCCCCTCAAGTCCCGCACGCCGGAGAGCTGTCCCGCCCGTGTCCCGCCGAGGCAGAGCCCCGGCTGATCCGGCGGTCCGCAGCCGCGCCCACCGGCCTCGCCCAGCTCCCGCGCCTCGCCTCTCAGCTCCTGTGGTCCGCTCAAGGCCAGCCGATGGCCGATCGCCTGCGCGAGGGCCTGCGCCTGGCAGGCCTCCGCGATCACATCCAGCGCCTCCGCGCTCCCCGCCAGGGCATGCCGGCTCACTCCGATGAGCCGTTCCGCATCCATGCACAGCCCCCGTTCATACGACAATCCTGCCCGTTCACTCCACTACCCAGAGTGAGGGAATGGCGACAGAAAGGCCAGAGCAATGCGGAAATCTCTGGACAGCGAGCTCAATGTGTATAACTCAATCACTCCGTAGAGTGACGATCATGGTGAATCGGGCCCCATCGAGGGACGCTTGGGCGGAAAGCGGACCTCATTCCGGTCGATCTTGGCCGCGAGCGCCGCGAGCGCGTCGATGCCCAGCACCTCGCAGAGCTGGAGCAGATAGGCGAGCACATCGGCGACTTCGTCGGTCACCCGGTGGGCCGACCCGGGATCCTCCATCACCCGCGCCGACTGCTCGGGCGTCAACCACTGGAAGATCTCCAGCAGTTCCGAGGCCTCCACGCTGAGCGCCGCCGCCAGATTCTTGGGCGTGTGGTACGGCTCCCAGTCGCGCGCCGCCGCGAACTCGGCCAGCCTGCGCTGCAATCCAGCTACGTCGTGTTCCGTCACGTGCCCAGGTCTACCACCGTCGGCTGTTCCACCCGGGCGGCCTCCCTACGACCGAGTCAGGACCGAGCTACGACCGAGGGACGGCCTCCGCCGCGATGCCCTCGACCTCCGTGCCGATCGGCGCCAGCAGGAAGACATTCCTGTCCACCCGGTGCATCCCGCTGCCGAGACCGAAGACGACTCCGCTGCTGAAGTCCAGGATGCGCTTGGCCACATCCGGCTCCGCGCCGGTCAGATCGAGCAGCACCGGAATCCGCGCGATCAGATGGTCGGCCACCTCCCGCGCGTCACCGAACACCTGCACCCGCAGCACGATGAAGCGCCGGTTCTCGGCCGCGTAGTCGCGTGTGACGGCCCGGTGGTCGACCCGGGAGGGCCACTCGTCGCGGCCACGCAGCGGGACGACCTGAGCCAGGCCCTCCCACTGCTCGTCGGTGGCGTCGAACTCGCCGTATCTGCCGTACCTGCTCACCGGACCACCCCGCCCCTGCGCTGAGTCTGCATCCGGCCATCCTCTCGTCCCTCACTCGTTCGGCCCAACAGCGACACGGCCCGGCCGACGACAGAAACCGGCGGGACTCCGGCCGCGGCCGGAGTCCCGTCCGCTCACAGGGACATCCCTCCCGGCGCAGGCGCAGGCGCAGGCGCAGTGGCAGGGACTGCCTCAACGCGGCGTCGGGTACTCCCTCTTCACCTCCAGACCGGCCGGCGCCTCGATATGCGCCGTACCGTCCGCGTCGACCGAAATGTCCAGCCGTCCGCCCGCGACATCAAGACCCGTCACCGTCAGCGGCCGGTACGCCTCGGCGAACCCGGGCGCGACGGTGAGCGTGCCACCGGGCACATCGGCGCTGAGTCCCAGCACGGACTGGAGCACCAGCACGGACGAGGCCGCCGCCCAGGCCTGCGGACGGCAGGACGCCGGATACGGCGCGGGCCAGGCGTCGGTCGCCGCGCCATGGCCGGCGAAGAGCTCGGGCAGACGCGCCTCGAAGCCCGCGGACGCGGTCAGCAGACCCGCCGAGAGCGACGCGGCCTCGTCCGGGAATCCGGCCCTGACCAAACCGTGCACGGCGATCGCGGTGTCGTGCGGCCAGATGGAACCGATGTGATAGCCGTACGGGTTATAGCCCACGGAGTCGCTGCTCAGTGTGCGCAGCCCATGCCCCGAGTCGAGATCGGGAGCGCTGAGCCGGGCGGCCAGCAGCGCGCTCTCCTCCTGGTTGAGCAGGCCCGTGCCCAGCAGATGGCCGAAGCCCGAGGTGACCGAGTCCACCGGCTTCCTGTCGCGGTCGAGGGCGACGGCCGGATAGGCACCGCGCTCGTCCTCCACCCAGAAGTGGGCGCGGAACCGGTCGCGCAGCCGCTCGGCCCACTCCTCCCACTCGTCGGCGCCGGGACGGCCGAAGGCGCGCAGCAGCGCGGCGCCGCCGCGGGCCGCCTCGTAGGCGTACGCCTGGACCTCGCACAGCGCGATCGGAGCGTTGGCCAGCCGGCCGTCGCGGTGCCGGATGGCATCGCCCGAGTCCTTCCAGCCCTGATTGGCCAGGCCCCGTCCGGTGAGGTCGATGTACTTCAGGAAGCCGTCGCCGTCCGCGTCGCCGTGGTCGCGCATCCAGGCGAGCGCCGACTCGGCGTTCGGCAGGAGCTGTTCGACCTGCTCGGGCGCGAGGCCCCAGCGCCAGGAGTCGTGCAGCAGGGTGACCCACAGAGGAGTGGCGTCGACCGTGCCGTAGTAACTGGGCGGCAGGGAGAAGCCGTCGTGGAACTCCTGGGCGGCGCGGCGCACTTCGTGCAGGATCTTGCCGGGCTGCTCCTGGGTGTCCGGGTCGGACGCGGTGCCCTGGCGGCGGGCGAGCGTACGCAGCGTACCGGCGGCGAGTCCGGTGCCCAGCGGCAGCAGCATTCGGGCCGCCCACAGGGAGTCGCGGCCGAAGAGCGTGAGGAACCACGGCGCTCCCGCGGCCAGGAACTGGTCCTCGGGCGCCTCGGAGTCGGTCAGCCGCAGCCGGTCGAGATCGGCGGCCGACTGGCTGATCCAGTGGTCGAAGCGCCGGTCGGCGCTGCGCAGCGCCGGGACGCGCCAGGGCAGGCTGTCCGACGGCGGCGCCGGGAACTGGTCGCCGTCCTCGTGAGCGGCGTCACAGCGCAGTACGGCGATCCAGCTCGCGCCGGGCGCCAGCTCGATCTCGTACTCCAGCCGGCCGGCCGCCGCGTCGACGGCGGTGGGCTTCGGCGTGGAGACGAGCCGTACGGCGAAGACTCCTCGCGACCAGTCGAGTCCGCCCGCGAACGCGGTGGCGGTGACTGTGGGCTGTGTCTCGCCGGTCTTGACGCGCTCCATCAGCGCGAGATCGGTGGCGGCGGTCACGATCAGCCGGAAACGGACATTCTGCCGCCCGGCGTTGATGACTTCGAGAGTCTCCTCCAGCCGCCCGGGAGTAATGGCCCGGCGCCGGTGCAGGCTGACGGCGGGATCCGCGGTGTCCTCGCCGAGACCGCGCAGCACGGCGCGGAAGGCGGCCCGGTCGGCACCGTCAAGGGCTCCGCGTACCGGTGCGATCGCGATGCCGTCGGCCACCACGGTGAGCCGGGCCAGCGCTCTGCTGTCGCCGTGGTAGAAGCCGTCGGCGCCGCCGTCGATCTGACCGTCCGCGTGCGAGATCGCGAAGCTCGGCGCGTGGAGCGTCACACAGGCGTCGTGCAGAAACGGCTGGAGGCCTTCGGCCGTGGGGCCGGCCCCCGCGACGGAGTTCGTTATGTCGTGGGTCTTGACAGTTGTATCCAACAGAGCAGAACCTCTCAGGCATTGGAGCGTTCCAAGAACCCTAACGACGACCTCAGGCCGTTGACAATGGCATTAGAACGCTCCAATAAACTCGACCGAACTCACTTTGCGCACGACCGGCTTCCGGAGACACCCATGCCCCGCTCCCCCGACACCTCCTCGGCCAAGGCCGGTCCGGTGACTCTGGCCATGGTCGCGCGACGGGCCGGAGTCTCTCCGCAAACCGTGTCAAATGCCCTCAACTCACCCGGATTGCTGCGTCCTGAGACGCTGGAACGCGTCCGGCGCACCATCGACGAGATGGGCTACCGTCCGCACCGGGCCGCGCAGACGCTCCGTACCCGCTCCAGCAAACTCATCGGTTACGGCATACGCCCGACGCCGCCCGGCACCTCGGCACCGGTCATGGACCGGTTCCTGCACGCGCTCTCGCAGACCGCCGACGAGGCGGGCTACCGGATACTGCTGTTCGCCTCGCCTCCCGGCACCACTGGTCTGGAGGGCTACGAGGAGCTGCTCGACCTGCACAGCGTCGACGGTTTCGTACTCAGCGGCACCGACCGCGGCGACCAGCGCCAGGCCTGGCTCGCCAAGCGCGGAGTGCCCTTCGTGGGCTTCGGCCGGATGTGGTCGAACCGTCAGATAGGCGACTGGGCGGATGTCGACGGCGCCTCGGGGACGGACGCCGCCGTGGACCATCTCGTCGCTCTGGGACACCGGAAGATCGCGTTCCTCGGCTGGCCGCGCGGCTCCGGTGTCGGTGACGACCGTGCCGAGGGCTGGCAGCGCGCCATGCGCCGGCACGGCCTTCCGATACGCGGCAGGCGCGCGCAGAGCGTTGACGACATCGGCTCGGCGCAGGCCGCCGCGGGACCGCTGCTGGACGCAGGCGCCACGGCCGTGATCGCCGCCAGTGACATGCTCGCGCTGGGCTGCTACCACGCCCTGCGCGAGCGGAAGGCCGTACCGGGCGAGGACGTCGCCGTGGTGGGCTTCGACGACTCGCCCACCGCCGCGCTCCTCTCGCCCGGTCTGTCCACCGTCGCCCAGCCGCTGGAAGCCGTCGGCCGCGAATGCGTCCGGCTGCTGCTGGCCCGGATGGCGGATCCGGACGCGCCGCCGGAGCGCGTACTGCTCGAACCCACGCTCGTCGTCCGGGACAGCACACCGGCGTTAGCCGGCTGAGCCTCCGGTACCGGCGCCCTTCACCCGCGCTCCTACCGCACCCTCGCCGCTCCCGCCGGAGCCCTCGTACGACGCTCCGGTGGCGGGCCATCGATCCACAGCACGCCCTTCCGGGCCGCTGAGCCGCACGTTTCATCCCTTTCAGGAGGAATTCATGGTCACCCGCACGGCCGTCGCCGCCCTCGCCACCTGCGCGGCGCTGCTGACCGCCACCGGCTGTTCGTCCAGCTTCGACGACAGCAAGGAGCCGGCCCAGGACAAGGCCGCCAAGCAGAATCTGACGGTCCTCATCGCCACCTCGGGCGACGCCGAGACCCAGGCCGTCAAGGACGCCGCCGCCGCGTACGCGAAGAAGTCCGGCAACACGGTGACCGTCGAGGCCGCCAAGGACATGAACCAGCAGCTCGCCCAGGCCTTCGCCGGGCACAAGCCGCCGGACGTCTTCTACGTCCACGCCGACCAGTTCGCGAACTACGCCAAGGGCGGCTCGCTCTACGCGTACGGCGACGAGATATCCGACGCCTCCGACTTCTCCGAGCAGCTCCGCAACTCGTTCACGTACGACGGCAAGCTGGTCTGTCTGCCCAAGGACACCTCCACGCTCGGTCTCGCCATCAACACCGATCTGTGGGCGAAGGCCGGTCTGACGGAGAAGGACTACCCGAAGACCTGGGACGACCTGAAGACCGTCGCCGACAAGCTGACCACCGGCGGTGTCACCGGTCTGGTCACCAGCGACGAGTACCAGCGCCTCGGTGTCTTCATGAAGCAGGCCGGCGGCTGGGTCACCGACGCGGACCAGAAGAAGATGACAGCCGACACTCCCGAGAACGCCGAAGGGCTCTCCTTCGTCCAGTCCCTGCTCAAGTCGGGCTCGATGAAGTTCGCCAAGAACGTGGACACCAGCTGGGGCGGCGAGGCGCTCGGCAAGGGCAAGGCCGCGATGACCATCGAGGGCAACTGGCTCGAGGGCGGCATGAAGCTCGACTACCCGGACGTCAAGTACGCCGTGGCGCCGCTGCCCGAGGGACCGGCCGGCCAGGGCACGCTCGCCTTCAGCAACTGCTGGGGCGTCGCCGCCGACAGCGCGCACCGCGAGGCGAGCGTCGACCTGGTGAAGGCGCTCACCAGCGCGGACCAGCAGATCGCCTTCGCCGACGCGTTCGGTGTGATGCCGTCGCGTACCAGCGCGCTCACCACCTACGCCGAGCGGTTCCCGGCCACCAAGGCCTGGGTCGACGGCAGCGCGTACGCACAGGGCCCGGTGACGATCGCCGGCTTCGACAAGGTGATGAGCCAGTTCAACACCGATCTCCAGTCGCTGCGCACCGCCGACCCGAAGAAGATCCTCGCCGACCTCCAGCGCAACGGCGAACAGGCCATCGCGAAGGGCAACTGAGCCCGATGTCCATCCGCACGATGCGCGCGCCCCGCGCGCGCCGTACTCCCCGCGCGACCGGCTCGCCAGGCGCTCCTGACGGCGCATCCGGCGGAACCGGTACGACCGCGACGGCCCGCGCCCGGCGCGCGGGCCGTCGCGGGGAGGGTGCCTGGGGCTGGCTGTTCGTCAGCCCCATGGTGGTGATCCTCGGTCTGTTCCTGGTGCTGCCGATCCTGATGGCGCTGTGGGTGAGCCTGCTGCGCTGGGACGGTCAGTCCAATCCCTTCTCCGGCCAGGCCGACTTCGTGGGCCTGGACAACTACCGGACGCTGCTGACCCAGGACGGTCTCGACCGCACGCTCTTCGCGACCGCCCTGCGCAACAACGCCTACTACGTGCTGCTGACCGTGCCGCTCCAGACCGGGCTAGCGCTGGCACTGGCACTGATCGTCAACCAGAAGATCCTGCGCGGGCGCGGCGCTCTGCGTACGACGTTCTTCTTTCCGTCGGTCACCAGCTCCATCGCCGTCTCCACGGTCTTTCTCTTCCTGTTCCAGGGCAGCGGGGCGGTCAACTCCCTGCTGTCGTGGATCGGGGTGAAGGGACCGAACTGGTTCGCGGATCCACGCGGAGTGCTCTCGCTGGCCCTGGGCGGTCTGGGAATCGTCGATCCCGAGCGGCCGGCCGGGATGCTGGCCGACCACTCGGTCATGGGACTGTCCTGGTTCGAGTGGCTCTCGGGCCCCTCGGTCGCCATGTGCACGATCATCCTGCTGTCCGTCTGGACCACCTCGGGCACCTTCATGCTGATCTTCCTCGCGGCGCTCCAGGACATCCCGCGCGAGCTGGAGGAGGCGGCGGCGCTGGAAGGCGCCAACCGCCGTCAGCTTCTGCGGTACGTGACGCTGCCCGCGCTGCGTCCCGTGCTGTTCCTGGTGCTCACGCTGGGGCTGATCTCCACCTGGCAGGTCTTCGACCAGGTGTATGTGATGGGCCAGGGCGCGCCGGGCAATACGACGCTCACGCCCGCCTTCCTGTCGTACTCCGCGGGCTTCGACAACGCGGACTTCGGTCAGGGCGCGGCGATCGCGTTCATCCTGCTCGCCCTGATCCTCTGTCTGACCGCTTTCCAGCGTTGGGTGCTGCGGGAGCGCGGAGCGCGCACCGGGAGGAAACGATGACCGCCACCGGTACGGCCGTAAGCGACCGGGACGCCCGCGCCGGGCGGGCCGAGCGGGCCCGTCTCCGGCGGGCCTCGCGCGAGCAGGGACGCCCTGTGCTGCCACGGTTCCCCGTGCCGCTGCGGGTGCTGGGATACGCCCTGGTGGTCGGCGTGGCCCTGCTCTATCTGCTGCCGTTCGCACTCCAGTTGGTGACCGGCTTCAAGACCGATCCGGACGCCGCCTCGCATCCGCTCTCGCTGCTGCCCACCACTCCGACGACCGCCGCCTACCAGCGGCTCTTCGGGCTGGGCGAGTCCGGGGACGGAGTGCCCTTCCTGCGCTGGCTGAGCAATTCCGCGCTGGTGGCGGTGCTGGTGACGGCGGGCCGTGTGCTGTTCGACTCGATGGCCGGGTACGCGCTGGCGCGGCTGCGCTTCCGGGGCCGAGGAGTGCTGTTCGCCTTTGTCCTCGCGGTGATGGCGGTGCCCGGAGTGGCGCTGCTGATCCCGAAGTTCCTGGTGCTCAACACCTTCGGGATCTTCGACACCTACACCGCCATGATCCTGCCGCTGCTGGTGGACGCGGCGGGCATCTTCATCATGAAGCAGTTCTTCGAGTCGGTGCCGCGCGAGGTCGAGGAGGCCGCGCGGGTGGACGGCGCGGGTGTGTTCCGTATCTTCTGGTCCGTCGTCCTGCCGATGGCCAGACCCGCGCTGATCACTCTGACGATCCTGTCGTTCCAGGGATCGTGGAACGAGTTCACGCACTTCCTCGTCGCCACCCAGTCCGGCCAGTACGAGACGCTCACCACGGGCCTGGCCCGCTTTGTCTCGGGCGGTCTGGGCGGCGGTACGCAGTATCCGCTGAAGCTGGCCGCCGCGCTGCTCTCCACCCTGCCGGTGGCCGCGCTGTTCTTCTGCTTCCAGCGCTACTTCGTCAACGGCGCCAACTCGGGCGCGGTCAAGGAGTGAGCACGGGCTGAGCACGGAGTGAGCACGGCACGGGCGGGAGCGGTACGGGTCGTACCGCTCCCGCCCGTGTTGTTTCCGCCCGTACCGCTCCCGCCCGTACCTCTCGCGCTCACGTCCGTATCGTTTCTGCCCGTATTGCTCGGCCGATGAGGTGAAACACCCTCTCCTGTCGGTGCGGTCGGCGACCCACCGGCCGCCTCCTCGCGAATGTGTCGGTGAGAGTCCCGCGGTGGCGCGGGCGCCGAGCAGAAAGGGGGCGTGATGGGCGCGGAGCACATCGACACCCGATTGCTGGAGGAACTGACCGAGCGGTCGCAGGACTTGAACAGCGACGCCCGCAGAATCACCGGGAGTGCGCTGACCGACTTCGCGGCGGCGGAGGCCGCGTCGAAGAACGACATCACGGCGCTGGAGAGCGCGGCGGCGCTGGAGAATCTGCTGGTCAGCCTCTACCGCGACGCCCTCGCGCTGCCGTTCGTCAAGAACGGGCCCAAGACGGTCGCGGAGTTCTTCGACACCACCGCCCAGCAGCACCAGGCACATGTCAAGGCGTTCAACGAGGCCGCGACCAAGGCGGGCGGCCAGGCCCAGACGCAGCCCGACGAGACGTACGAGGCCGTCGTCACCCGTACGCTGCCGTCCGTCAAGACACCGGCGGACGTGGTCAGGCTCGCCCTGCATCTGGAGGACGCCGCCGCGCGGACCCACACCAGGAATGTGACCAGGGTCGCGGACACCAAGCTGCGCCGGCTCTTCGCGTCCGTCGCGCCGGTCGAGGCGCAGCACCGCGCCACGCTGCTGGCCGTGCAGTCCCTGCTCGCCTCGGGCCACGAGAGCCTGATCGAGATCCCGACGGACGCGCCCAGACTGCCCGCGGCCATCGGCAGCGCGACCATTCCCGAAGTCTTCCAGCCGATCGCCAACGCCCGGCCGATGTCCGAAGGAGCCATGAAGTGAGACGCGCGCGCGGCGGCTGGGAGCTGCCCATCAGTGAGGACCAACTCGGCCGTCTCACCAAGGAGATGACGGAGGCTCACCACGACACACTGCCCGCGATGCGCGCGGACGCCGCCTCGCTCACGGAGCGGCTCAGGGCGCTCGGCCCGGCGCGGCGCGGCGGCCGTCCGACGGACGCGTTGGCCCGTCCGACGGGCGCGACGGCGGCGGACCGCGTCACGGCGGAGAGCGGTACGAGGGACACCGGCCCGGTCGACAACGGCCCGGTCGACAACGGTCGCCGCCGCTTTCTGCTGGGCGCCGGAAGCCTGGGCGCCGCTCTCCTGCTGACCGGCTGCACCAGCGCGGGAACCGACGAGAAGGGCGCCTCGCCGCAGGGCGAACCGCCCGAGGTGCTCCCGCCCAGGGCCGCCGCGGACACGGTCATGTACACCGCGCACCTCAGATTCGTCGCGCTGTCGGCGGCCCTGGAGAACCAGGCCGTGGGCGCCTACGGATCGATCCTCGCCGCGGCGGGAGCCGACAGGTTCGGCGCCGTACCGCCCGCCGTGTCGACCTTCGTCACCATGGCGATGGCCCACCACATCGACCACGCCAAGGCATGGAACACGGCGCTGACGGAGGCGGGCAAGCCCGCCGTCACCGATGTGCCGCTGTCGAACCAGCGGGCGATCACCACCGCGCTGGACCGGGTCACCAGCGTGGACGACGCCGCCAAGCTCGCCCTCCAGCTGGAGGACCAGGCCGCGCAGACCTATCTCTTCGCCGGCTACAACGGCAAGACCGCCGCCGGGATCGAGACCGCGGCCACCATCGCGCCGGTCGAGGCGATGCATGTCTCCATCCTGCGCTTCATCCTCGGCCAGGATCCGGTCCCGGAGGCGTTCCTGCCCGAGGACCTGGCGGCGACGCCGAGTCTGCTGACGGTGTGAGGCGTACGGGACGGTGCGAGGCATACGGGTGCGTGCCCGGCGGCGGGCACGCACCGGCCCCGATGCGAGACTGACCAGGTCCGCCGCGCCGCTCCGGAATCGAGACGCCGCCTTGCCGCTCCTTCCCTTCGCCCGTATCTCCGTAGCCCGTATCTCCGTAGCCCGTATCTCCGTAGCCCGTATCTCCGTAGCCCGTATCTCTTTGGCGCCCGTGGTCGCCCTGCTGCTCGCCCTCACCGGATGCGCCGGCGCCGACGGCCCGGGCACGAACGGCTCAGGCACGGACGGCTCGGGCGCGGACAGCTCGGACAAGGGCCGCGAGGTACGGCCGCCTCGGGCGGACGAGGCCTTCGACTACCAGCTCGGCGGAGCCTACGAGCCGCCCGCCGGTGTGCGCACCGTCATCAGGGACCGTACGGCGGACCCGGCCCCGGGCGCGTACAACATCTGCTACGTCAACGCCTACCAGGCCCAGCCGGACGCCGTGGCCTGGTGGCAGCGGAACCATCCCGAGCTGCTGCTGCGCGACGCGGACGGCGCGTCCGTCGTCGACGAGGAGTGGCAGGAGCCCTTGCTCGACATCTCCACCGAGGACCGCCGCGACCGGCTGGCGCATATCGTCGGCGGCTGGATCGACGGCTGTGCCGAGCGCGGGTTCGACGCCGTCGAGGCCGACAATCTGGACTCCTATCTGCGCTCGGACGGACTGCTCGACCGGCGGCAGGCGGCCGGCTTCGCCCGGTTGCTGGCGGAGCGCGCCCACCGCGCGGGCCTGGCGATCGGCCAGAAGAACGCGGTCGAGATGAGCGGGCTCAGGGACACGATCGGCTTCGACTTCGCCGTCGCCGAGGAGTGCGCGCGCTACGACGAGTGCGGGCGGTACGCCGACACCTATGACGACAGGGTGCTGGTCATCGAGTACCGGCCGACGGATTTCACCGTCGGCTGCCGGGAGTGGGGAGACCGGCTGGCGATCGTGCTGCGGGACCGTGATGTCGTACCCGCCGGAGAGCCGGGCCACAGAAACGCGCGCTGCTGAATCCCGGCCGGGGCTATCCGGACCGTCGGAGCCGCCAGGGAAGTCTGAGCCTGCGGCGGTAGCGGCGCGAGGGAAGCATGGGACCGGTCGCGCGGTACAGCGGCTCCTCGTCCAGATACGGTCCGGTGTCGCCGTCCGCCGAGGTCCGCAGTCCCGGCTTGTCGTACCGGGTGGCGGCGATCACCTCGACAAGCTGCTCCTCGGTGAAAATCTCGGAGCCACGTACATGCGGCACGAAGCCGACGAGTACACCGTCCTCCACGACCTCTGCCCGCAGTCCGAGGACATCGTCCATGTCCCAGATCGCCTCGCCCCCCTCGGCGAGCACGATCTGTACACCGCACTGGTAGACACCCAGATGGGCCATATGAGCCATGACTCCTCGGGCCCGCAGGGAGGACACGAGACGGCCGGCGCGTTCCTCGTCCATCCGATGCCCCACTTCCCTGTGTTTCCCTGTGCGGAGGCTTTTGGACGTATATGTCCCGTGGCCCTCATGGTAAGCCGTTTCGCCGGGACGGCGAGTTCCGGCGAGTTCCGGGGGCAGCGCCCGATCCTGTCCCCGGGAGCCATGGATCAGCGGGTGGCGGGCATCACGTCGAAGGAGACCTGGACCGGTACCCGGGCGCCGGTCCAGCCGCGTACCTCCGGCTCGCTCAGCGAGCGGACCCAGACGTCCACCTGCGCCACGAGGTCCTCGCCAGGCCAGGGACCGACGCCCATGACACGCATACCGGCCTCTGCGGCGGACCGGATCCCGCAGGAGGAGTCCTCGACCGCCAGGGTGTCGACGGGCTCGGCGCCGCAGAGCCGTGCGGCGGTGAGATAGACGTCCGGGAGCGGCTTGGGTCTGATCTCGCCCTCGGGCACCACGATGTGGTCGAAGTGGCCGAGCAGTCCCGCCGTACCGAGGCAGGACTCGACGACTTCTCTCGGGCAGTTGCTGGCGACGGCGAGAGGAGCCAAACCCGCTGATTCCTCGACCAGTTGGCGGGCGCCGGGCATGGTCAGCGGGTTGTCGGCGACGAGTGCGCGGAAGTGCCCGAGCAGCAGGGCGGTCAGGTCCTCTCCGAGTTCCGGGCGTCCCGCCTCCTCGGCCATGAGGCGCCCGCATTCGGTGTAGTGCAGTCCCTTGGTCCGCTCGGCGAAGCCCGGCATGGGTGTGAATCCATACTCGCGCAGCGCCAGAATTCGAGCGTCCTGCCAGTGGCATTCAGTGTCCATGAGGGTTCCGTCGCAGTCGAAGACGATGGCCGCGGGAGTCCAGGAAAGGATGCGATGAGCTGTCATCCGATTGTTCCGTTCAGAAGAGCCCGATAAGCGGCAGCACTGACCGCCGCGACGGTGCGAAACACCACGGGCACGCTGGTCACCCGCTGTCGGGCGGGCGCGATCCGGGCAGTCGCGGCCTTATGGAGAAGGCCGGTTGAGGCGACCACCCAAGAACATAACGATCGCTACGCTAGAGAGGAAAACTATTGGTAGTCAAGTGACTTCGCAGAGTATTTCCAGCCTTTACCTGTAGCGGAGGACACCAAAAGCCTTCTGTTCCCCGTCCTGGAGAAAACGGAACACACAGATGTCGTGGTACGGCACGCACATAATTCGAGCGGGCGGACTGTATTCGACAAAGCGTGCTGCTTCGAGCCGTCCGCCGGTGGGACGCAGCAAAGCGCCCCGGCTTTCCACGGCCGCGGCCTGGCGCGCGGCTTCCAGCAGAATGATGCCGGGAACATGATCCGTGGCGTGGTCGAAGAAGAAGGGATGCCTGGGATCCGCCGGTTCGACCAGGAGGGTGCCGCCGTCGAGTCCCAGGACGACATCGTGCGCGCCCGTCACGCCCAGCCTACGGATGTCGGGGCGAAGCCGGCCGATGACGCTCTCCGGCGCGGCGGAGTGCGTACGGCCGGTCCGTACCGCCTCGTACCGTGCGCCGTCCAGGACTCGCGCACCGCCTCCGGCCTGCGCGAACACCGTCCCATGGGCGGAGAAGGAGACATCGAGCCGCAGCCCGGTGATCGAGCCGTCCTCGGCGGCGCGGCGCACATCGCTCGCCCGTACCGCGCAGATCACGGCGGTGGCACCGAAGAGCGCCCGCGGTTCCGCCGACGGATCGATCTCGAAGAACAGATCGGTGATGAGCAGATGCGCGGTGGGCGCGACATCGAAATACCGGAGCGGGATATAGATCCCGAGCTGGCGCAGTGTCTCGACGATCATCAGCGGACTGTGCAGATCGGCGCCGTCGCGCGGAAAAGTCGGATGGGACCGCGACCACGAAGCCGCGGCTTCGAACCCGGCGCCGTCCGCACTCCAAGCACTCCGCCGTACATCGGTGAGCAGCACCTCGGCCACGGAGTCCCGGTGCACCATCTCACGGGCGACGGTGCGCGACCAGGACAGTGGCCGGAGGTCCTCCATGGTGCCGCCGATCGGTGCGTCACCAACCGTTGTATTCATGCGACAAGAACACCGCAATTTTCGTTGCTACGCACGCCGGACCGGAGCCGCCAAGCCCGCCACGCCCGGTGGGAAAAGCCGCTACATTGCCTGCTGTCATTTAACGGAACGGCAATCCGGGGTACACGTGCGGGTTCGGGTGGAGCAGGTTCGGGCGAAAACAACGCGGAGGTTTCTCCTGGAAGCGGCGGCACAGTTGTTCGATGAGCGAGGTTACTCCGGCACCAGTATCAGCGATATCAGCGCGCAGTCCGGCCGTACGAGCGGAGCCATCTACTTCCACTACGCCAGCAAGGAGAATCTCGCCCTCGCCATTGTCGAGGAGCATTTCGCGACCTGGCCCAATCTGATCGACCGTTACAGCTCGTCCGACCGTCCGGCGCTGGAGCGGCTGGTGGCGCTGAGTTTCGAGGTGGCGAGGGCCTTCCGGGACGATGTGGTCATCCGCGCGGGCGCCCGGCTCTGGGCGGAGCGCACCGCCATCAATGTCACGCTGCCGAGGCCTTTTGTGGGCTGGCTGGAAACCGTCACCAAACTTCTTGAAGAGGCCCGCCAGGAGGGAGAACTCGCCAATGGCGTCACACCTCAGGTGGCCGCGCATGGACTCGTGTGCGCCTTCTTCGGACTGCACACCGTCTCCGACGCCCTGGAGGGACGCCAGCAGATCGAGGAGGCGCTGCACGATCTGTGGCTGCTGCTTCTGAACGCCCTTCAGACGGACCCGGATCCGGCGGCCCTGCTCGCGCGGGTGCGTGAACATCCTCTGATGCCGGTGCCGGCCGGGGGGCGATGAGCCGAGGACGCTGGGCTGAGGGCGCGGCGGACGGAGCGAACGGCCGGACCCGGCCGGGACGGGTGGATGTCCCGGCCGGGTCCGGCCGTGTGTGCGGGTGTACGAGTGTGCAGATGTGACGGTACGTCAGTGGCTACCGCCGACCAGGGCGTCAGGGCCCGTCGGCAGGGCCCGTCAGTAAGGGCCGTTCACATTGTCGATCGAGCCGTACCGGTCGGCCGCGTAGTTGCACGCGGCGGTGATGTTGGCGACCGGGTCGAAGCTGTCCATCGACGTACCGGGCACGTGGTAGGCCTGGAAGGTCGGGTCGATGACCTGGAGCAGGCCCTTGGACGGTGTGCCGGCCGCGGCGTTGGAGTCCCAGTTGTTGATGGCCGACGGATTGCCGGAGGACTCGCGCATGATGTTCCGGTAGATGCCGTCGTAGCTGCCGGGAATGCCGTTGGCGGCCATGACGTCCAGCGATTCCTTGATCCAGCCGTCCAGATCGTCGGTGTAGGTCTTGGCGGCCGGCTCGGTGACGGTACCGCTCGTATCGGCCGACGCGTCCGCGGTGGTCACGTCCCCAGTGGGCGCGTTCTCGGTGGTCGCGGTGACGTTCTCCACGGTCGCCGTCGCGTCCTCGGTGGTCGCCGTGGCGGTTTCCTCGACCGCGGCGGTGGCCGTCGTGTCGGGCGCGGCACTCTCACCAAGAGTCAGTTCAAGGCCTGGGTGGATCAGGGCCGGGTTGGCGCCGATGACGTCGCGGTTGTCCTCGTACAGCTTCTTCCAGCCGCCGCTGACGGAGTGCGCGGCGGCGATCTTGGAGAGCGAGTCACCCGCGACGACGGAGTAAGTCGCCGGGCTGTCCTGCTGTGTCGCGGCGACGGGCGACGACGCCGCCTCGGCGGTGGTCGCGGCGATGAACGGGAGCGCGAGTACGGCGCCGCCCGTGCCCACGACCGCGAGGCCTCGGGCGAACGGGCTGGTTCTGGGACGGCGGTGCTTGGCCTGTGCGGGCATGACGAATTCCTCTCCGTCGCCTGCGAGGTGAGCTGTCGGGTTCGGGCTGGAGCTGCCCGGCCGCGGTATGAGCGGCTTCACCCCAAGCCGGTCCGGATGACGGAACGGCGCCTTACCTGGGTCCCCCGCTCCTGCCGTGCGTGAGTGGGTTTCGGTTTCCGGACAGCGGCAGGATTCGGCGGTCCGCCCGGATTGACGTGAACGTAGGCGGAACGTCCGGAAAAAAACAAGACCTGAATTCACCGCGCGATCCGGCAGATGAATCCAGAGAGGAATGATCCGGTTACACAGAAGGCCTACGAGAACTCAACTCTCGTTCCCTGCGAGCGAAATGAACGAGACGGCGGCGACCACGGCCCACGGATGATGTGACGTACATCATGGTCTCTGCCGGAATTAATGACACCACAACACCGCACAGACGGGAGCAAGTTATGCGAATACCACCTAAATGCACCACAGGAGAAATGCGGGCAAATCGCCTATATAACCACTTCTCGGAGTGGGCACGATGGGCTCCTGCGACTCCGTCAATTCAGCGAAGGCCTCATCTATTCCTCCTTCGCGCGGCGGCATTCCGTTCGGGATACCGGGAAATCGTCGGCCCGACGAAGGAGCCGCGCCGCGGGCACCACCATTCGTCTGCCGCGCCGGGTCCCGGCTGTGATCCGCAGTCGTCGGGGAAGGAGAGCGCGTACCGATAACAATGCTCGTATCGTTGACGTTTCGATGTCTGGCGTTGCGGTGTCCCGTGTGTCGCGGCATCCCGTGTACCGCGTCCCGCGTCCGGCCCAGACGATCAGGAGGAGGTCATGCGGCGGTGAGAGCAGCGGTGTTCCGCTCGTACGGCGAGGATCTGGTGGTGGAGGACCGGCCGGTACCGGCCTGCCCGCCCGACGGTGTCGTCGTCCGCGTACGGGCGACAGGCGTCTGCCGGTCCGACTGGCACGCCTGGCAAGGGCACGATCCGGTCCCTCTGCCGCACATCCCGGGCCATGAGTTCGCCGGTGTGGTGGCCCGCGTCGGCGAACAGGTGGGCCGATGGGCCGTCGGTGACCGCGTCACCGTGCCGTTCGTCATCGGATGCGGTCGCTGCGAAGTGTGTCTGTCGGGAGATCCTCAGGTCTGCCCGGGCCAGAGCCAGCCCGGCTTCACCTATGACGGCTCGTTCGCCGAGTACGTGGCGGTGCCCGCGGCCGAGTTCAACCTCGTCCGGCTGCCCGACGCCCTGTCGTTTGCCGCCGCTGCCGCGCTCGGATGCCGCTTCGCCACGGCCTTCCGGGCGATCGTGGCCCATGGCCGGGTCCGGCGCGACGAGTGGGTCGCCGTTCTCGGCTGCGGAGGCGTGGGACTCTCCGCGGTGACGATCGCTTCGGCACTCGGCGCGCAGGTCATCGCGGTCGATGTCAGCGATGCGGCGCTGGACCGTGCGCGGAGCATGGGCGCGCGGCACACTCTGCTCACGGATTCGGACATGGACCCGGAATCGGTCGCGAAGGCCGTGCACAAGCTCACCGGCGAGGGCGCGCATCTCACCGTGGACGCCTACGGCTCCGCGTCGAACGTCATGGCGTGCCTGCGGTCCCTGCGGCGACGCGGCCGGCACGTCCAGATCGGTCTGCTGCTGGGAGCGGACGCGGCGTGCGCGGTGCCCATGGACCGGATCCTGGCCTGGGAGATCGAGCTCCACGGCTCGCACGGGATCGCCGCCGCCGACTACCCGGACCTGTTCCGGCTGCTGGACGAGCGCGACATCGATCTGGCACGGCTCATCGGCCGGACGATCCCGCTGGATCAGGCCGGCGCCGCTCTGCGCGGTATGAGCAGTGGCTCGGAACCGGGAATCACGGTGATATCGATGCCCGACGCACCGTGACGAACACACGTACCACCCGGCCCCTGGGCCGTATGCCGGAAAGCCGCACCCGGAAACAAGTCCGCTCCCGACTCTTGCCCAGGCTTCCGGTCCGTCTTAGTGTGACGCTCACGTAAACACTATCGAATCGATTCGACTAATCGATTCGACACCGACGGACGAAGGGGCGGCGTGGCCACCATCAAGGACGTGGCGCAGCGGGCCGGTGTCGCTCCGAGCACCGTCTCGTATGTGCTGAGCGGCACCCGGAAGATCTCCGAGGAGACCCGGATCGCCGTCCATGCCGCTGTCGAGGAGCTGGGTTACCACCCGCGCGCCAGCGCCCGTACGCTGCGCAGCGCCCGCAGCCAGGTCCTGGCGCTCGCGGTGCCCCGGGTGCCCGGAAAGTACCGGGGCGCGGACGGTACGTTCGCCATCGACATCAGCGACGCGGCACGCGGCCACGGCTACGACGTCGTACTGATCACCGATCTGGACGGCGTGGCGGCCATGCGCCGTGTCGCCGGCAGCGGAATGGCCGACGCGGCCGTGCTGATGGCCGTGGAGGAGCAGGATCCGCGCGCCGCCGCCCTCCGTGAGATGGAGTTTCCGGCCGCGCTGCTGGGCCGCAGTGAGGACGCGCCCGGTCTTCCATGGGTCGATCTCGACTGGGAGGCTTCCGTGGCCCTGGCGCTACGGGAGACCGTGGCGGGCGGGCACCGTCATATCGTCTTCCTGTCGTCCGCCGAGCACGAGATCGCCTCCCGGCGCGGTTACGCGCTGCACGGTCTGGCCGGTGCCCGTCGGGCGGCCCGCGAGAGCACGGCCGACATCCGGATCGTCCCTTCCAGCGGCGATCCCGGGCAGCTGAGCCGCACGCTGCGCGAGGTCCTGGCCGCCCGGCCCGCTCCCACCGCGCTCGTGGTCCAGCATCTGATCCTGCTGCCGCATCTGCTGGACGAGATCGCCGCTGCCGGGCTGCGCGTGCCCGAGGATCTGGCCGTCGTCCTCGTCGGCAGCTTCCCGGACGATCTGGGCGGCCGGCTGCTGCCCCGTATCGAACTTCCCGTGACGGAGATGTCCGCCGCCGTGGTCCGTCTCGCTCTCGGTGCCATGGGCGCGGACGCCTCCGCTCCGTCGGGAGAACACCCCCCGCACCGGCTGATCGCTCCCCGGATGGCGACCGGAAGCGTGATCCGTCCTCCTTCGGAGCCGTCCTCGTGAACGGAGAACCATCACCATGCAACGCCCAAGGCGTATACGGATGATCGCGACCGCGACGGCCGCGCTCGTCCCGGTGGCACTGGGGCTGACGGGATGCGCCGCCACCCCGGACCCGGGCACCGTCACCGTGCTCAACTCGGCCACCGACGCGGCCGAGCACGACGCGAACCAGAAGTTCTTCGACCGCTGCGCGAAGCCGCTGGGCCTGAAGGTCGAGCAGATCAGCGTGCCCGCGGACACGGTCGCCTCGAAAGCCTTGCGGATGGCGTCCTCGGACTCGCTCACCGACATCCTGGAGCTCGACGGCTCGGAGCTGCCTCAGTTCGCGCAGACCGGCGGGCTGCGTCCGCTGGACGAGGTGGGCCTGGACTCCTCCGGTTTCTCCGCCAGTGCCACCTCGCTGGGCAGCTACGACGGTACGCAGTACGCCGTGGCGCGTTCGGTGAACTCCCTGGCGCTGCTCTACAACAAGGACATGCTGCGTGAGGCGGGTGTCGAACCGCCCACCACCTGGGCGGAGTTGCGTGGGACGGCGAAGAAGCTGACGTCGGGGAACACCTACGGCATGGCCTTCAGCGCCAGCCCGAACGCGGACGGCGTCTACCAGTTCCTGCCGTTCTTCTGGTCGGGCGGCGGTGACGAGGCACGGCTGGACAACGGCAAGGGCGAGGCCGCCCTGACGCTGTGGAAGGACCTGCTCAGCGACAGATCCGTATCGAAATCGGTCGTCAACTGGAACCAGCAGGATGTGAACGACCAGTTCGTGGCCGGCCGCGCCGCCATGATGATCAACGGTCCATGGCAGATGCCGGTGCTCAGCGCGCAGGACAAGGTCGACTGGGCCGTCGCCACCATCCCGGTTCCCGAGGCCGGGCAGGAGGCGATCGCGCCGATCGGCGGAACGGTGATGGCCGTACCGAAGAGCGACGACAGCGGGCGCGAGAGGAACGCGGGCAAGATCCTCGCCTGCCTCAACAGCGAGCAGAACCAGCTCGCCTGGGGCGAGTCGGTGAACAACGTCCCCACCAGGGCGTCCGCCGCGAAGTCGTACGCCGAGAAGCACCCGGAGCTGGCACCGTTCGTCGATCTGGTCGCCACGGCACGCTCCCGTACCGCCCAGGTCGGCACCCGCTGGCCGGTGGTCAACGACGCGCTCGCCGGCGCCTTCCAGTCGGTGCTGACCGGCGGCGCCGGGGCGGAACAGGCCCTGAAGAACGCCCAGCGGCAGGCATCGGCCGGGGAGAAGTGAGGACACCATGAGTACCGCCGTCTCCTCCGCCGCCGCGCCGGCGAAGACCGTCGCTCCCGTACCCACCGGGCCGCGTCGCAGCCGCTATTCGATGCTGCGCTGGCTGTTCGTCCTGCCCGCGCTCGTCTATATGGCCTTGTTCTTCGGCTATCCGCTGGTGCGCAACGTCGTCATGAGCTTCCAGCACTACACGCCCACGACGTACTTCACCGGCGAGGCGCCTTTCAACGGGCTGGACAACTGGCGTGCCGTCTTCTCCGACGAGCTGTTCGCCGACTCGCTGTGGCACACCGCGGTGTTCACCGTCGGCTCACTGGCCGGCCAGTTCACCATCGGTCTGGCGCTGGCCGTCTTCTTCTCCCGCCGCTTCCGGCTCTCGGGCACCGTTCGGGCGGTTCTGCTGCTGCCCTGGCTGGTTCCCATGGTGGTGTCCGCCGTCGTCTGGCGACGCGTACTCGACGAGGATCACGGCATCCTCAACACCGCGCTTCAGGCCGTCGGACTGGCCGACGGCGGGGTGCCGTGGCTGAGCAGCCCGAGCGTGGCACTGCTCTCGGCGATCCTGGTCAACATCTGGATCGGTATCCCGTTCAACATGGTGATCCTCTACGGCGGACTCCAGGAGATCCCGCGCCAGCTCTACGAGGCGGCGTCGCTGGACGGCGCGAGCCCGTGGCGCGCGTTCCGCAGTATCACGCTGCCGCTGCTGCGGCCGGTGATCACCGTGGTGCTGGTGCTCGGTTTCATGTCCACGGTGAAGATCCTCGATCTGATCCTGGCGCTGACCTCGGGCGGTCCCGCCGACTCCACCCAGACCCTGGGCACCGTCACGTACCAGCTCTCCTTCCTCCAGCTCGACTTCGGTCAGGGAGCGGTCGTCGGCAATGTCCTCATCCTCATCAGCGCGGTCTTCGCCGTGCTCTATCTGCGGGCCAACCGGGCCGACTTCGGAACAGGGAAGTGATACCGATGAAGCGGTTCTCGTCTCTGCGCGGCACCTGGAACACCACGGCCGCGCTGCTCATCCTGGTCGTCCTGCTGTTCCCGGTGTACTGGATGCTCAACACCGCGCTCCAGCCGGACACGAGCATTACGGCCACCGACTGGTTCCCGACCTCGGTCGACCTGTCCAACTTCGACGCGGCCGTCAGCAGCCAGGGCAGATCCCTGCTGACCAGCCTTGTCGTCGCGCTCGGTGCGGTCGTGGTCTGTCTGGCGCTGGCCGCGCCCGCCGCGTACGGGCTCGCGCAGTTCGGGCTGCGGGGCGGCCAGAGCATCGTCTTCACCACGCTGATCACGCAGATGGTGCCGGGCATCGTGATCGCCAACGCCATGTACAGCGCGTACGCGCAACTCGGGCTCGTCAACTCCTATCTGGGGCTGATCCTCGCCGACGCGTCGCTGGGCCTGCCGTTCTCGATCGTGCTGCTGCGCGCGTTCATGGTGTCCGTGCCCGGTGAGGTGATCGAGGCCGCGCTGGTCGACGGCGCGAACCGCTTCACGGCCTTCGTACGCATCGTGCTTCCGATGAGCCGCAACGCGCTGATCACCGCGGGCCTGTTCACATTCCTGTTCGCATGGTCGGACTTCATGTTCGCCCTGACTCTCAACACCACCGACGACGTCAAGCCGATCACTCTCGGCATCTACCAGTTCGTCGGAGCCCATGTCAGCGACTGGGGCGCCGTGATGGCCACCGCCGTGCTGTCGGCCGTACCCGCAGCGATCCTGCTCGTCCTCGCGCAGAAGTACATCGCCGCCGGTATCTCCGGCGGCTCCATCAAGTAGTCCAAGAAGGCATCCCTCCCTGATGAGTTCCACCGATGACCACCGGCTGACCAGCGCCCCGGCCAGCACCGTCCCCGACGCCTCCGGATTCCCACGATTCCCCCGATTCCCGAGCGGTTTCCTCTTCGGAGCCGCCACCGCGAGCTACCAGATCGAAGGCGCGCACGATGTGGGCGAGCGTACGCCGTCCATCTGGGACACCTACTGCCGTGAGCCCGGCCGCGTCGCCGACGGCGCCACCGGCGACATCGCCTGCGACCACTACCACCGCTACCGCGAGGACGTCGCCCTGCTCCGCGGCCTGGGTGTCGACAGCTACCGCTTCTCGATCGCCTGGCCACGTGTCCAGCCGGACGGCACGGGCCCGGGCAATCCCGAAGGGCTCGACTTCTACGACCGGCTGGTGGACGAACTGCTGGCGGCCGGTATCTCGCCCGCCGCCACTCTCTACCACTGGGATCTGCCGCAGGCCCTGGAGGACCGCGGCGGCTGGCGGGTCCGCGAGACCGCGGAGCGGTTCGCCGACTACACCCGGATCTCCGCCGAGCGGCTCGGCGACCGGGTGGACCGCTGGATCACGCTCAACGAGCCGTTCTGCAGCGCCTTCGTCGGCTATGCCTCGGGCGGTCATGCGCCCGGCGCCCGGGAGGGCCGTGGCGCACTCGCCGCCGCCCACCATCTGCTGGTGGGCCACGGGCTGGCCGTCCGTGCCCTGCGCGAGGCGGGCGCCACGGACGTCGGCATCACGCTCAATCCCGATGTGCTGCTGCCCGCCACGGACAGCGAGGCCGACCTGGCCGCGGTGCGGCGCGCGGAGACGATGCACAACGACGTCTGGCTGGAACCTCTGCTGGCGGGCCGCTACCCGGCGCACGAGGAGGAGACCTGGGGCGAACTGGCGGACGGCACCTACCGGCGCGACGGTGATCTGGCCCTCGTACAGGCGCCGTTGGATTTCATCGGCATCAACTACTACCGGCCGATCACCATCTCCGCCGTTCCTCACCGGGACCCGGACCCGGCCACCCGCACCGCCGTGGACATCCGCGCCGAGGAGTCATGGCGCGAGGACGTACGCCGTACGACGATGGGCTGGCCCGTCGTCCCACACGCCTTCACCGATCTGCTGGTCGGACTGCACCGGCGCTATCCGGCCCTGCCAGCGCTGCTGATCACCGAGAACGGCTCGTCCGAGGACGACATGGTCGACACCGACGGTCTGGTCCACGACACCGACCGGGTGGCCTATCTGCGCGACCATCTCGCGGCGCTCGCCGACGCCATGGACCAGGGCGTGGACGTACGCGGCTACTACGTCTGGTCGCTGCTGGACAATTTCGAGTGGGCCCGCGGCTACAGCAAGCGCTTCGGCATCGTACGGGTCGACTACGACACTCTGGAACGCGTCCCGAAGGACAGCTACCGCTGGTACCGGGACCTGATCGCCGACCACCGCGACCGCACCCGAACCACCGGGCGAACCGGGCGAACCACCGGGCAGGAGCAGCACCGATGAAGTTCACCGACGGCTACTGGCTCATGCGCGACGGTGTGCGGGCCTCGTTCGCCGCCGAGGTCGCCGAGACCCGTGTCGAGGACGGCCGCCTCACCCTCTACGCGCCCGTACGGCATGTCGAGAGCAGAGGCCACACGCTCAACGGCCCTCTGCTGACCGTCGAGTGCTGGTCGCCCGCCGAAGGCGTGATCGGTGTCCGCTCCAGCCATCACACGGGCGGCGTCGGCCACGGCCCGCACTTCACGCTCACCACCGACCCGGACCACACGCCCGAGATCACTCAGGACGGCTCGACGGTGGAACTGACCAGCGGCGCGCTGTCCCTGCGGGTGGACACCGACGTGCCGTGGCGGCTGGACTTCAGCGCCGACGGCCGGCCGCTGACCTCGGCGGGCAGACGCGGCACGGGCTTCGCCACCACCGGCGACGGGCAGCACTACTCCCTGGGCCAGCTGTCCCTGGGGATCGGGGAACTGGTCTACGGGCTCGGGGAGCGCTTCACTCCCTTCGTCAAGAACGGCCAGACGGTCGACATCTGGCAGGCCGACGGCGGCACCTCCAGCGAGCAGGCGTACAAGAACGTGCCCTTCCATCTGACCAACCGCGGCTACGGCGTCTTCGTCAACCACCCGGGCCGGGTCAGCTACGAGATCGGCTCCGAGTCCGTCGGCCAGGTGCAGTTCAGCGTCCGCGACCAGTCGGTCGAGTACTTCATCATCCACGGGCCCACGCCCAAGGAGATCCTCGACCGCTACACCGCGCTGACCGGCCGGCCGGCCCTGCCGCCGGCCTGGTCGCTGGGGCTCTGGCTGTCGACGTCCTTCACCACCTCCTACGACGAAAAAACGGTGAACCGCTTCATCAGCGGCATGGCCGACCGCGACATCCCTCTCGGGGTGTTCCACTTCGACTGCTTCTGGATGCGCCAGTACCAGTGGTGCGACTTCACCTGGGATCCCGAGGTCTTTCCCGATCCGGACGGGATGCTGCGCAGGCTGAAGGAGCAGGACCTGCGGATCTCGGTGTGGATCAATCCGTACATCGCGCAGAAGTCACCGCTGTTCGAGGAGGCCCGCGCGCAGGGATTCCTCGTACGCAAGGCCAACGGTGACGTATGGCAGTGGGATCTGTGGCAGGCCGGTATGGGCCTGGTGGACTTCACCCATCCCGGTGCCAGAGCCTGGTACGCACAGAAGCTGCGCGCCCTCACACGACAGGGCGTGGACTGCTTCAAGACGGACTTCGGCGAGCGGATCCCGACCGATGTGGTCTGGTACGACGGCTCGGATCCGGAGCGGATGCACAACTACTACACGCAGCTCTACAACGAGACCGTCTTCCAGGTGCTGACCGAGGAGCGCGGCGAGAACGAGGCCGTACTCTTCGCCCGGTCCGCCACGGCGGGCGGCCAGCAGTTCCCGGTGCACTGGGGCGGTGACTGCGAGTCCACATTCAGCGCGATGGCCGAGTCGCTGCGCGGCGGACTGTCTCTCGGACTGTCCGGCTTCGGCTTCTGGAGCCATGACATCGGAGGCTTCGAGGGCACGCCGACTCCGGCCGTGTTCAAACGCTGGGCCCAGTTCGGCCTGCTCTCCTCACACAGCAGACTGCACGGCAGCAAGTCCTACCGTGTGCCCTGGGACTACGACGAGGAAGCCGTCGCGGTCACCCGTGACTTCACGCGGCTCAAGCACCGGCTCATGCCCTACCTCTACGAGGCGTCCCGGCAAGCGGCCCGCCGAGGCACTCCGGTCATGCGCGCCATGGTGCTGGAATTCCCCGACGATCCGTCGTGCCACGCCCTGGACCGGCAGTACATGCTCGGCGGCGACCTTCTCGTCGCGCCGGTCTTCACCGAGGACGGCTCGGTGGAGTACTACCTGCCCGAAGGCACCTGGACCCACATCCTCACCGGCGAGCAGGTACAGGGCCCTGCCTGGCGGCGCGAAACCTACGGCTTCGACAGCCTCCCCTTGTTCGCCCGCCCAGGCTCCGTCATCCCCTTCGGCAACGGCACCGCCAACGCCGTATACGACTGGGCCGACGGCATCACCCTACGAATCCACGCCCTGCCCGACGGCGCCCGCGTGACCACCGAGATCCCGGCCCCCGACGGCTCCACCGCCGCAATCTTCCACACCCACCGCGACGCCGACGCACTGACCGTAAAAACCGAACGCGCCCCAGGCCCCTGGCACATCCTGCTCCCGGAGAGCAACCTCCAACTCACCGCCACCCCAGGCACAACCTCCCTGACAACCCGGCTCAGCTGACAGCACCTCACAACTCCACACCGAACCAAGGCGACCGGAGCGGCCGGGGCACTCGGAAAAGCTCCGGCCGCCGTGTCGAAGAAACCGGAGGTCAGGAGCCCTTCGCGGTGGGCTCCAGGATCGCGACAGACTCGGTTCGGGCAGTGGCACCCGAACGTGGACACGGGGAGTTGGCCGTTGAGGCCGGCCAAAGCCGTCGTCCCCTACGGCACTGTTACCGCCGATGATTGCACTGCCCGCGCCGCCGGAGCGCCCCCTGCGGCCCCGGTGTATCCGGGAACGTCCGGCCCGTCGCACTCGCCTCCTGGCACCGCCAGTAGACGACTTCTCCCAGCTCCTCCAAGCAAGCGTCTGGGGACTTTGCGTAATTCGGTCCGCCGCATGGCGCCTGCCGCGTACGGTCCTCCATGAAGACAGTGACCGATCAGTCACGTGGGGTCAGGATCTGGAGGACACGGGACATGGTGAACGCTCGGACGTTCCGGCTGTGGCAGCACTTGGCAGTGAGCGACGAACTGCCGGACCAGGCTCTGCCCTCAGTGGTTGAAGCGCTGTGCATGCCCTCCCGCAGCCGGTACGGGGGGCCCAGCCACGGAGAAGACTGGCGCAAGAACGCCCTCAAGGAAGCGTTGCCCGTCCTGCTTCGCCGTACCCGAGTTCTGGCGCTGCGTCAGCAGCTGCTGACGCAGACCGACGACCAGCAGCTGGCCGATTTCGCGGAGAAGGGCCTGGTCACGGCCGATGACGTCCCGGCAATCCTGCTCACCCACCCGGTGACGTCGAACCTGGTCATGGGCCTGGCCCGGCACTCTGATCAGGTCGACTCCGCGATCAGCCTGCTGCACCGTCTGACCGACCACGATCTCGAGTCGGTCGTCACCCACTGGGACCTGTACTCCCACCGCAGTCGCAAACCCGTTCCACCGATCCCCCGGGAGTTGTTCGGCGCCGTCCTGGAACACTCGCTGACGCCGCTGGCAGCCGCGTTGCTCGCCCCCGAACGGCACGAGAACTGGACCCGGCCGCTCGACTTCCACCTGGGCTTTTACCATCAGCTCGGTGGCGGTCCGGCCTGGCGCGTCCTCGCCACGTGCCCGGCGAGCTGGCGCGAGCTCGTCCACCACCCCACCGTCGGTAGAGCGGTGCAACACCTGCTGCTCGACCGGGCCGAGACCGAGGCGAACCAGCAACGCCTGCGGTCGCCAGCCACCTCCTTGCTCGCCGACGACGCGGACGAGGCACAGGCACCAACCGAGCCGGGGCCAGCACTGGACGACGACCTACTGCGTGCGTGTCTTCCCGCGCTGTGCCTGCCGGAACTCGCGGACCTGCCCAAGCCCAGCATCAGCACCCGTCACCGGCTGCACCACATTGCCGAACGAGTCCGCGACAACCCGCGCCTCCTGGACCTTGCCGCCCAGGATCTCCACGAGGCCGCCAATACCTGCATCCGACGCGGCCGGCTACTCGCCCCGCCCCGCAACAAGAAGGACGGCGACCGCCGCCAGATCGACCTCGCCCAGGACGTGGCTCTCCTCAGCATCAATCCCGACCATCTGGCCAAGGCGTGTGCGCTGCTCACTCACCTGGAGCACCCGAAGGTCGTCTCCGTCCCGCCAAGTCGTCGCTGGTCCCGTGTCAACGACGACATCGACCGCGACCTCGACACGCCGGTCCGGCTGCTGGAGAGGGACTATCAGCACCGCCGGGCCGAGGCCCTGGTTTCCCTCGCCGGTAACCCGCACACGCCACGCACTGCGGTCGCTGACGTGCTCCAAGCTCTGCACCCGCTCGAACTCACCTGGATCGCCCACCAGGACACCACACCACAGTGGCTGCGCACGCACACGGCCGCGCTCGCTCCGGCCGAAGAGGACGACGGCGTACTGCGGCTCCTGACCGATGACGAACTCGACCGACACCCCGACCCGGCTGCCATCCTCCAGTCCTGGCTGGACGCGCCCGAAACAGACGGCCTGTGGTCGCACGACGCGGTGTATCACACAGTCCTGCGCTCCCGGCACCGCATCCTGGAGCACCTGCGGCAAATGCCCTTTGACGAAGTCCTCACCTGGGGCGACCCCGTCGTAGCGCTGCCCGCCCTGCTCGCCCAGTGCGGCACTGATCCCGAACGGTGGCAGGCCCTCCTGAAAGCCCTCGACTTCGCCTTCGACGACGACAAGGTCACCTTCGGACAGCTCCTCGACACCCTCTCAGCCCAACACCCAGCGACCACAGCTTCGGCATGATGCGCCCTCCCGGCCCGGCCAGTGCAACCTCCTGGCCGGTTTCCATGTCGGGGGCGGCTCACGGAGTATGCCGTCAGAGGTGCCGCTCCGCCCAAACTGCGAGAACGCTGACAGCGCTGGTTCCGGCACCGTAACAGGCCCCGCGGAGCACGTGCCCGGCCGCCACCCGGCGGCGCTGAAGAGCCCATCGGAGGAGTAGCTTCCAATGGTCGGCGGTCTGGCGCAGGACGTTATAGATGCGCTTCTTCTTCATGGCGGACGTTCCTCTTCTCTGGGCTTCATACGGGGATACTTCGCCCTGAGGCGCAGTCACGGCTGGCTTTCTTCATTCGCGGTTGAACGGCGGACAGCAGTCCTGTGGAAGTCTGTCTGACTCGACCTTGGACCGGTCCTGCGTTGACCTTCCACCAATCTGCCAATGAGTCTAGGTAACAGGTAACGCGAAAGGTGAACGCCACGGCGGATAGCAGGTGAGAAACTCAGAAAGGCCGCCTCCTAAAGGGAGACGGCCTTTTCGATTTGCTTCGGAGTCAACCCCGCGGTGCAGGGCCATAACCCGATTGAAGGGCTTCACTGATCCCTCGACTCAGGGCGATCCCCGCTTAGCAGGGCGGCATGCCAACCGACTCCGGAAGCACATCGGAGCCTAAGAGAGATGGTGCTCAACGGTGGGTATTGGCGGTGCCTGTGTCTTGGTCCGTCATCGGCGGTTGCGTGCCGAGAGGATGAGTCCGTCGAAGTCCACGGGGCGCCAGCGGTCGCGGCCTGCTGTGCGGACAGCCCAGCCCTGTTCGTTGGAGGCGGGTTCGACAAGGACGGCCTGGCCGTCGCCGATGCGGGTGGCGAGGAGTTCCCAGAGGCGGTCGCGCACCCGGCGGCTGGGGTTGCCGACGAAGACACCGGCGTTGACTTCGACCATCCAGCGGGTGAGGTGGCCACGGAGGCCGTCGGGCGCGGCAATCAGGACGATGACGGTCATGGGGTCTGCTCCGGAGGTTCGGGGGATTCCGAGGGCTCCGGGCTGGCTGGTTCGTCGAATTCGGGGCCGACGATCGCGATGTGCTGCTCACCCATGCCGGCCTCCGCCAGGGGCGTCGGCTCAGGTTCCTCCGGTTCCTTGCGGTCTGCGGCGTGGACGGCAGGAGAGGTGTTCGTCGGTTCGAGGGGTGCGTCGGCTGCGTAGTTGACACCTGCGGCAACCGATCCCATTCGTTCGTCCCACAGTTCGCTGGTTTCGGGGGTGTCGAAGTCGATGCCCGGCGGGTTCAGGAGGGTTTTGACGTCGTGCACGATGCGGCCGAGGAGCTTGGTTTCGGCGATCTGGTCCCGAAGCCCGGTGCGGGCGTCGCGTTCGTCGGTGAGGCCCTGTGCGGTGAGGTCGAAGGCGAGAGGAATGGTGTATTCGGCTTTGTAGAGGTCGGCGATGTCGAGGACGAAGGAGATTGCTGAGCCGGTGTGGACGAAGCCGAGTCCTGGGCTGGCGCCGAGTCCGACGATGACGGCGTGGCAGATGCCGTAGAGCGCGGCATTGGCGGCGGACAGCAGGCGGTTGAGGTCGTCGCCCGCGGCGAAGGCGTCGCCTGTTTTGTAGACGCGGCCGTCCCAGGGGACGCCGCTGCGGTGTGAGTGCTCGCGGTAGAGCTTGCGGAAGCGGGCGCCTTCGCGGCCTCGGAGTTGTTGCATGGTCGCTTGGGCGACGTTCTCGCCCGGGAAACGCATGCCGTACATGGCGCGGGCGACGCCGAGTCGTTCTTTGGGGCGGGTGACCAGCCATGCCTGCCGGTGGAGGAGTCCGGCTCCGCGGCTGGGGCCGAGGCCGGCGGCGTACATCCGTACGCCTTGTTCGCCGACCCAGCAGACGGCGGTGCCGGAGTCGGCGAGGAGGCGGATGGCGCCGTGGGTGACGCGGGTTCCGGGGCCGAGCAGCATGACGGCGATCATGGCTGCGGGTACGCGGACGGTTTCGCGTTTGTTGATGATGACGATGGCGTTCTCGTCGCGGTCGAGGTGGCTTCGTTCGACGTAGACGCTGGATACACGGTCGACGATGCGGTGAAGGTCGTGCGGATCGGCTTTCCACCAGGGGTCGGCCACGGTTCAGTCCTTCCGGCCAGGGAGGGGTGCGAGGGTGAGCAGGCCGCATCCGTATGCCTTGGAGGGGCCGATCCCGTCCAGGAGCCGGGCGGTGAAGGCTGCGGGGTCGGTGACGCGGAGGCGGCCTTCGAAGGTGGCGCTCTGGAAGGTGACGCGGGGCCCTTGGCCGTTCTTGGTGAAGGAATGTCGTTGCCGGTCGGTGATGCGGACCTCGCGGGGAGGGTGTGTGTCGGTGGGCGGCGCCGTGGATTCGGGCGGGGTGTCCAGGCGGGGCTGGGCGAGGCCGGGTGCGGGAGGGTCGGTCCGGGAGGCGGGGATGTCGAAGCCCCAGCGTTGGGTGCGGGTGAGGAACCAGTCGAGTTGGGCGGCGGCGGTGCGATGGCCCAGCCGGAATCCGCGTACCCGCTTGTTGTCCGTGTTGGCCGTGAGCCGGGTGCTCTGGGTGGGGGTGGGGGTGTGTGGTGTGGGGGTGTTCTGGACGGGGCTGGCGGTGAGGCGGAACGCGAACTCCCGGCCGGCAGCGATCTGTCCGAGGAGTGGGGTGTAGTCGCGGACGGCGGCGTGTTCCCCGTCGGCGTCGGGCCAGCCGGCCTGTTCGATGACATGTGTCCAGTCGGGCTTTGACCTCGTGAGGACGAACAGATGAGGGCGGTGGGGGTTGTCGGTGTCCAGTCGCCACAGCACGCGTTCGGTGTCCGCTGTACCGGGGAGGCCGCCCATGACGGCGCCGTGCATGGCGCGGGGGTTGGACAGCAGCCGACGGCTTTGCGCCCGGAGCGGGTTGATGCGGATACGGGAGAGATACGTCATGGCGGTCACCAGCCCAGCAGGGCGAAGGGGTCGTGTCCGGCGTCGTCGTGCGCGCCGCTGTCCGCGTCGTCGCTGGTTACGGGGAAGCCGGTGGGGATGCTCAGCCAGCCGTGCCGTACGTGTCGGCTGGTGAAGCTGCGGGCATGGGGGTGGAAGGAGACCGGGACGTCGTGGAGGACGTCGTCGCCGTTCGGGTCCTCGATGGTGACCGCCCGGTCGATCCGCGCCGGATACAGGGGGCGGCCCAGGTTCCGCTCACGGCCGCGCTCGGCTGCGTACTGTTCGCGCGCTCGCCGGGACGCCTGCCAGGGCTCCTCCCGTAAAACCTCGTCGAGAGTGCCGTCGCGCAGTCCATGTGTGACGGGCTGGGTGGGCGGGCACGACCGGCGGCCCAGCGCGAGCGGGAACGCCGGCGCGCGCACTACGTGGTCCAGTGCGGCCAGCAAGGGACGGGGGCCCGCAACGGCAGCCAGGAACACCGCGTCCTGGAGGTAGTAACGGGTCGTCACATGAGTCTGTTTGGCGGGGGACGTCGGCCTCTGGATCCCCTTGGCGTTGACGCCTGCCTGAGGCAGTGGCCTGCCCCGGTAGTCGCTGACGGTGTGGTAGTCGCGCAGCAGGCTACCGGGCTGGTCGACGCGGACGCCCAGGCGCAGCGGCAGCAGCTCTTCGAGGGAGTCCTCGCGGGTGAGTCCGGCTGCTGCGGCGAGCAGTCCGATCACCCCGGACTTGGTGGGCTCCGGGCTGGTCTCGCGGCGGTTCGAGACGCTGCGCGACCCCCATGACTGGAGTGGTCCGGCGAGGCGGAGGAGCAGGACCGCGTCTCGGTTGTCCTGCCTTCCGGGCGGTGGTGGCGGCGAGGTCATCGGGCGGCCTGCTTGAGGGTGTCGGTGAGGTGTGTGCGCACACGGCTGAGGAGCTGGGGGAAGGCGACGGATTCGCCGAAGGTGTCCTCCAGGAGTTTCGCGGTGCCGTCGGCCGGGTCGAAGGTGTGGCACACGGCGGTGAATGCGGGTGCGTCACCCCAGGCGGTGACAGCTCGGGCGTGCTCGTGCGCCAGGCGGTGTGCGGAGGCTGCGGCGATACCCGGGGCAGCCGTGACCGGCTCCTCGAAGGCGGAGACGAGGTTGACGGGCTGGTCGGAGCGCACGGCGACGGCGACCAGGCTCGGCAGCGTGCGGTGCGCGAAGGAGTTGCCGTACCCCGTGGGCATGGAGCGGGCGAAGGAGGTCATGAACTCCTCGACGGCGGTGACGGCTGCCTCGTCGTCGGTGAGGTTGTCCTGGAGCTGGTGCAGGCCGACGGAGGCGTACCGGTAGAGGGTGGCGGAGTTGAAGCCGATGGTGCCGATCATGCCGGCGCCGGTCTCCTCCCCCTTCTTCTGTTCGTCGTCCACCGCCGTGAAATAGTCGAACTCCAGCTCCACGGCATGGGTGGACAGGGCGTGGGCGACCTGCGTCGCGGCGTCCACGTTGAGTGCGGGAATGTCGGCGACCATGCGTCCGAAGAGGGCGACGTCCATGGGGTGGCCGGTGCTGAACTTCTCCTGCACGGCGAGCTGTTTGATCTCCAGGGCCAGCTCCGTTTCGTCCAGGGCGACGAGTTCGGCCGCTCGATCTTGTACGAGCGCGGCGACGGCGTCGAGCTGACGGCGGCCGTAGAAGAACAGGTAGGCGGTGTCGCCCGCCTTCTTGCCCTCGCTGATCTTCAGCGGCCCCAGGAGCGCCCCCGCCAGACGGGTCGCGGCCTCTGGCTCCAGCCCCGTGCTGTCTGCGATCCGCTCGGCGAGCGCGCCACTGATTCGACGGGTACGGGTCGCGAGGTCCTGCTCGGGAAGCCGTTCGGTGAAGTGGGTCCTGGTGGCCCGCTTCCACGCCTGGGAGGAGACCCGTGAGCGGCGCACGCCGCCGAAGTACGCCTCCTTGGGGTTGCCCTGGTCGTCCCGGTTGAGGTTCGCCGGGGGCACGGTCTGCAGGATGTGCACATCGATATAGGTACGGGACGCGGCCAGCGCCATGAGGTCCTCCGGTGGTGCGGGGGCGGGTACGGTGATCGACGGTCCTGACGGACCGCGGTACTGGGGCTCGGTCTGCAGCGAGTGCCTTCTCCCTGGGGGCCAGCCGGCTGTCAGCGGGCGTCGCCCGGGGATTCCTGGTCCGTGCGTGCACCCCAGGAGTGATAGGCGAGCCCCCAGTCACGGCGTACTGCCTGCCGGGAGGCGGGAGAGTGCCAGCGAGTGATGTCCTGGAGCAACGCGTCGTAGTCAAGGGGCTGTTCCACAGCTCGCAGTTGCGTGACCAGTCCGCGCAGCCGGTAGACCAGAGACGGCACGGACGAGGCGTGAACCGCCGCCGCGACCCTGCGGTCGACAGCTTCCTCGCCGAAGCGCCCGCTGCGGTGCAAGGTGCGCAGGGCCGTGCCCGCTTTGATACCGCGTTTGTGCATGGGGCGGCTCTGGCTCTGCTGGTGCAGACCGTAGAGCGACAGTGCCGCGTGTTCGGCTTCCAGTTCCGGGGTGACCTGCCCGTCGGTGGGACTCGTGTAGAAACGCCAGAGAGCGGGGACCGTACCGGCCGGCCGGCCGAGACCGGAGCGCAGGGCGGCGAGATCCTCACCGGGGGCCCGCAGGGAAGTGCTGCTTCTGCGATCGGTGCGCCAGGCGCCGTTCTCGTCCACGCGCTGCGTCCAGTAGCGGGGTTTGAGAGCGGAGGATGTCGCGGTTCGGGGCTGAGGGATGGCGGACACGCGGTCCCCTTCGGTTCGGAAGCCGGCGGGAGTGGGTGGTGGTTTCGGGAACGCGGAGAGCCGTGGCTCACCTGTTCTTGCGCTGAGCCGCGCGGCGGGTGAGGATCGCGTCAAGGCGGTGGCGAAAGCCTCGCTCGGCGGTGCTGAGCCGGAACACACACTCCTTGCCGTCCTTGCTCACCCTGCGCCCGGTGAACACACCAGGCGCTGCCGTGGAGAAGACCTGTCCGGCCACTTTCCACGTGGCGTGCGCGGCTTTCTGTTCCCATGCTTCGAGGCCGCGCTCGGACTGGTCGAAGTCCTCTCCCACCCTCCGCATACCGGCCAGCAGGCGTCGTACGACCGGGTCGAGAGCGTGCAACAACGTGTCGCCCGGACGCTGCCCCTTGTCCCAGGGGATCGGTTCGCTGCCCGCGGCCCGCCGCAGGTCGGCGGAGAGACTGTTGACAGCAGAGGCGAGCTTCTCCGCCTGGTCCACGGCCTCCAGGAGGGTGCCGTAGACGATGCCGTCGGGGTCCAGCGCGGTCAGCGGGAGCGGGATCTCGTCGAAGAGGACGTCCTCGATGACAGCGGACTGGTTGCCGTAGGCGATGCCGGTCAGCTCCACCTGGAGCGGGTACGCACGCTCCATCCGTTCCGCTGTCCCACTGAGGCCGCTGAGCAGAAGGCTGGTGCGGAAACCCGCACGGCCGGCGGTCGCCTCGCGGTCCTCGCCGATACTGCCGACGGCCAGCAAGGCTTCCAGACCGCGCCAGGCCGCCCGCCCCGGCTGGTGCCGGCGAGGGCGGTCAACAGGCGACACTGCGGCTTTGCCAGGCTTCTTACCGCGAACGGGACGGTCCGTGATCCAGGCGGTATGCGGCTCGTCCGCGGGGATGGGGACAAGCCGGTCACCTGCGGCAACGATGACCCGGGTGACTCGCACCCCGGCCGGCGTCTCCTCGGGAAAGAGACGGATACGGCGTGACTGCCAGGTCCACAGGTCCAGCAGCCCCCGGGCAGCGCGTGACTGCCAGGCAGGTGTGGCACACGAGAGGGTGTCCTCGACCCTGCCTCCCGTCGCGCGCCTGCGCCACTGAGGAAGGTCGTCCGACAAAGACGCCCGGCCGAAAGGGATATTCAACACAAGAGTCTCGTAGACGGTGCGCCCCACCGGCATGACCACGCCCAACTGCCCCAGCGGCCCTACAGGACTACCCGTCGTCTTGCCGGACTTGGCCTGCGGGTCGCCGACCACGCCCGTCTTGATGGCCGCCGTGTCCCAGCACTGCGTGTGCAACAGCCAGCGGGCCGCCTGCGCGGGGGTCAGCTCCAGCGGATCGCCCTCCGTACGGGAGGAGAACAGCGGCACATTGTTCCCAGTGGCCGCCGTCGCAACCAGCAGAGCCGAGCCCTTGGTCTCACCCTTGGCCGTGCGCAGCCCGGCAACCTGCCCGAAGGGCTCCACAGCACCGAACAGATCAAACAGATGACGGTGTTCATCCAGATAAGCGCTCAGCGCCTCCCGCTGCCCTGGCGTGAAGGCGCCGGCCTGGAACATGTCCATCCACGCGGCGGCATTCGTCGGCCAACCGAGAGCATCCACCACAATCGGCAGCAGCAACTGACGATAAATCGCAGGCTTCTGCGTCGGCAGATCAACCACAAGGTCCTGGAACCGATCGGCGTCCAGAAGCAGATGCCGCAGCCCGGCTCCCTCAGCCGAACCGAGACCGCCCTGACGTCGCACCAAGTCGCCCGCCACGCCACGCACGGGCAGCCACGCTTCATCGACTAAATCGAACAATACAGTGTCCCCCAAGCACGTTCTCACCATACGACGCATCAGCAACTCTACACACCTGAACGAGACTTGAGAGTCATCACAGGATAGATGCTGAACTATTGGCCAAAGGTTATGAATTCCATGACAAGCACACCAAAGTCTTCTGCCGACGCAGCGAGGTAAGCCGACGAGGCCGAAACTCGTGGCCGGCCAGCCGACCAGCCGGCCTCAGATGTGCGCCGCCTGCTCCTGGCTTCCCAAGCTGCCGGTCGGCCCCGCCTCCACCAGCCCCAATTCGTCGTCGTAGCGGACTTCCCGCTCGGCGAGGACAGCACAGCGCTGGGAGTCGAGGACGAGGGCATCGCTGTAACGGAGCCGGGGGTGGCCGAGCCATCCGGGCAGCGGGGCAAGCTCCTGGGCCACTGCCACCGTGTAGCGCGGAGGAAGCCTCACCATCCCGCCCAGAACCTCCTCCACAAGATCGTCCGGGACGTCCCCGTTCACGGTCAGCGCACGGCCTGACAGCGTCCGGTATCGCTCACCGTCGTAAATGACGAGGATGACCTCCGCACTGGCTTCGCCGTCACGGACGACGGCGTCCACGTCGGTGTCACGACCCCCGCCCGGCACCGAGGCGTAGTGCAGGCCCGCGAGTGTGGTCCCTTCTCTGCTGCCCCGGCGTGTCAGGAGAAATCCTGACGCCACATCGGCCCGGCGGCGTTGCTCGTCCTCCCACCGCAGGCGAGCCGACTCCGCATCCTCACGCCATGCCGACGGCATCCCTTCCTCGCCAGTCCCGTAGCCGACCGCGACCAGGCCGGGCACCTGCCCCGGAATGCTCCACCCTCCCTTGCCGTCGCCGACCGTGAACAACAGCGCGGCGGCACGCAGCAGGAGATGCCGCCCGTAGATAAACTCGGAACCGCCGAGAAACCGCGGCGCGCAGCGCCCAACCGCTGTGGAGATGCCGTCCGGGGCCACTGTGGAGGCTTCCGCCGGGCCGGCCGTCTTCCGATTGTCTTCCGCGGCGAAACCGGTGATCACGGCACGTGGACCGGCCAGCCGACGGGGACGTCTTGTCTCCTGGTGCCGGTGCAGGCGGCCGATGCGCTGGAGAAGCAGATCGACCGGGGCAAGATCGGTGACGAGGAGATCCGCGTCGACGTCGAACGACTGCTCCGCGATCTGCGTGGCAACCACCACAAGCCGCGACGGGCGGCCCGGGACCCGGTCCTTGGGCGGGGCGCCCAGCAGCCGGAGACACTCTTCCGTACGGTCGGCTCGCGGGCCCACCGCGAGCCGACCATGCAACAGGAGCACATCGTCCCCGAAACTCTTCCGCAGCTCCGTGTAGAGAGTCTGCGCACGGCCAACGGTGTTACGAATGATCAGCGCACACCCGCCGTCGGCAAGTTCACGGCCGAGGTACACGGCAAGCAATACGTCGGCCTCCGCCTGGGCCGCCTCCCTCTGCTCACGTGGTGCCCGCGGGCCGGGGATTGTCTCCGGCATGAGCTCGACCGACACCCTCAGATCCTCGCGCCATCCGGCACAGGAGTCGCTGTCGAAGCGCGGACCGGAACCGTCCGCCGCCATCCACGCGGCGCTGACCGAGGGATACCCCTGCGGATCAGGGAGACGCTCTGCCGTGAACTCCTCACGGGACGCCGCCCCGGCCAGATACGCACCGACCAGTTCACGGCGCTGTCTGGGAGGGAGCGTCGCCGACAACAGGACCACCGGCACACCCGCCTGGCCGAGCCAGCGCAGCCCCTCCTGAAGGAACTGCGACATATAGACATCCGCCGCATGGACCTCGTCGAGTACCACGACCTTCCCGGCCAGCCCCGCCATACGCAGCATCACATGCCTGGTCCGCGTCGCGGCGAACAGCAACTGGTCGATCGTCCCCACCACAAAGGGACACAACAGCCCCCTCTTCGCTCCCAGGAACCACTCCGCCGGCCCCCGCGACGGTGCCTGAGCCGGACGGCCACCCAAAGCAGCCGCCACGTCCCCGTACGGGTCGTCGTTCTCGCACTCGCCGTACTCGTCGATTCCGCCGAACCTCCCCTCGGCGTCCTCCGGCTCTCCCCCCATCAGGTCGCGCCATTCCTTGTTGAACATCCGCTTGCCATGCAGCAGAGCCACCTGCGCGGCCAGATCCTCGTCAAGAGTGGCCACCCACGTTCTGACCTGGCTGAACATCGGATCACTCGTCGACTGCGTCGGCATCCCCACGAACACACCGTCCGCACCGGACCTCGCCGCCAGAATCTCCGCCGCCATCAACGCGGCCTTCGTCTTCCCCTCCCCCATCGGCGCCTCGACCACCATCAGTCCCGGAGCCTGCATCCGCCGCGCCGACTCCATCACCATCCTCTGCGACGGACGCGGATCCTGTCCGAACCGGTCCTTGAACGCCTCCGGACCCAGCTCGGCCAGCGAACCCCACCCACCACGCAAACGGAGCGCGCCCCAGGCCCGACCCGCCCGGACCCGGGCATTGGCGAACGTCACCTCCGACAACCTGTCAACACCCGCGAAGTGCTTCTCGTCGCTGGCGATCCAGTCCGCCATCACGATCAGCCCGCTCAGATGCAGCTGCACCGCCCGAGAGGGAACCCGCACCGGCTCCACTGCGGCCAGCCCGCCAAAGCCCAACTCCTCGGTGAAGCGGAGCACCAACGCCCTCTGTGCTTCGCCCCAACGCCCCGCACCGGCAAGCTGACCCCGCGCCTTGCGCGTCGGGTTCGTCGCAGCCAGGTCGGGAAACGCACCGTGATGCCCCGCCACCAGCGGCCAGACCCAGGCCACATGCTCCTCACACCAACCGGCTTCCGGCAGCAGCGACCGCAACAGATACCCGCCCGCCCGGTCATGCCGCCATCTGTGCCGCGAAACCGTCGCCTCATGCCATCCCAGCCCAGCCGCCCGTACCGCGGCAGCCCCCTTCGGCCACATCCTCTGGAAGGCCGGCGTCGCCTTCCCGCAGTCATGAACCCCGCACAACCAGGCAAACAACCGACGCCCCTTGCCCGCCCCTCCGGCAATCTCGTCCAGCATCCCTCTGGTCGAGGGCGCCAAAAAGCCGTCCCACATACACTCCGCCACCGCCGCAGTGTCCAGAAGATGCGACAGCAGGAGATTCATCGTCCCGCCGGCCTTCTCCTCGGACTTCCCCCACAACACACCGAGGAAGCCCTCCCAGCCACCACCCGAGCCACCTACCGACACGCCGCCCCCTCTGCTCAGTAAGCTGGTTCGGCAGCCTAGACGTCAGCACTGACAGCACGTGGAAAATGACCGCAATTGCTCCCTTCTGCCCGCCACCGACACCACCCCGAACAGATTCCCGACCGAATCCAACTAAATGAAACCCGGGCCAGCCCCGGATAAAGGCGCAGGTCAGCAAGCGTCGGCCCGGCACCCGCGGGGGTGTTCCTTCATCTCGACGGACTTTTCTGCCGTGGAAATGCGTCGGCCCCGCACCCGCGGGGGTGTTCCTCCGCGGTGCCGTGGTGGCCGAAGCGCGGCGCCGTCGGCCCCGCACCCGCGGGGGTGTTCCCACCTGGACGGCTGATGTACGGGCCCACCGGAGGTCGGCCCCGCACCCGCGGGGGTGTTCCGCTGACGTAGCTCGGTACGTCGTGTGGGCGGACGTCGGCCCCGCACCCGCGGGGGTGTTCCCTGATCCTGCGAGCGCTGGCGGCCGGGGATGTTGTCGGCCCCGCACCCGCGGGGTGTTCCGCCGTACCGCGGTGACGCGGGTATCGGCCGGTGGTCGGCCCCGCACCCGCGGGGGTGTTCCGCAGGGCGGCACGACTCACGCCGGGGACGTTCGGTCGGCCCCGCACCCGCGGGGGTGTTCCTCGTGAGTGCCGCGCGGACCGGGACACCAGGATCGTCGGCCCCGCACCCGCGGGGGTGTTCCTCGTGAGTGCCGCGCGGACCGGGACACCAGGATCGTCGGCCCCGCACCCGCGGGGGTGTTCCCGGTCGCGCGGCAGTCGTCGCCGGATGCCGTAGGTCGGCCCCGCACCCGCGGGGGTGTTCCGGTGGTGTGGCACGCGTTCCGGATGCTGCGCGAGTCGGCCCCGCACCCGCGGGGGTGTTCCGCAGAGCAGCGCCGAGCAGGCGATGGACGTGGCGTCGGCCCCGCACCCGCGGGGGTGTTCCTCGTCGGGGCCACCCATTTGCTGATCGGTGCAGGTCGGCCCCGCACCCGCGGGGGTGTTCCGCCGACGGCGGAGCCTGGACGAGGGCCCGGGAAGTCGGCCCCGCACCCGCGGGGGTGTTCCGTGTCTGTGGGTGGCGCAGCGCGTTCGTGTCGCGTCGGCCCCGCACCCGCGGGGGTGTTCCGCGTGTGGACCGCGTTGGCGGCCGTCAGTTCACGTCGGCCCCGCACCCGCGGGGGTGTTCCTGCGCCTTCCCGTCCGCTGACACCTTCCGCTCCGTCGGCCCCGCACCCGCGGGGGTGTTCCCGGCTCGTACGTCGGCGGCTTCGGCTTGGCGGGGTCGGCCCCGCACCCGCGGGGGTGTTCCCCGGTGACGTATGAGTTCCGGATGTACGGCGTCGTCGGCCCCGCACCCGCGGGGGTGTTCCGTCCAGGCCCGTGTGCCGACCGCTGGACCACATGTCGGCCCCGCACCCGCGGGAGTGTTCCTCCGGGCTTCGTCTTCACGGACTTCGCCGAAGGGTCGGCCCCGCACCCGCGGGGGTGTTCCCTGCTTCTCGCCCTGCGGGTAGCTCAGGGACTTGTCGGCCCCGCACCCGCGGGGGTGTTCCGCGGGCGCGCCGTACGAAGGAGGCGTTCCCGATGTCGGCCCCGCACCCGCGGGGGTGTTCCCACAGGGGCGCCGCATTTTGGCGGACTCCCTTCGTCGGCCCCGCACCCGCGAGGGTGTTCCCCCTGTGCAAGGGGTGGAGGGTCGGGACTGCCGTCGGCCCCGCACCCGCGGGGGTGTTCCGCTGGCCGCACTCGCGACCTTGACCTTGGTCTCGTCGGCCCCGCACCCGCGGGGGTGTTCCGAGGCGTGAGATCAGCCCGACCTCCGCGTTGTCGTCGGCCCCGCACCCGCGGGGGTGTCCCGTACGTCGTCATGTGCGTAAGGAGGCCCAGCTCGTCAGCCCCGCATCCGCGGGGCCCCACACCTGCGGGGTTGGTCCCTGTTCGGCTGGTCTGAGTGTGTCCCGCCTCTTCAAGGCCCCCACCGAGGCCACCACCGTGGTCCCCGCGCCCGCGGGGTTGGTCCCGCACGGGTCCCCCTCGTGAGCGGGTAATCACTGTGGTCCCCGCACCCGCGGGGTTGGCCCCTGGCTGATCGAGTTCGGCAAGATCCGGGCCGCGTGCTCCCCCTGCCTGCGGGGTTGGATCGCCCGTAACGCCCACACGGCACATAATGCGCACGCATAAAACCGGAGGTCAGGAGCCCTTTGCGGCGGGCTCCAGGATCGCCACGCACTCCACGTGGTGTGTCATCGGGAAGAGGTCGAAGGCGCGCAGTGTGCGGGGGCGGTAGGCGGCTTCGCGGAAGTAGGCGAGGTCGCGGGCGAGGGCTGCTGGGTCGCAGGCTACGTAGGCGATACGGCGCGCGCCCAGGGTGGAGAGGTGTTTGACGGTCTGTTTGCCAGCGCCTGCGCGCGGTGGGTCCAGGACGATCAGGTCCGTCTCGGTGATCCGGGTGCGCGGCAGGACCTGGTCGACCTTGCCCTGTTCGATACGGACCCTGGGCAGGTCCTGGAGGTTGTGCCGGGCGTCCTCCACCGCGCGCTTGCCGGACTCGATGCCCAGCACCGCGCCGGTCTCCCCGACGCGCTCCGCGATCGCTCCGGCGAACAGGCCCACTCCGCAGTACAGATCGAGCGCGGTCTCGCCCTTTCTCGGCATCAGGCCCTGCATCACGGCCTCGACGAGCAGTTGGGGAGCGCTCGGGTGCACCTGCCAGAAGCCGCCCATGCCGACGCGGTACGTACGGCCGTCGGCGCGCTCGCGCACAAAGGCGCGGCCGTGCACCCGGTGCACTCCGCCGTCGTGTTCCTCCACGCGCAGTACGGACACGGGCCTGTCCAGTTCCACCAGCGGCAGCCGGCCGCCCTCGCGCGGAGTGAGGATCACCTGACGGTCGCCGGAGCCCGAGGCCGCGATCGCCTCGACCGTGGCGATCTGCGGCCACTCACGCCGCTCGATGCCCAGTTCGCTGACGCCCTCCGTGGCGATCATGCAGTGCTCGACCGGTTCGACATCGTGCGAGCGGTGCCGGCGCAGCCCAGCGCGTCCGTTCTCGTCGATCGCGTACTGCACGCGCGAGCGCCACGCGGGAACCTCGCCCGTCGGCAGCTTGTCGCCCGGCGCGGGCATGACCGTCCCGTCCCAGCCCGCCTCCTCGGGAGTGAGGCCCGCGAGCCGGTGCAGTTGCTCGGCGATGACCTCGCCCTTGAAGCGCCGCTGCGCACCGGGCTTGGCGTGCTGCCAGTCGCAGCCGCCGCAGCGGCCGGGACCGGCGTACGGACAGGGCGCCTCGACCCGGTCCTTGGAGGCGTCGATGATCTCCACCGCGTCCGCGCGCAGGAAACGGGAGTCCTCGTCGCCCTCGGTCACCCGGACACGGACCTTCTCGCCGGGCAGGGCGTGCCGTACGAAGAGGACCCGGCCCTCGTCGGTACGGGCGACGCAGTGGCCGCCGTGTGCGACGGGGCCCACCTCGACCTCGTACTCCTCCCCGATCAGCGAAGCCTGCGGTTCTGTGTGCATGACGGGGTGGCTCCAAAGGATCAAGAGGTGCGGGGACATCAAGTGCGATACGCGAAGCACCAGCCCACCAGTCTACGTGCGCGTCACCCCGCCACCCGCCACACGCAGGTCAGCCCTTGTCCTTCCCGCCACCGCTTCCGACGCCGCCGGAACCGGTGCCCGCGTTCCCCGACTCCCTCGGCCGCGCGTCCACAGGCCCTCGCCGTACCGATCCCGGTGCGCTGTACACCCGCCGCTTCTTCGCCCGCTGCTTCGCCAGCTCCGACGATTCGAGCTGGTACGGAACCGACGTCACCATGACACCGGGCGTAAAAAGCAGCCGTCCCTTGAGCCTCAGCGCGCTCTGGTTGTGCAGCAGATGCTCGTACCACCGGCCGACCACATACTCCGGGATGTAGACACTGATCGCGTCCCGCGGATTCTCGGTCCGCAGCCCGCGTACGTACTCGATGACCGGCCGCGTGATCTCGCGGTACGGGGAGTCGAGGATCTTCAGCGGCACATTGATGCCACGCCGCTCCCACTCCTCCCTGAGCGCCTTCGTCTCGGCCGGATCGACGCTGATGCTGAGCGCCTCCAAGGTGTCCGAGCGCATCAGCTTGGCGTACGCGAGCGCCCGCAGCGTGGGCTTGTGGACCTTGGAGACCAGCACGATGGAGTGCACGCGGGAGGGCCGGACGCTGTCGTCGGACGGGCCCTCCTCGGCGGCGATCTCGTCGGAGACCCGGTCGTAGTGCTTACGGATCGCGGTCATCGTTCCGTAGAAGATCACCATGCCGAGCAGCGCGACCCAGGCGCCATGGGTGAACTTGGTGGCGAGGACGACGATCAGCACCAGTCCCGTGAAGAAGGCGCCGAAGGTGTTGATCGCGCGCGAGCGGATCATATGGCGGCGCTTGGCCGCGTTCCGCTCGGTCTTGAGATGGCGGTTCCAGTGCCGGACCATACCGGTCTGGCTGAGCGTGAAGGAGACGAAGACACCGACGATGTAGAGCTGGATCAGCCGGGTCGAGTCCGCGCCGTACAGGCCCACCAGCAGAGCCGCGGCGCCCGCCAGCAGCACGATGCCGTTGGAGAACGCCAGCCGGTCGCCGCGGGTGTGCAGCTGCCGCGGCAGATAGCGGTCCTGCGCGAGGATCGAGCCGAGCAGCGGGAAGCCGTTGTACGCGGTGTTGGCGGCCAGGAAGAGTACGAGCGCGGTGGCCGCGGCGAGGAGGACGAAGAAGAACGTGCCGTTGCCGAAGACGGCGGCGGCGACCTGGGAGATCACCGGGTTCTGCACATAGCCCGAGCCGACGGGAACGCCGTTCCTGAGCAGATCCGTCCCTGGGCTCTCGGCCATCTTCACATCGGTGACCATGGCCAGGGCGATGATGCCGCAGAACATGGTGACGGCGAGACCGCCCATCAGGGCGAGCGTCGTCGCCGCGTTCCTGCTCTTCGGCTTGCGGAAGGCCGGCACACCGTTGCTGATCGCCTCCACGCCGGTCAGCGCGGCACAGCCGGAGGAGAAGGCCCGCAGCAGCAGGAAGACGAGCGCGAAGCCGGCCAGTCCCTGTTCTTCGGGCTTGATCTGGAAGTCGGCCGTCGGCGCCTTCATGGTGTCGCCGAACGCCAGCCCGCGGATCGCGCCCCAGGCGATCATGATGAACACGGCGCCGACGAAGACATACGTCGGGATCGCGAAGAGCTTCCCGGACTCGCGGACACCGCGCAGATTCATCAGCGTCAGCAGCACGATTATCGCGATGGCGCAGAGGACCTTGTTCTCCACGACGAAGGGAATCGCGGAGCCGAGGTTCTCCACACCGGAGGAGATCGACACGGCCACGGTCAGCACATAGTCGACGAGCAGCGCGCTGGCGACGGTGAGACCGGCCTTGGGGCCGAGGTTGGTGGTGGCCACCTCGTAGTCGCCGCCACCGCTCGGGTAGGCGTGCACGTTCTGCCGGTAGGAGGCGACCACGGTGAACATGAGCACCACGACGGCCACCGCGATCCACGGGCTGAAGTGGTAGGCCGACACACCCGCGATGGACAGCACCAGGAGGACTTCTCCCGGCGCGTACGCCACCGAGGACAGCGGGTCGGAGGCGAAGACGGGCAGCGCGATGCGTTTGGGGAGGAGCGTTTCCCCAAGTCTGTCGCTACGCAGCGCCCGCCCGATCAGAATCCGTTTGGGCACGTCGGTCAGTTTGGACACGACAGGATGCTATGCGTTCGAACAGCCGCCCGTGCGGGCAGCACCCCTCTCTCTTGTCAGGTCGTGCCCCACCGTGGATGACTGGATTGTCACCCCTGCCGCATAAGCTCGACCCAGGGAATCGTCGTACACGGTGTCCCGCTTGGTGCCCGGCAGGTCGAGAAGGAAGAGTGAACAGGGTGTTTTCGCAGGTCAGCAAGGCGACCAGGAGTGCGGGGTAAGTCCACGTGCACATCGTCATCATGGGCTGCGGCCGGGTGGGAGCCGCACTCGCGCAGACCCTGGAGCAACAGGGGCACACAGTCGCCGTCATCGACCAGGACCCCACCGCGTTCCGCCGGCTCGGCTCGGGTTTCGGCGGCCGTCGCGTCAGCGGGGTCGGGTTCGACCAGGACACCCTGCGCGAGGCGGGGATCGAGGAAGCCGGCGCCTTCGCGGCGGTGAGCAGCGGAGACAACTCCAACATCATCGCCGCGCGCGTGGCCCGCGAGATGTTCGGCATAGAGAATGTCGCCGCCCGTATCTACGATCCGCGGCGTGCCGAGGTCTATCAGCGGCTGGGCATTCCGACCGTGGCCACGGTCCGCTGGACCGCCGACCAGATGCTGCGCCAGCTGCTGCCGTCGGGCGCCGAGCCGCTGTGGCGGGACCCCAGCGGCGGCGTGCAACTGGCCGAGGTGCATACGGCATCGAGTTGGATCGGGCACAAGATCAGCACGCTCCAGGAGGAGACCGGCGTACGTGTCGCGTTTCTCACCCGGCTCGGCGAGGCGATGCTGCCGACGTCCCAGACGGTGCTTCAGGAGGGCGATCTCGTCCACGTGATGATGCGTACGGACGACATCGAGAAGGTCGAGGCGGCATTCGCCGAGGGCCCGGACGGAGGCGGGATCTGATGCGTGTCGCGATTGCCGGGGCAGGTGCGGTGGGCCGTTCCATCGCGGGCGAGCTGCTGGAGAACGGACACGAGGTCCTGCTGATCGACAAGGCGCCGACCGCCATCTCGGTGGAGCGGGTGCCGCTGGCCGAGTGGCTGCTGGCGGACGCCTGTGAGATCACGTCGCTGGACGAGGCGGCGCTCCAGCGCTGCAATGTCGTGATCGCCGCGACCGGCGACGACAAGGTCAATCTGGTCGTCTCCCTGCTCGCCAAGACGGAGTACGGCGTGCCGCGGGTGGTGGCCCGGGTCAACAACCCGAAGAACGAATGGCTGTTCAACGAGGCCTGGGGCGTCGATGTAGCGGTCTCCACACCGCGGCTGATGTCGGCGCTGGTCGAGGAGGCGGTGAGCGTCGGCGATCTGGTACGGCTGCTGCGCTTCAGCCATGGCGACGCGAATCTGGTCGAGCTGACGCTGCCGCCGGAGTCGGCCGTGACCGGCACGCTGGTGGGCGATGTGACCTGGCCGGAGGACACCTCGCTGGTGACGATCATCCGGGGTACGCGCGTGCTGACGCCGAATCCGGAGGAGACGCTGGAGGCGGGTGACGAGCTGCTCTTCGTGGCGGCGCAGGCCCGTGAGGAGCAGTTGGAGGACCTGCTGTCGGTCCGCCGCGAGGACGCGACGGGCTGAGGCGACGGGCTGAGGCCGACCACGCCCTGCGTACGCGCCGTACGCGCTTCATGGGAAAGGGTCCGGCACCTGAGAGGTGCCGGACCCTTTCCCATACGTCTGTCACGAGTACGTCTGCCACGTGGGCCGTCCCGTACGGCACGGAAGCCGTGACGGGCTCGTACGGGCGCTGCCCGGGCCCGGATCGTACGGCGCCGAACGCCCTGCGGCCTCAGCGCTCCCTGCGGTGGCTCGTCGGGCCGTCCGGCGTCGTCGCGGCGGCGGCCTTGCGGGCCTTCTCCGCCTCCTCCTCCGCCTCCATCTCGGCGAAGACATCGATCGGCGCGGGCGCCTTCGCCAGGAAGACCCAGGTCAGATAGACGGCCAGCAGGAACGGCGGGATCTTCAGCGTGATGAGCACCCAGCCGAGCTGTGTCGTATCGGCCCACCAGTAGAGCGGGAAGAGGATCGCGCACTTGGCGAGCAGGATCAGCCCCCACGCCCAGCTCGCCTTCGCGTACGCCTTCTTGCGGCCCGGATTCCGTGTCCGCCAGGAGAGGTTCTCCTTGAAGACCGGGCCCAGGATCAGTCCGATCAGCGGTACGCCCGCCAGCGTGGTGACGATGTACGCGAGCGCCAGCCCCAGCGTGTAGAGCATGCCCGGCAGATAGAAGTCCTTCGCGTTGCCGGTCATCATCGCGAAGACGACACCGAAGGCGACGCCGAAGACGCCGCTGAACGCGTGCTTGACGGTGTCCCGGCGCACCAGCCGGACCACGACCAGCAGCAGCGAGACCGCGAGGGCCGCGATCGCCGAGGTGTGCAGATCCTGGTTGATCGTGAAGATCGTGACGAAGAGCAGGCCGGGGACGACCGTCTCCACCATGCCCCGCAGGCCGCCGAAGGCCTCGAAAAGGGCCGCCTCGGTGACGGCTTTCGCGTCGGCGTCACCGTTCGGCCCGGACGGCGCAGACGTGCCCGTCGGCCCGTCCGGTGAAGCGCTGGAAACGTTCGAGGCGGCGGGCTTGTCGAATGACGGCACCGGCTACTCCTGTCCGAGCGGTCGGAGTTCGTATTTGGGATTGAACAGCACCCGTCGGCCGTGGCTCAGGGAGATCCGGCCGGAGGCGATCAGTCTGCGGCCCGGCTCTATGCCCACGATGGAGCGCCGGCCCAGCCATACCACGTCCAGCGGAGCGGTGCCGTCGAACAGCTCCGCCTCCAGCGCGGGCACACCGGCCCGCGGACGCAACGTGACCGTCCGCAACGTACCAGTCACCCGGACGATCTGGCGGTCGTTGCAGTCGGAGATCCGGGTGCATCCCGACGCCTGCGCATCCTCCCGCAGCTCCTCGGACTCCAGATCCCCCTGGGAGCTGGAGAGCCGGTCGAGCATCCGGCGGAAGCGGCCGGTCGGCTTCTCAGCACTCATAGCTAGAGCGTACCGGGGCGAGGAGGCGCCGGATCCAGTGGCGCGGGAGTCGGATCCGCACAGAGATCCACGCACGGATCGAGGCATGGATCAAGGCATGGATCGACGCACGGATCTGCACACGGATCAGCGCTGTCGGATCGACGCCCGGCTCACCGGATCAGCACACGGATCAACGCTCGAAGCGGTACCCCATCCCCGGCTCGGTGACGAAGTGCCTGGGATGCGAGGGATCCGTCTCCAGCTTCCGCCGGAGCTGGGCCATATAGACCCGCAGATAGTTGGTCTCGGTGCCGTACGAGGGCCCCCAGACCTCCTGGAGGAGCTGTTTCTGGCTGACCAGCCGCCCGGTGTTGCGTACGAGCACCTCCAGCAGATGCCACTCGGTCGGAGTGAGCCGTACGTCCCGGCCCTCGCGGTGCACCTTCTTCGCGGCCAGATCGACGGTGAAGCCCTCGGTCTCGACCACCGCCGTGGAGTCGTCGCCGTCGCCGCCCACCGGCTCGGCCCGTCTGACCGCGGCGCGCAGCCGGGCCAGCAGTTCGTCCATGCCGAACGGCTTGGTGACATAGTCGTCGGCGCCCGCGTCCAGCGCCTCGACCTTCTCGTCGGAGGTGTGACGGGCGGAGAGCACCAGGATCGGCACCCGGGTCCAGCCGCGCAGGCCCTTGATGACCTCGACGCCGTCCATGTCCGGCAGCCCGAGGTCGAGCACGACCACATCGGGATGGCGCGCGGCGGCGAGTTCGAGCGCGCTCGCGCCGTCGGAGGCCGCGTCCACCTCGTACTTGCGCGCCCTGAGATTGATCACCAATGCGCGTACGATCTGCGGCTCGTCATCGACCACGAGCACCCGCGTCATAGGGTTCTGCCTTTCTGCTGTCCCGGTCATGAGACGATCCGGGCCGGTGGTTCACGGCGCGCCGGCGCGAGTCCGGACGCCGCCGTGAGGGTGAGAACCATGGTCAGGCCGCCACCGGGGGTGTCCTCGGCCGTGAGAGTGCCGCCCATCGCGTCGACAAAGCCGCGCGCCACCGCGAGCCCGAGGCCGACGCCGGCCCCGCGCGGCGCGTCGCCGTGGCGCTGGAAGGGCTCGAAGATCCGTTCCTTGGCGTCCTCGGGAACGCCCGGGCCACGGTCCACGACCCGTACCTCGACCCGCTCCCCCAGCGCGCTGGCGGCGACCGTGACCCGCCGCCCGTCAGGGCTGTACTTGACGGCGTTCTCGACGATATTGGCCACCGCGCGCTCCAGCAGGCCCGGGTCGACGGCCACCATGGGCAGCGACTCGGGGATGTCCAGCTCCACGCTGTCCTCCGGTACGCCGCCGAGCGCCATCGGAACCACCTCATCGAGGTCGATCTCGCGGATCAGCGGGGTGACGGTGCCGGTCTGGAGCCGGGACATGTCGAGGAGGTTGCCCACGAGATGGTCGAGGCGGTCGGCGCCGTGCTCGATGCCTTCGAGCAGTTCCGCCTGGTCCTCCTCGGACCATTCGACGTCGTCGGAGCGGAGAGAGGAGACCGCCGCCTTGATCCCGGCCAGCGGAGTCCGCAGATCGTGGCTGACGGCCGCGAGCAGGGCCGTCCGGATCCGGTTGCCCTCGGCCAGTTCACGGGCCTGGGCGGCCTCGCCCACCAGACGCTGCCGGTCGAGTACGACGGCTGCCTGCGCGGCGAAGGCGGCGAGCACCCGGCGGTCCTCCGCGGGCAGGACCCGTCCGGAGAGCGCCAGCGCCATATGGTCGCCGACCGGCATGTCGACATCGGCGGACTCGGGACGGTCGACGGGCTGCGGTCCGACGCTGCCCGCACAGGTCCAGGGATCGACATCGCTCTTGCGTTCGAGCAGCGCCACGGACTCCATGGCGAAGGTCTCCCTGACCCGCTCCAGCAGCGCGGCCAGCGTGGTCTCGCCTTTCAGCACACTGCCCGCCAGGAAGGAGAGGATCTCGGACTCGGCTCTGAGCCGGGCCGCCTGATGGGTACGGCGTGCCGCCAGATCGACCACCGAGGCCACCGACACGGCCACGGCGAAGAAGATCACGATGGCGACCAGGTTCCTGGGGTCCGCGATGGTCAGGGTGTGGGTGGGCGGAGTGAAGTAGAAGTTGAGCAGCAGGGAGCCCACGGCGGCGGAGGCGAGCGCCGGCCGCAGCCCGCCGAGCAGCGCCGACATCACGGTCAGGAAGAGGAAGAGCAGGACATCGTTGGCCAGCCCCGGGGAGTTGCCCACCATGGCCAGCAGCAGCGAGAGCAGGACGGGCGCGACGACTCCGGCCAGCCAGCCCCAGATGATCCGGGAGCGGCCGAGTCTGGCTCCGCGCGCCACCGGCAGTCCGCGGCCCTTGGCGGCCTCCTCGTGCGTGACGATGTGTACGTCCAGGTCGGGTCCTGACTCCCGGGCGACGGTGGCGCCGACGCCGGGCCCGAAGACGTACTGCCAGGTCTTGCGGCGGCTGGAGCCCAGCACGATCTGGGTCGCGTTGACTCCGCGCGCGAATTCCAGCAGCGCGGAGGGAACGTCGTCGCCGATGACATGGTGGAAGGTGCCGCCGAGATCCTCGACCAGCGTGCGCTGGACGGCCAGCTCCTTGGGCGAGGCCGCGGTGAGACCGTCGCTGCGGGCTATGTAGACGGCGAGGATCTCGCTGCCCGAGCCCTTGGCGGCCATCCGGGCCGCGCGGCGGATCAGCGTACGTCCCTCGGGACCGCCGGTGAGGCCGACGACGATACGTTCCCGGGCCGACCAGGTGGTGCGGATGTTGTGCTCGCCGCGGTACTGCTGGAGGTATTCGTCCACCCGGTCGGCGACCCACAGCAGGGCCAGCTCGCGCAGCGCGGTCAGATTGCCCGGACGGAAGTAGTGCGAGAGCGCCGCGTCCACCTTGTCGGGCTTGTAGACATTGCCGTGCGCCATACGGCGGCGCAGGGCCTGCGGCGACATGTCGACCAGCTCGATCTGGTCGGCCCGCCGGACGATCTCGTCGGGGACGGTCTCCTGCTGGCGTACACCGGTTATCGACTCGACCACGTCTCCGAGCGATTCGAGATGCTGGATATTGACGCTGGAGACGACCTCGATGCCCGCCTTGAGCAGCTCCTCGACGTCCTGCCACCGCTTGACGTTGCGCGAGCCCGGCACATTGGTGTGCGCCAGCTCGTCCACGAGGGCGACGGCGGGACGGCGCTCCAGCACCGCGTCGACGTCCATCTCCGTGAAGACGGTCCCGCGGTACTCCAGCTCACGGCGCGGCACCTCTTCGAGGCCGTGCAGCATGACCTCCGTGCGCGGCCGGTCGTGGTGCTCCACGAAGGCCACCACACAGTCGGTGCCCCGCTCCACCCGGCGGTGTGCCTCGGAGAGCATCGCGTACGTCTTGCCGACGCCCGGTGCCGCCCCGAGATAGATACGAAGCTTGCCGCGTCCCATGGCCCCATTGTCTTCCCGGAAGAGCCACCGCGTGCCACGCGTCGGCTGAGTCGAAGCTACTCCCGGTGATTGCGACAAAAAGGGCAGCCAACGGGCGCGATCGTGGTCTTGACACGATTCTGATGCCGGTACGGAGAGGTCCGGTACGGAGAAGTCCGGGCCGACGCGGAAGAGACCGGCGCGGAAAAGGCCGACCCGGAAGAGGCCGACCCGGACGCGTGAGCGGTCCGGACCGGCCACACCGGCCGGAGTCAGCCGGTCAGCTCCTTGAGGGCCGTGTTGAGCGCGAGCACATTGACCCGCGGCTCCCCGACGAAGCCGAGAACCCGCTGCTGGGTGTGGTCCTCGACCAGCTTCTCCACCTGTTCGACGGGAAGCTGGTTGCGCTCCGCCACCCGGTGCACCTGGAGCCTCGCGTAAGCGGGCGAGATGTCCGGATCCAGTCCCGAGCCCGAGGAGGTGACGGCGTCCGGCGGGACCTGGGCCGGTGTGACCCGGTAACCGGGCGTGGAGTTGTCCTTGACGACGGCGGCCTTGGCGTCCGTGACCCACTTGATCAGATCCTCGTTGTCGCCGGAACGGTTGGTGGCTCCGGAGAGGATGAGCTTGTACTGAGTGTTGACACCGTTGGTGCCGAGGCCGTTGGAAGGACGCGGCTGGAACCACTTGAGGTCCGGCTCCGGAGTCTCCTGGCCCGCCTTGAGCGGCAGGTCGTACCGCTGTCCGATGAGCGAGGAGCCGACGACCTTGCCGTCCTGTTTCACCTCCGAGCCGTTCGCCCGGTGAGGGAAGAGCCCTTGGGCGACGCCGGTGACGGCCAGCGGATAGAGCACGCCGCAGAGGACGGTGAGGACGAGGAGGGCGCGCAGGCCCGCCCCGAGCAGCCGTGCGGTACTGCCGATGTTCATGGAAGACATGCCGTTCACCCGATGCCGGGGATGAGGGAGATGATCAGGTCGATGATCTTGATGCCGATGAACGGCGCGATCAGCCCGCCGAGGCCGTAGATCCCGAGGTTTCTGCGGAGCATCCGGTCGGCGCTCGTGGGCCGGTAGCGCACGCCCTTCAGGGCGAGCGGCACCAGCGCGACGATGACGAGCGCGTTGAAGATGACCGCGGAGAGGATCGCGGACTCCGGCGAGGAGAGATCCATGATGTTGAGCCTGTCGAGGCTCGGATAGACGACGGCGAACATCGCGGGGATTATCGCGAAGTACTTCGCGACGTCATTGGCGATCGAGAAGGTCGTCAGCGCGCCACGGGTGATCAGGAGCTGCTTGCCGATCTCGACTATCTCGATCAGTTTGGTCGGGTTGGAGTCCAGGTCCACCATGTTCCCGGCCTCTTTGGCGGCCGAGGTGCCGGTGTTCATGGCCACGCCGACATCCGCCTGGGCCAGTGCGGGCGCGTCGTTCGTACCGTCGCCGGTCATCGCGACCAGCTTGCCGCCGCTCTGCTCGCTCCTGATGAGGGACATCTTGTCCTCGGGAGTGGCCTCGGCCAGGAAGTCGTCCACGCCCGCCTCCTCCGCGATCGCCCGCGCGGTCAGCGGATTGTCGCCGGTGATCATGACCGTACGGATACCCATCCGGCGCAGTTCCTCGAAGCGCTCCCGCATCCCTTCCTTGACCACATCCTTGAGATGGATGACACCGAGCACCCGGGCTCCGGCCGTATCGTCCAGCGCCACCAGCAGCGGTGTGCCGCCGGCCTGGGAGATCCGGTCGGTGAGGGCCTGGGCGTCCTGGGACACCTGCCCGCCGCGGCTTCTGACCCAGGCGATGACCGAACCGGCGGCTCCCTTGCGTACGGTGCGCGTCGTCCCGTTCTCGGTGAGATCGACACCGGACATCCGGGTCTGGGCGGTAAAGGCGGTCCATTCGGCGCCGGTGAGCTGGCCTTGGTGGCGCTCGCGCAGCCCGTACTTCTCCTTGGCCAGGACGACGATCGAGCGGCCCTCGGGTGTTTCGTCGGCGAGCGAGGAGAGCTGTGCGGCATCGGCCAGTTCGGCCTCCGTCACGCCTCTGACCGGGACGAACTCGGCGGCCTGACGGTTTCCGAGGGTGATCGTGCCGGTCTTGTCGAGCAGCAGTGTCGACACATCGCCAGCCGCCTCGACCGCGCGCCCGGACATCGCGAGCACATTGCGCTGCACCAGCCGGTCCATGCCCGCGATCCCGATCGCGGAGAGCAGCGCGCCGATCGTGGTCGGTATCAGACAGACCAGCAGGGCGATCAGCACGATCATCGACTGCCGCCGGCCCGCGTAGACCGCGAACGGCTGGAGAGTGACGACGGCGAGGAGGAAGACGATAGTGAGGGACGCGAGCAGGATGTTCAGCGCGATCTCGTTGGGCGTCTTCTGCCGGGCCGCGCCCTCGACCAGCTTGATCATCCGGTCGATGAAAGTCTCACCGGGCCTGGTGGTGATCCTGATGACGATCCGGTCCGAGAGGACCTTCGTCCCTCCGGTGACGGCCGAGCGGTCGCCGCCCGACTCCCGGATGACCGGCGCCGACTCACCGGTGATGGCCGATTCGTCGACGGAGGCGACTCCTTCGACCACATCGCCGTCGCCGGGAATGATGTCGCCCGCCTCGCAGACCACCAGATCGCCGATCCGCAGCTCTGTGCCGGGTACGCGCTCCTCGTCCGGGCCGATGACACGCCGGGCGACGGTGTCGGTCTTGGCCTTGCGCAGGGTGTCCGCCTGCGCCTTGCCACGGCCCTCGGCGACCGCCTCCGCCAGATTGGCGAACACCGTGGTCAGCCAGAGCCAGCCGGCGATGGCCCAGCCGAACCAGTCGGTCGGATCGAGCGCGGCGAAGACCGTGGAGAGCACGGATCCGACGAGGACCACGAACATCACGGGCGACTTCACCATCACCCGCGGATCGAGCTTGCGTACCGCCTGCGGGAAGGACTTGATCAACTGCTTGGGATCGAACAGGCCGCCGCCCACCCGCTCGCTCCCGGAGCTGTGACCGGAAGACACGGACGGGTGCGGCGCACGGGTCGGAGTGGCTGTGGACATCGTGTCCTCTTGCTTCGTACGAGTGGTCATGACGCCAGCCCTTCGGCCAGCGGGCCCAGCGCCAGCGCCGGGAAGTAGGTCAGACCGGTGACGATCACGATCGTGCCGACCAGCAGCCCGGTGAAGAGCGGCTTGTGGGTACGGAGCGTGCCCGCGGTCTCCGGGACGGGACGCTGCTCGGCGAGCGCGCCGGCCAGCGCCAGGACGAACACCATGGGCAGGAAGCGGCCGAGCAGCATGGCCAGACCGGTGGTGGTGTTGAACCACTGGGTGTCGGCGTTGAGCCCGGCGAAGGCCGAGCCGTTGTTGTTGCCGGCCGAGGTGTACGCGTACAGGATCTCGGAGAAGCCGTGCGGCCCCGAGTTGGTCATCGAGTTGCCCGGCGTGGGAAGCGCCATGGCCACGGCCGTGAAGCCGAGCACCAGCGCCGGAGTGATCAGGATGTAGCTCGCGGCGAACTTGATCTCGCGGCTGCCGAGCTTCTTGCCCAGATACTCGGGCGTACGGCCGACCATCAGCCCGGCGATAAAGACCGCGATGATCGCCATGATCAGCATGCCGTAGAGGCCGGAGCCGACTCCGCCGGGCGCGATCTCGCCGAGCTGCATGCCCAGCATCGTGATACCGCCGCCGAACCCGGTGTACGAGGAGTGGAAGGAGTTGACCGCACCGGTCGAGGTGAGCGTGGTGGCCACCGCGAAGATCGACGAGCCGCCGATCCCGAAGCGGGTCTCCTTGCCCTCCATCGCACCGCCGGCGATGTCGAACGCCGGTCCGTGGTGCGCGAACTCGGTCCACATCATCAGCGCGGTGAAGCCGAGCCAGATCGTCACCATCGTGGCGAGGATCGCGTAGCCCTGCTTGACGCTGCCGACCATCCGGCCGAAGGTCCTGGTCAGCGCGAACGGGATGACCAGGATCAGAAAGATCTCGAAGAGGTTCGAGATCGGGCTGGGGTTCTCGAAGGGATGCGCGGAGTTGGCGTTGAAGTAGCCGCCGCCGTTGGTGCCCAGCTCCTTGATGGCCTCCTGCGAGGCGACCGCGCCGCCGTTCCACTGCTGCGAGCCGCCCAGGAACTGGCCGACCTCATGGATCCCGGCGAAGTTCTGGATCGCGCCGCACGCGACCAGCACGATCGCGCCGATCACGGAGATGGGCAGCAGGATACGGACGGTGCCGCGCACCAGGTCGGCCCAGAAGTTTCCCAGCTCACCGGTGCGGGAGCGGGCGAAGCCCCGCACCAGCGCCACCGCGACGGCCATGCCGACCGCCGCCGAGACAAAGTTCTGGACGGCCAGACCACCGGTCTGTACGACATGGCCCATGGCCTGTTCGCCGTAGTACGACTGCCAGTTGGTGTTGGAGACGAAGGACGCGGCGGTGTTGAAGGCCTGGTCCGGGTCGATCGCGGAGAAGCCGAGCGATCCGGGCAGGCCGCCCTGGACCCGTTGCAGCAGATACAGGAAGAGGACGCTCACCGCGGAGAACGCGAGGACACCGCGGAGATAGGCGGGCCAGCGCATCTCGGTGGCGGGATTGGCGCCGACGGCCTTGTAGATCCACTTCTCGGCCCTGAGATGTCCGGGCGAGCTGTAGACCCGGGCCATGTAGTCACCGAGCGGGCGGTATGCCAGACCGAGCGCCACGACGAGCGCGAGCAGCTGGAGCACACCGGCGAGGACGGAGCTCATCACTCAGAACCTCTCCGGGAAGAACAGGGCGAGGACGAGGTATCCCAGCAGGGCGACGGCCACGACCAGTCCGACGATGTTCTCGGCGGTCACAGCTTCGCCACCCCCTTGGCGATGAGGGCCACCAGCGCGAAGACCGCGATCGTGGTGACGACGAAGGCCACATCGGCCATCGTGAGCTCCTAGATGAGTACGGGAAATCCGACTCCCTGAGGAAACCCGCTGATTTCGCGGACCCGGCTTCCGTTGACGGGTCCCATACGGCCGACGTCACCGGCTTGACGGAGTCCATATGGGCGCGGCCGTGCCCTGTGATCTGGCCCATATGACAGGGAAACGGCCGGTGGGCCGCACCCCACGAAGGGATGCGGCCCACCGGCCGTTCGGTCTGTCTCGCGTCCGTCCGTCGCGCGCGGCTCGTGGTGCCCGCGCGCGCCTCGTCTCAGCGCACCTCGGTGATCTCGGGACCGCGCTGGAGCTGTCCCATGCCGCCGGAGAAGCGGGAGCCTTCCTGCTCCTCCTGCTGAACGCCCTCGGCCACCATCTGCGCGTCGTCCGGCAGCTTCAGGACGATCGGGTCACGCGGAGCCATCGGCCCTTCGCCGCGTACGACCACGGTGTCCCGGAAGATCTGCTCCAGCAGCCCGGCGGCCTGCGGCTGCACCGCGCCCTGTCCGGAGATCACGCCGCGCAGGAACCAGCGCGGTCCGTCGACGCCGATGAAGCGCACAAGCTGTACACCACCGGTGCCGTCCGGGAGCTGTACGGGGACCTGGGCGCGCAGCTCCCAGCCCAGCGGGCCCTCGACCTCGTCGATGATGCCGCCCTGCTGGGTGATGCCGGAGGCGATCTCCTCACGGACCTCGCCCCAGATACCTTCCTTCTTGGGCGCCGCGAACGCCTGGAGCTGTACGGCGCTGTCGCGCACGACGACCGTGGCGGCCACGATCGCGTCACCGGCGACCTCGACACGCAGCTCCATGCCCTCGACCCCGGGAACGAAGATCCCGCCCAGGTCGACCCGGCCCTCGTCGGGCCTGGAGACCTCGGAGATGTCCCAGGGACCGTCCGGCCTGGGCGCCGGCGGAAGGTTCACCCTGCGGGACGCGGTCGTCCCGCCGGCCTTCGCGTCGGCACCGGCCTCGTCGGTGAACTGCTCGGCCTCGCCCGCTGCGTCCGCCGCGTCCGCTGCGGAACCACTCTTCTTGCGACGTCCGAACACGTCACTGTCCTTCCCGGTCGGATACGACCGAAGCGTATCGATTCCCGCCCTGTACGCCGCCCACGGCGGCATGACCGCCGGTGGACCCGAAGCCCCCGTCGCCCCGCGCGGACCCGGGAAGTTCCGCCACCTCGTGGAAGCGGACCTTCTCGACCTGCTGGACGACCAGTTGGGCAATCCGGTCGAACCGCTCGAACCGCACGCTCTCGCGCGGGTCCAGATTGACCACGATCACTTTGATCTCTCCACGGTACCCGGCATCCACCGTCCCCGGGGCATTCACCATGGCGACTCCGCAGCGGGCCGCCAGCCCGGAGCGCGGGTGCACGAAGGCGGCGTACCCGTCGGGCAGCGCGATGGAGACTCCCGTGGGCAGTACGGCCCGCTCCCCCGGGGCCAGCTCGGCGGCCTCCGTGGTCACCAGATCAACTCCGGCGTCGCCTGGATGCGCGTACGACGGAAGCGGAACCTCCGGGTCGATACGGCGGATCAGTACGTCGACAAGGACGGAAGGCGTATGGCTCATGGGTTCACCTCGAAGGCGCGGGCTCGCCTGATCTGGTCCGGATCGGCCATCGCCGCCCGGATCTCCTCCTGGCGGCCGTTCTCGATGAAGTGGTCGACCTTGACCTCGATGAACAGCGCGTCGGCGCGGACGGCGACGGGCCCGTCGGGGCCGCCGATCCGGCCGGTGGCGGTGCAGTAGATCTTCCGCCCGTGGACGGCGGTGGTCCGGGCCTCCAGATACAGCAGCGTGCCCACGGGCACGGGCCGGACGAACTCGGTCTGGAGCCGGCCGGTCACCGCGATCACCCGCAGCAGCCAGTTCAGCGAGCCCAGCGTCTCGTCGAGCGCGGTGGCGAGGACGCCGCCGTGCGCGAGACCGGGAGCGCCCTGGTGGCCTGGCTTGACGGTGAACTCGGCGGTGATGCTGACGCCCTCGCCCGCGCGCGCCCTCAGCTGAAGGCCGTGCGGCTGTGCCTCGCCGCAGCCGAAGCAGTGCTCGTAGTGCGCGCCGAGCAGCTCGCCGGGCGCGGGTGCGTCGGGGTGCCGGACCGGCGGTCCGGCGTCGGCCGGAGGTGTCAGGGCCCCCGGTCCTGTGGAGGGTCCGGGCGGCGTCCCCGGGGATGGCACGTTGCTCACAGGCGCAGACCTTACCCGCGCGGTGGCCCGGCGACAGCACCGTGCCAAGCTTGGCTCCATGGAGCACTCCGCCGCACGCTACGACGAACGTCTGACCGCACCCGGTTCCTGGTGGGCCATAGCCGCTCTCATCGCGGTGGCGGGAGGTCTGATCACCCTGCCGCTGGGACCGTTGCCGCTGCTCGGCGGGGTGATCGGCGCCGGAGCGCTGGCGGCGGCCGGAGTGAGTTCGTACGGCTCCGCGCGGATCAGGGTGGTGGCGGACTCGCTGGTCGCGGGCGATGCCAGGATCCCGGTCTCGGCGCTCGGCGAGGCGGAGGTGCTCGGCCCGGAGGAGGCGCGGGACTGGCGGCTGCACAAGGCCGATCCTCGCGCCTTCATGCTGATGCGCAGCTATGTGCCCACCGCGCTGCGCGTGGAGATCACGGATCCGGAAGATCCGACTCCGTACGTCTATCTCTCGACGCGGAACCCACAGGCACTGGCCACCGCGCTGGACGCGGTACGGACCAACTGAGGACGCGAAGCCTCACTCGGCGCTCCGGCCCGCGAGCCCTAGCTCTCCAGCTCCTTCGGAAGCCCGGGAGGGAGTTGTCTGGGGATCTCCGCGCTCTCCGGCGCGGTCTCCAGCGGAGGCAGCTCCGGGAGGGCGTCCCAGGGGATCTGGCGGCTGCGCAGGTCCGCGCGGACACGCTCGGCGACCTTCTTGGTGTCCCGTCGGTTCATCATCGCGCCGACGGCCGCACCGATCATGAACGGGACCAGATTGGGCAGATTGCGGATCGTGCGCTTCATGATCTGCTGCCGCAGCTCGCGCTTCATCCGGCCGCTCAGCGCGCCGTTGATGGTCGAGGGTTTGGTGATGTCGACGCCGCGCTCCTCCGTCCAGGAGGTCAGATAGGCGGCGCTGCGCTCCTTGAGCGTGCCGGGCGGGCGCAGCCCGTACACCTCATGGAGCTCCGCGATGAGCTTCAGCTCGATCGCGGCGACGGCCGTGATCTCGGCCGCCAGCTCGGCGGGCATCGCCGGCGGTACGGGCAGCATCGCGGCGGCGCCGACGCCGGCACCGACCGTGGAGCTGCTGTTCGCCGCGCCGGCGACCAGCTTGTCGGCCAGCTCCTCGGGGCCGAGGCCGGGAAACTGCTTGCGCAGTGTCGCGAGGTCGCGGACCGGGACCCGAGGAGCGCTCTCGATGATCCGGTCGGCGATATGCGCCAGCGCCGCCTTGGCGCTCGCGCCTCCCTTGCGCACACCCCGTTTGACGGTGTCCAGGCGCCGGCCCCTGGTCATGGGACCGCCGCGATCCTCCCGGGCCGCTTCGAGCGAGGCCGGGAGGCCTCGCTCGTCGTCACGTGCGTCGTGCTGGGGCAGGAGGGCGGAGTGCTCGGCAGCGGGCTGAGCGCCTTCTGCCGGGCCTGTGCCGCCCTGATACGCCTCCGCCGACTTGCTACGGAAGCGTCGTTTCCGAAACGGTGTGTCGCCTGCCACGGCCGACCTGACCTCAGTCGCAGTCGCGGCAGATGGGCTGACCGTTCTTCTCCCTGGCGAGCTGGCTCCTGTGGTGCACCAGGAAGCAGCTCATGCAGGTGAACTCGTCGGCCTGCCTCGGCAGCACCCGGACGGACAGCTCCTCGTTGGAGAGATCCGCGCCGGGCAGTTCGAGCCCTTCGGCCTGCTCGAACTCGTCGACGTCGACCGCTGAAGTCGACTTGTCGTTCCGACGGGCCTTCAGTTCCTCAAGGCTGTCCTGATCGACGTCGTCATCGGTCTTGCGTGGGGTGTCGTAATCCGTTGCCATGTCGCTCTCCCCCTCTGGGTGTCTGTGGTGTCTCCAGCGCACGTAACGCGTGAGAGGCCGGACTTGTGCCCGACCTGAGGCGGAGATTTTGCCTCACATCAAGGTCTGTTACTCAATCGACACCCAACCGGACCCCTGAGGAGTGATCGGCTTCGGGTGGCGAAGGGGACCGTACACGGTCCTCCTGGTGTGCTTCACGGGCGCCACCCCGTGTACTTCCCGTGATCCCGGCCCCCGGAAACCCGGACTTTACCGGCTTTCCGATGAAGGCCTGATCACGCAGAGTGGATAGGCGTGAATTCGACCCTGTGATCGATCACACACGGACTCGCCGGTAACTCGGACCGTAAATTCCGCGCAAAGCGAACAAAGCCATCTGCTCCCCGAATACCGCGCGCAGCATCTCAGACCGGGAGAGTGACACGCATCACGAGCCCACCGCCCTCGCGGGGTTCCGCGAAGATCCGGCCGCCATGGGCGCGCGCCACCGACCGGGCGATCGAGAGGCCGAGTCCCACTCCCTTGTCACTGCCCGTACGCTCCGTGCGCAACCGCCGGAACGGTTCGAAGAGATTGTCGATCTCGTACGCGGGAACCACGGGACCGGTGTTCGACACCAGCAGGACCGCCTGGCCCTGCTGGACCTCGGTGGAGACCTCCACCCAGCCGCCCTCCGGGATGTTGTACCGCACGGCGTTCTGCACCAGGTTCAGCGCGATCCGCTCCAGCAGGACGCCGTTTCCCTGGACGACCGCGGGCGCGCACTCCGTACGGATGTCCACTCCCTTCGTCTCCGCCTCCGTGAGGCACTGGTCCACCGCGCGGGTGGCGACCTCGGCGAGATCGACCGGTTTTCGCTCCACGATCTGGTTGTCGCTGCGGGCGAGCAGCAGCAGGCCCTCCACCAGTTGCTCACTGCGCTCATTGGTGGCCAGCAGCGTCCTGCCGAGCTGCTGGAGCTCCGTCGGCGCCGCCGGATCGGAGAGATGGACCTCCAGCAGGGTGCGGTTGATCGCGAGCGGTGTACGCAGCTCGTGCGAGGCGTTGGCGACGAACCGCTGCTGCGCGCTGAAGGCGCGCTCCAGCCGGTCCAGCATCTCGTCGAACGTGTCCGCCAGCTCCTTCAGCTCGTCGTCGGGACCGTCCAGCTCGATCCGGCGCGACAGGTCGGAGCCGACCACCCGGCGCGCGGTACGGGTGATCCGGCCCAGCGGCGACAGCACCCGTCCCGCCATCGCGTAACCGAAGGCGAAGGCGATGACGCTGAGGCCGACCAGGGCGAACAGGGAGCGGCTGAGCAGATCGTCCAGCGCCTGCTTGCGCTGCTGGTTGACACAGCTGTTCATGGCCGCGTTGAACTGCTCGGGCGGCGCCTGGCTCGGGAAGTTGCAGACCTCGCTGCTCACCTTGCCGGTCACGATCTTGAAGGGCAGCTCACTGCCCACGTGCAGGGCCTGTGCGGCCAGCAGATAGATGATCGAGAGCAGCAGGATGCCGGCGATCAGGAACATCCCGCCGTACAGCAGCGTGAGACGTATGCGGATGGTCGGCCGCACCCAGGGGAGCGCCTGGTCGGGCCTGCGCGGGTCCCAGGTGGGCTTCGGAGGTGCCGCGGGCGGCAGCGGGGTGGTTGCCACGGGCAATCAGATCCGGTAGCCGGAGCCGGGCACCGTGACGATCACGGGCGGCTCGCCGAGCTTGCGGCGCAGCGTCATGACCGTGACCCGTACGACATTGGTGAACGGATCGGTGTTCTCGTCCCAGGCCTTCTCCAGGAGCTGCTCGGCCGAGACCACCGCGCCCTCGCTGCGCATCAGCACCTCCAGCACCGCGAACTCCTTGGGCGCGAGCTGGATCTCCCTGCCGTCCCGCAGGACCTCACGGCGGTTGGGATCAAGCTTGATCCCCGAGCGCTCCAGGACGGGCGGCAGAGGCACGGTCGTACGCCGTCCCAGGGCCCGCACCCGGGCGATCAGCTCGGTGAACGCGAAGGGCTTGGGCAGATAGTCGTCCGCGCCCAGCTCCAGCCCTTCCACCCGGTCGCTGACATCGCCCGAGGCCGTGAGCATGAGGACCCGGGTGGGCATCCCGAGCTCGACGATCCGGCGGCAGACGTCGTCGCCGTGGACGAGAGGGAGATCGCGGTCGAGCACCACCACGTCGTAGTCGTTGACCCCGATGCGCTCCAGGGCGGCGGCGCCGTCGTACACGACGTCGACGGCCATGGCCTCCCGGCGCAGTCCGGTGGCCACCGCATCGGCGAGCAGTTGCTCGTCCTCGACGACGAGTACGCGCACGTCGCTTTCCTTCCTCTGGGCCCTGTCACCCGTGGTCGGGGCAGGTTGTAGCACTGGCTGTGCGGGCCCATCCTGCCCGTCCGGGCCATAAACCGGCGGTAAGACGATGCCGGGGTGACCTGGGGCGGCCGGGAATGGAACGGATTGTTTGAGTCGTTGAGGTTTCTCGAAGTCGGACCCTGGGGAAGACGACTTCACACCCGAGATCACGCCCTGTTTGTGGCACGCCACACCCTTTCTGTCATCCAGAGGCAGTGGGTGCGTGATCTACCCGCCGTCGGCACACCCCCGTGCCACTGACCCACGACGAGGGGGCGCAATGGACGCGTTCACCGCCGGGCTTCTACAGCGCATAAAGGCCACGGAAACGGATCTCAACCGAGCCCGGGAGACGGGCGACGACTTCCTTGTGGACGTCGATCAGGAGGAGCTGGAAGACCTCCGCCGGCTCGCGGCCGAACATGGCGTGGAGGTCGGCGCCGCGAGCGCCTGACCCGCACTCCTTGGCCGTACGGTCCCGCTGCCACAGATTCTTCGCGGGGCCCGAACCGTACCCATGTGAAAAGAGCCGTAGCGACCTACAGAGAAGGGCCCCGACGCCGTGGGGACGGCGTCGGGGCCCTTCCGTATGCCTGGATGTATGCCTGAACAGGATCAGTCGTGCCAGGCGCCGTACTCGTCCAGCAGGGCCTGGAGCGGTTCGAAGACGCCCGGGGCCGCGGCCACTGTGAGATCGAAGCCCGGCCGGGCGCCGGGACGGCCTCCGGTGAGCGCGCCCGCCTCACGGGCGATGAGATCGCCGGCCGCGAGGTCCCAGGGATGCAGCCCGCGCTCGTAGTAGCCGTCCAGACGGCCCGCCGCCACATCGCAGAGATCGGTCGCCGCCGAGCCACCGCGCCGGATGTCGCGCAGCCGCGGGATCAGCCGCTGGGCGACCTCGGCCTGATGGGCGCGGACGGTGGTGACGTAGTTGAAACCGGTCGAGACGAGGGCCCGCTCCAGCGGCGGAGCGGGCCGGCCGTGGACCGGCCGGTCGTTGAGGAAGGCTCCGCCGCCGAGCACGGCGCGGAAGGTCTCGCGCCGCATCGGGATCTCGACGACGCCGGCGAGTGTCTCGCCGTCGCGTTCCGCGGCGATCGAGACGGCCCAGGTGGGCAGTCCGTAGAGATAGTTGACGGTGCCGTCCAGCGGATCGATGACCCAGCGGATCCCGCTGCTGCCCGCCGAGCTCGCGCCCTCCTCGCCGAGGAAGCCGTCGTCCGGGCGGTGTTCGGCGAGATGGCCGGTGATCAGCTTCTCGGCGGCGATGTCCATCTCGGTGACGACGTCGATGGGGCTGGACTTCGTGGCGGCCACGGCGAGATCGTCGGGACGGCCGTCGCGCAGCAGCTCACCGGCCCGGCGGGCCGCCTCCAGGGCGAGCGCGAGCAGTTCGGCGGTCAGAGCCTTGTCAGGCCGGCCGGGCCGGTCGGTCTTGTCGGGCTGGTCGGTCGCGTCGGGTCGGGCGTCGGTCACGGTGGCTCCTTCAGGCGTACGGGCTGTCGGCGCCCGCCGCGGCGGGCCTGGGGGCACGGGCCGGGCAGCAGCCGACCGGGCAGAGGTCATGGCTCGGGCCGAGCGCGCCGAGCGCGCACCGCTCCACCACGCTCCCCCGCTCCGTGGCGGCGCGTTCCAGGAGAAGATCGCGTACGGCGGCGGCGAACCGCGGATCGGCTCCCACCGTCGCCGAGCGGCGGACGGGCAGCCCGAGCTCGGCGGCCTTGGCGACCGCCTCCGTGTCGAGGTCGTAGAGGACTTCCATATGGTCCGAGACAAAGCCGATGGGAGCCATCACGACGGCCGGGACGCCCTCGCCGTGCAGCGTCTCCAGGTGGTCGCAGATGTCCGGCTCCAGCCACGGGATGTGCGGCGCGCCGCTGCGCGACTGGTAGACGAGCCGCCACGGGTACTCGATACCGGTCTCCTCGCGTACGGCCGCCACGATCAGCCGGGCGGTGTCGAGATGCTGGGCCACATACGCGCCGCCCTCGCCGTGGTCCTCGACGGGCCCGGAGGTGTCGGCCGACGCGACCGGGATGGAGTGGGTGGTGAAGGCGAGATGCGCGTCCGCGCGTACGGACTCCGGCAGCTCGGCGAGCGAGGCGAGCACGCCCTCGATCATGGGACGCAGAAAGCCTGGATGGTTGAAGTAGTGGCGCAGCTTGTCCACCCTGGGCGGTTCGAGCCCTTCGGCGGCCAGCGTGGCGAGCGCGTCCGCGAGATTCTCGCGGTACTGGCGGCAGCCCGAGTACGAGGCGTACGCGCTGGTCGCGAGGACGGCGATGCGGCGCCGGCCGTCCGCGGCCATCTCGCGCAGCGTGTCGGTCAGATAGGGCGCCCAGTTGCGATTGCCCCAGTAGACGGGCAGTTCGACACCGTGCTCGGCGAAGTCCTTGCGCAGCGCGTCCAGCAGGGCGCGGTTCTGTTCGTTGATGGGACTGACGCCGCCGAACAGGAAGTAGTGCTGTCCCACCTCCTTGAGCCGCTCCGGCGGAATGCCTCGGCCCCTGGTCACATTCTCCAGGAACGGAATGACGTCGTCGGGGCCTTCCGGGCCGCCGAAGGACAGCAGGAGCAGTGCGTCGTAGGGGGAAGTCACGAGCTGATCGGCCATGTCTTCGATCCTGCCATCCGCTCCGGAGCGCCGGAGCATCACGCCCCGGTCCGCCCGGAAACCGCGGTTGGGCGGAGCCGAGCGGGTGTCCGTGTGGTGGCCATGAGTATGATCCCCCTCCAACTGGCCGGGACATCTGCCGTTCGCCGACGCCACGCGAGCCGGTACCGATGGGCGGGGAGGGCACGGGGCACATGACCAGGACCCACACGAGCGGGCCGAGCGTGGACGCGTGGCGCAACTGGGCGGGAAATGTCACCGCCCGGCCGGCCCACGCGGTCTCCCCCGCCTCCGTCGAGGAGCTGGCCGGGATCGTACGGAGGGCCGCCGAGGAGGGACTGAAGGTCAAGCCCGTCGGCACGGGCCACTCCTTCACCGCCACCGCCGCCACCGACGGCGTGCTCGTACGGCCCGATCTGCTCACCGGCATCCGGGAGATCGACCGGGACGCCGGCACCGTGACCGTGGCGGCGGGCACACCGCTGAAACGGCTGAACGCGGTGCTGGCGCGGGAAGGTCTGTCGCTCACCAATATGGGCGACATCATGGAGCAGACCGTCGCGGGCGCGACCTCCACCGGCACCCATGGCACCGGCCGTGACTCGGCCTCCATAGCCGCGCAGATCCGCACGCTGGAGCTGATCACGGCGGACGGATCGCTGCTGCGCTGCTCCGAGCGGGAGAATCCCGAGGTCTTCGCCGCCGCCCGGATCGGACTCGGCGCCCTCGGTGTGATCACCGCGATCACCTTCGCCGTGGAGCCGCTCTTTCTGCTGACGGCCCGTGAGGAGCCGATGGCCTTCGACCGGGTCACCGCCGAGTTCGATCAGCATGTGGCCGAGAACGAGCACTTCGAGTTCTACTGGTTTCCGCACACGGGCAACTGCACCACCAAGCGCAACAACCGCAGTCAGGGCCCGGCGGCTCCGGCCGGCCGCGTCGGCGGCTGGATCGACGACGAGTTCCTCTCCAACGGGCTCTTCCAGGTGGCCTGTTCGCTCGGCCGGGCCGTCCCCGCGACCATTCCCACGATCGCCAGGATCTCCAGCCGCGCCCTCTCCGCCCGTACGTACACGGACATCCCGCACAAGGTCTTCACTTCGCCGCGCCGGGTCCGCTTCGTGGAGATGGAGTACGCCCTTCCGCGCGAGGTCGCGGTCGCGGCGCTGCGCGAGGTCAAGGCCATGGTCGACCGTTCACCGCTGCGGGTGGGATTCCCGGTGGAGATACGGACGGCGCCCGCCGACGACATCGCGCTCTCGACCGCCTCGGGCCGCGAGAGCGCGTATATCGCGGTGCATCTCTACCGGGGCACGCCGTACCGCGCGTACTTCAGCGCCGTGGAGCGGATCATGACCGCGCACGGCGGGCGGCCTCACTGGGGGAAGATCCACACCAGGGACGCGGCGTATCTCTCGGAGGCGTATCCGCGCTTCGGCGAGTTCACGGCGGTACGGGACCGGCTGGACCCGGACCGGCTGTTCGGCAACGACTATCTGCGGCGGATCCTGGGGGACTGAGGAACGACGCCCGCCTCGCCGGCCTGGCGCTCCTGAGCGAAACAGATCGTTCCGATTCTGTGGATTCCGTGAAGAAAGATATCCGTCCGAGACCTGTTCCGGCCCTCAACTCCGGGCCCCGGCGAGAACTTGGGCGGCGCGCCGGTCCACCCACATGGCCCGAATGGAGTACTGTGGCGAGCCCTGGGGCCGGACTCCCTCATGGGCGTCCGGGACCGACGGGAAGGGGGCCGAACGTGGCACTCGATCCGGCGGCGTCACGGCACCGTACGGGCGCCTGCTGCACAGAGTGACCAGGTCTGTCACTCTGCGTCGCAAAGAGGTAACCGTGCCATAACGGCGATCCAGGGCCCTTGCCCGACACGCCGGGAAGCACGGCAAGGTTGTGGCAGGCTGCACCCGGGCAGGTCACACTCGACTAGCGGAAGCAGCGACGCACGTGACGTCGGCAGGCACCACCCGGGAGGTCCCCATGCCCGAACTGCGTGTCGTGGCCGTCTCCAACGACGGCACACGACTGGTGCTCAAGGCTGCGGACAGCACGGAATACACGCTTCCGATCGATGAGCGCCTCCGCGCCGCCGTGCGCAATGACCGCGCCCGCCTCGGTCAGATCGAGATCGAGGTCGAGAGCCACCTCAGACCGCGCGACATCCAGGCGCGTATACGGGCCGGAGCGTCCGCCGAGGAAGTCGCCCAGCACGCCGGAATCCCGGTGGACCGGGTGCGCCGGTTCGAGGGACCGGTGCTCGCCGAGCGCGCCTTCATGGCCGAGCGGGCCAGGAAGACCGCCGTGCGCCGGCCCGGTGAGAACGCCGGACCTCAGCTCGGTGAGGCGGTGCAGGAGCGGCTGACGCTGCGCGGCGCCGAGAAGGACACCGTGCAGTGGGACTCCTGGCGCCGTGACGACGGCACCTGGGAGGTGCTGCTCGTCTACCGCGTCGCGGGTGAACCGCACTCGGCGAGCTGGACGTACGACCCGCCCAGACGGCTCGTCCAGGCCGTCGACGACGAGGCGCGGGCGCTGATCGGCGACACGGACGACACGGTCACCACACAGGAGCCGAGTTTTCCGTTCGTCCCGAGGATCGCGCGGCTGCCGCGTGACCGGCCGCTGGACCGTTCCCTCGACCGGCAGTCGGAGCGGCCCGCCGCTCCCGACCCGGACGAGATGAGCGAACGCGACTCCCTGACCAGCCTGCTGGAGGCGGTGCCGAGCTTCCGCGGCGACATGGTGGTGCCCGAGCGGCCCGCCCAGGACGCTCCGGTCACGGACCCGGACGAGGAGCCGGAGGCCGAGGAGCCGGTGGCGCCCGCCGCGTCGGCCGGTGCCGGTTCGGCGTACGCGGATGTGCTGATGCCCCGCTCGGTGACCGGTCACCGGGACCGGCTCACGGGTACGACGGACCGCCAGGCCGAGGCGGACGGAGTCCGTCCAGGGCGCAGGGCCGCGGTGCCGAGCTGGGACGAGATCGTGTTCGGTACGCGCCGCAAGAAGCAGGAGTAGCGGGAGAACCGGTCCGCCGGTCCGCCCTGACCTTCGCAAGGGGCCCGTACGCGGGAGATGCGTACGGGCCCCTTCATATGTATGTGCGGTTTCCGTTACTGAGGGTCCGGGCCCTTGGCGACCGGACGGGACTCGTCCGCGGTCCACGCGGACCAGGAGCCCGGATACAGCGCCGCCGGGATGCCCGCGATCTCCAGGGCCAGCACCTCATGGGCGCCCGAGACTCCGGAACCGCAGTAGACACCGACCTCGGTGCCGGGGGCCGCGCCCAGCGCCTGGAAGCGCGCCGCGAGCTGAGGAGCCGGCAGGAAGGTGCCGTTTTCGGCCACATTCCCTGTCGTCGGTGCGGAGAGCGCGCCGGGGATATGGCCGCCGACCCGGTCGATCGGCTCGACGTCCCCGCGGTAGCGCTCGGACGCCCGCGCGTCCAGCAGCAGACCGCTCCGGGCGAGGGCCGCCGCGCCGTCCGCGTCCAGCACCGGTACCGAGCCGGGCACCGGGCTGAAGTCGCCCTCGGCCGGCTGCGGGATCTCGGTGGTGAGCGGTCCTGTCCACTCGGCGACTCCGCCGTCGAGCACCCGGACGTCCGGATGGCCCGTCCAACGCAGCAGCCACCAGGCACGGGCCGCCGCCCAGCACTGTCCGCCGTCGTACACCACCACCGGCGTGTCCTGCGAGATTCCCGCGCGGCGCATCACCGCGCCGAAGGCCGTCACGTCCGGCAGCGGGTGCCGGCCGTCGGCGCCGGGTGTACCGGCCAGTTCCGTATCGAGGTCCACATAGACGGCGCCGGGCAGATGGCCTGCCTCGTAGGCAGGGCGGCCGGAGGGCCCGCCGAGCTGCCAGCGGATGTCGAGCAGGACGGGCGGACGCGCTCCGGCCGACTCGCCCACGAGTTCTGCTGCGGTGATGATGGCTGTCATGAAGGCCATCCTCGCGCACGGTGGCCTCGGCCCAAAACGGCGGAGAAACGGCCGGTAAACACCCGATCGAGATCCCGCCAAGGGCGGCGCGGCCGGGAAGCGGCGCGTCGTGCCGGGTGCAAGCATCTGCCCGGGCGTACGGCTTTGTTCCCATCCGGCGGCCCGCGACCGGCACCCGTACGGCCACGACGGTCCGAGGAGAGAGTGACGATGACCGAGGCAGCGATCCGGCGCACACCCGGCACACCCTGTTGGGTGAGTCTGATGGTGCACGGCCTTGCCGCGACGGAGGAGTTCTACCGGGCGCTGTTCGGCTGGGAGTTCCAGCCGGGACCGCAGCAGCTCGGGCCGTACGTACGGGGAATGCTGAACGGCAAGGCGATCGCGGGCATCGGCCAGCTCCCGCCCGACCGTCAGTTGCCCATCGCGTGGATGACGTATCTGGCGACGGACGACGCGGACCGGACGGCCGACATGATCAGAAGTTGCGGTGGAACGGTCGGAGTCGGACCGCTGGACGCCGCGGAGGCGGGACGGATGGCCATCGCCTCGGACCCGGCGGGCTCGGTCTTCGGGATCTGGCAGGCGGCGGCGCACATCGGGACGGCGGTGGCGGGATCACATGGCACACCTGTCTGGAACGAGCTGATCACACGCGAGACATCGGCGGTCGGAAAGTTCTACGAGGCGGTCTTCGGCTATGACGCGGAGTCGGTCGTCTCCGCCGACTTCGACTTTCTGACACTGCGTCTGGAAGGCCGGCCCGTCGCCTCACTGCACGGCGTGGGCCGCGCGCTCGCCCGGGACCTGGGCTCGCACTGGATGACGTACTTCGAGGTGGACGACACCGACGCCGCCGTACAGCTGGTGACGGAGCTGGGCGGGCGGGTGATGAAGGCGCCGCACGAGGGCACGCACGGCCGGCTCGCGACGGTGGCGGATCCGGAGGGCGCGGTCTTCACGGTCGTACAGTCGGCGGGCCACGGCCCGCCGGTCGCCCACTGAGCTCAGCGGACCGCCGTTCGCCCATCGGTCAGCGCTCGCCCGGCCAAGGACTCCTCGCCGACCTCGACGGGCAGCACATCCGGCGAGAGCGTGGCCGCCCGCGCGGTGGCCGCGGTCATCCGCCGCCGGTGATGGCGCCGGCAGAGCACCTCGTAACCGATCTCGTCGCCCGACTGGTGCACATCGCCGACCACCACCTGGGCGCCCTCGACCACCATCGCGCCGCCGATCGTCCGCGCGTTGTGCGTGGCCCGCGCGCCGCACCAGCAGAGCGCCTCGACCTGGAGAACCTCGACGCGGTCGGCCAGTTCCACCAGCCGCTGCGAGCCGGGAAAGAGCTTGGAGCGGAAGTCGGTGGTGATGCCGAAGGTGAAGACGTCCAGCTCCAGATCGTCCACGACACGGGCGAGCTGGTCGACCTGTTCGGGTGCGAGGAACTGTGCCTCGTCGGCGATGACATAGTCACAACGGCCGCCCTGGGAGAGCCGGTTGACGAGATACGCGTAGAAGTCGAAGCCGTCGGCGGCCTCGACGGCGTCGGTGACCAGCCCGAGACGGGAGGAGAGCTTGCCCTCGCCGGCCCGGTCGTCACGGGTGAAGATCATCCCTTGGAGGCCGCGCGCGGAGCGGTTGTGCTCGATCTGAAGAGCGAGGGTGCTCTTTCCGCAGTCCATCGTTCCGGAGAAGAACACCAGCTCTGGCATGAGGGAGTGACGGCCTTTCGGTTCTCGGCTGTGCGACTCGCGTCGCGGTGAGGTCGCGGTCGGGTCGCGGTCGGGTCGCGGTCGGACGGACGGGACTTCCGGCGGCACGCGGAAACGGCGGCCCGGGAGCGTACGGCGCGGTCAGGAGCGTACTTCGAGCAGCGGAACGAGCTGCTCGACGGGGGTCATCGAGCCATGCATCCCGACCATCGCCGACTCGTGCGGCTCCTGCACGGAGGCCGTGATCACCACATCGTCGTGGGCCGCGGCGACGACATCGCCGATCCTTCCGTACACCCGCTCGTCCACCGTACCGGGCGGTCCGAACCAGCCCTCGGCGATCGATTCCTCCCGGCTCGCCACCCAGAACCGGTCGCCGAGCACCTCGCGCCAGACGGTCAGGACATCGGACTCGGCACCCGGCACGGCGTAGACATGACGGGCCCGGCCCTCGCCGCCGAGCAGGGCCACACCGGCGCGCAGCTCCCAGTCCTCGTCGAAGTCGATGCGCGACTCCTCGTCGAAAGGGATGTCGATCATGCCGTGGTCGGCGGTCACATAGAGCGCGGTACGAGGCGGGAGCCGCTCGGCGAGCCGCTGCACGAGCCGGTCGACATACATGAGCTGACCGCGCCAGGCGTCCGAGTCGACGCCGAAGCGATGGCCCTTGCCGTCGACCTCGCTGTAGTACGTGTAGACCAACGAGCGGTCCCCGGCGGCGAGTTGCTCGGCGGTGAGATCCATCCGGTCCTCGCCGGAGAGACGGCCGTGGAAGGTGCCGCCGCTCAGCGCGATCTTGGTGAGCGGCGTGTTCTCGAAGGTCGGGGAGGACACCTGGGCCGTATGCACACCCGCCGCTTCGGCGAGCCGGAAGACCGTGGGATACGGCTGCCAGACCTCCGGCGCGGTCCAGGGCTTCCAGCGGAGCTGGTTCATCAGCGCGCCGGTCGCGGGATCGCGGACGGTGTAGCCGGGCAGTCCGTGCGCGGCGGGCGGCAGGCCCGTGCCGACGGAGGCGAGGGAGGTCGCGGTGGTGGCGGGGAAGCAGGTGGTCAGCGGACGGCCGGTGGAGCCGCGGGAGGTGCCGAGCAGCGAGGTCAGATACGGAGCCTCGTCCGGATGGGCCCTGAGCTGCTCCCAGCCGAGACCGTCGATCAGAAAAACACAGTTCCGGTCGGCCGGCGTCAGTTCGGGAATGCCCGCGGTCAGATCCGGTACGCCCTGACCGGCCGCGAGAGTGGGCAGCAGCTCGGCGAGCGAGCCCGTGCCGTACTCGGGCAGCGGCGCGGAGCCGAGAGCGAGCGGGACGGGATCCTGGCCCTGGTCCTGGCTCCAGTCCTGGTCCTGCCGGAGGGCCTCGGCGGCCATCAGCGGCCGGTGGCCGTGGTGGCCGACGTGGCGGCGGTGGCCTCGGAGAGCGCCTGGGCGAAGATGAGCGTCTGACGGACGGTGTCGGGACCGTCGCCCGCCTCGCTGACGCGCAGGCTCAGATCGTCGGCGGTGGAGCTGCCGGTGTAGCCGTGGTCCGCCTCGCAGTTGGGGTCACCGCAGGCGGCGGGCTCCAGATCGATCCGGGAGACGGCGCCCCAGCCGATGGTGAGGACGACCTCGCGCGGCAGACTGCCCGGAGTGTACGACTCCGGGTTGGAGACGACCCGGCTGACCACGACGGAGGAGATCCGGTCGAGCTTGACCGACTCGGTGGAGGTGGTGGCGTACGGCGTCGGGGAGCTGGTGTCGGCGGTCTGCTCGTCGGTGTGGCTGACGATGAAACGGTGGGCGGTCAGCACGAGGACGGTGACATGCCGGCGTACCTCGTTGGCGTCGAAGGTGGTCTCCTGGTGCACCACGTACGACGCGATCTGCTCACCGCCGACAGCGGCCTCCACCGCTTCGGCCACGAGAGCCGGGTAGTAGCCGCTGCGCTCGATCGCCGTGCGCAGCCCCTGGGTCGTCGTACCGGTCTTCGCCATGGGCTCCATCCTACGGTGGCCGGATGGCTGCCGGAGACGCCCGGGAGGCGCCGTACCTCCTGGTGACTTCTCGGTGTCCGCCTCGGTGACTTCTCAGTAACTCGGGAGCCTGCGTGGTCCCAGATCGTCGCGGGCGGGCGGTGGCGCGAGGCGGACGCTCGCGTCGAGGACGGAGAGTCCCTGGGCGGCGACGACGACCGGTTCCAGGGTGACGGAGACGATCTCGGGATGGTCGTCGACGAGCCGGGACACCCGTAGGAGCAGCTCCTCCAGGGCGGGAGTGTCGACCGGCGCGGAGCCGCGCCAGCCGAACAGGAGTGGCGCCGTTCTGATGGACCGGATCAGATCGGCCACATCGCGGTCGGTGGCCGGTACGAGCCGGTGGGCGAGATCGCCGAGCAGTTCGGAGGGCGCGCCGGCCAGTCCGAAGGAGAGGACGGCGCCGGCGGCGGCGTCGATGGCGGCGCGTACGACCGTGTCCACACCGCGCGGGACCATGGCCTGGACGACGGGCTTCAGCTCGTCGGGGCCGCCGAGCGCCTCGGTCAGCTCGCGGTAGGCGAGGCGTAGTTGTGCCTCGTCGGCGAGGTCGAGCCGTACGCCGCCGAGGTCGGCGCGGTGGCGGAGATGAGGCGCGGTCGTCTTGAGCGCGACGGGATAGCCGAGCCGGGCGGCTGCGACGGCCGCCGAGTCCGCGTCGGGCGCGGGCCGGGTGGACCGTACGGGGATGCCGTACAGGGCGAGCAGCTCATGGGCGTCGGCGGGAGTGAGACGCATACCGCGCGGATCGGCGCCGTCGCCGAGCAGCCGCTCGATCAGCGCGGCGGCTGCGCCCTGGTCGATGGCGTCGTCGATGGCCTCGGGCACCTTCCCGGGCCGCCCGGCCTCCCGCCGCCACTGGGCGTACCGCACGGCCTCGCCCAATGCCCGTACGGCCCGCTCGGCGGCGGGGTAGGCGGGAATGCGCGGGACGGCGCCGGCCGGCGCGGCACCGTCACCGGGCCCGGCGGCCGAGCCCGACGGGCCCGGCGTCGCCGGAGGTGAGAGCGCCTCCGGGAGGCCGTCGATTTCCACATGGACCACCGCGACCGGCTTCGACGCGGTGCGTGCGGTCGCCTCGCGGAGGGCCGTGCCCAGGGCGCCGCCGTCGGTGGGAGCGGGCGGGCCCGTCTCGCCGACGTGCGGGATCGCGGTCACCACGACCGCGTCGCACGCGTCGTCGGAGAGGGCGTCCGCGAGCGCCGCGCGGAAGTCCGCCGGCGTCGCCGCCGTCGTGAGGTCGCGAGGGCGGAGCGGGCGCAGGCCCTCGGTGAGGCAGGCGTCGTAGGTGAGCAGGCCGAGCGACTCGGAGTTGCCCAGGATCGCGACGCGCGGTCCCGCCGGCAGCGGCTGGCAGGCCAGCAGCAGCCCCGCGTCGACCAGTTCGGTGACCGTGTCCACCCGGATCACCCCGGCCTGCCGCATCAGCGCCGAGACCGTCGCGTCCGGGATACGGGTGACCGGCACCGCGTGCCCGGGCGGTGCGCTGCCGCTGTGACGCGCGCCCTTGACCACCACGACCGGCTTCACCGCCGCCGTGCGCCGGGCGAGCCGGGTGAACTTCCTTGGGTTGCCGATCGATTCGAGATAGAGCAGGGCGACATCGGTGTCCGGGTCCTCGTACCAGTACTGGAGGATGTCATTGCCCGAGACATCCGCGCGGTTGCCCGCCGAGACGAAGGACGACAGGCCCGCGCCACGCCGGTAGAGCCCGGAGAGCAGCGCGATCCCGATCGCGCCGGACTGGGTGAACAGACCGATGCGCCCGCGCTCGGGCGGCTCCGGCGCGAGCGACGCGTTCAGCCGTACGGCATCGGCGGTGTTGATGATCCCGAAGGCGTTCGGTCCGATGATCCGCATTCCGTACGAACGGGCCTGCCGCACCAGCGCGCGCTGCCGCTCCCTGCCCTCGGGACCGCTCTCCGCGTAGCCGGCGGAGAGGACCACCAGCCCTCGTACACCGTGTTCGCCGCAGTCCGCGACCACATCCGGCACCCGTTCCGCCGGTACGGCGAGGACCGCGAGATCGACGGGTTCACCGATCCGCGCGACGGACCGTACGGCGGGGACGCCGTCGATCTCGGTCCTGTCCTCCTCGAAGGCGTGGTTGACCGCGTACATACGGCCGGTGAAGCCCGCGCCGAGCAGATTCCGCAGGACCGTACGGCCGACGCCACCGGGCGCGCGTCCCGTACCGACGACGGCGACCGACCCGGGCGCGAGCAGCCGCTGTACCGAGCGCGCCTCGGCCCGCTGTTCGCGGCCACGCTGCACCGCCAGCGACTCGGCGGTCGGTTCGAGATCGAGCGTGAGCCGTACGGAGCCGTCCTCGAAGCTGCGCTTCTGTGTGTATCCGGCGTCCCGGAAGACCTTGATCATCTTGGTGTTGGCGGGCAGCACCTCCGCGGCGAAGCGCCGGATGCCGCGCTCGCGGGCGACCGCCGCGATGTGCTCCAGCAGGGCGGAGGCGATCCCGCGTCCCTGGTGCGCGTCCTGGACCAGGAAGGCGACCTCGGCCTCGTCGGCGGGCGTGGACGCGGGCCGCCCGCGGTCGTCGATGCGGTCGTACCGTACGGTCGCGATGAACTCACCGCCCACCGTCACCGCGAGCCCTACCCGGTCCACCTGGTCGTGGTGGGTGAAGCGGTGCACGTCCTTCGCGGAGAGGCGCGGGTAGGGCGCGAAGAACCGGTAGTACTTCGACTCGTCGGAGACCTGCTCGTAGAAGCTGACCAGCCGCTCGGCGTCGTCCTCGGTGATGGGCCTGATCCGGGCGGTGCCCCCGTCGCGAAGCACCACGTCCGCTTCCCAGTGATCGGGGTACGCATGGACCGGCGGGGTCTCCATGGCCAAAGCCTACGGCGGAGGCGGGACGGGACAAGGCCGGGACGGGGCCGGGACGAGGCCGGCCGGGGCCGGGACGGGGGCGGCCGGGGCCGGGACGGGGGCGGACCAGGTGGACCGCACATCACATGAGAGCCTGGGCCGGACATCGTTTTTCAGACTTTTGAGACTTGAAGGGCAACACCATGGCTGAGCGCCGCGTCAATGTCGGCTGGGCCGAGGGGCTGCACGCCCGTCCCGCGTCCATCTTCGTCCGTGCCGCCACGGCCGCCGGCGTCCCGGTGACGATCGCGAAGGCCGACGGCAGTCCCGTCAACGCCGCGTCGATGCTCGCGGTGCTCGGTCTGGGCGCGCGCGGCGGCGAGGAGATCGTGCTGGCCTCCGACGCGGACGGCGCGGACGCCGCTCTGGACCGGCTGGCGAAGCTGGTCGCCGAGGGCCTGGACGAGCTGCCCGAGACGGTCTGAACCGTACGGGCCGCGAGAACGGCCCGGCCGTCATTTCGCACGACGGAGCCGCGGTGCGCTGAATTCGGCGCACCGCGGCTCCGTCGTTTTCGTGCGGGCAGCGGAGAATAGGCCGCGCTATTTCATTTCTTTGTATACGGCGAGAATGTTAAGTGCGAGCACTCGCGGTGTTTACAACATGTTGCGAAACCCTCACCTTTTCCCGGCCGCGCTCGGTACGCCGCAGCCGGTGCACCGCCGCCGCGCGCTCCGCGTGCAGGGCGGTCAGGGAGCGCGCGCGCTCCGCGTCGCCGCGCGCCACCGCGTCCACGATCGCGCCGTGCTCGGCCCAGGACTCCACGGGATGCGCGGGCTGGTCGACCACATACATCCAGGCAATCTTGTGCCGGAGCTGGGTGAGCGGAGCGGTGAGCGCCGGGCTGCCCGACGCCTGGGCGAGCGTCTCGTGGAACCAGGCACCGAGCGAGCGCAGATCCTCGCCCTGGCCCCGTCTGGCCCGCTCCTGGCCCAGTCTGACCAGGCCACGGAGCACCTTGAGATGGGCTTCCGTACGGCGCTGGGCCGCGCGCGCCGCGCCCAGCGGCTCCAGGAGCTGCCGTACCTCCAGCAGGTCGGCCGCCTCCTGGTCCGTGGGCTCGGCCACACACGCGCCGACATGGCGGCGGGTAGTCACGAAGCCCTCGGACTCCAGCGTGCGCAGGGCCTCGCGCACCGGGACGCGGGAGACGCCGTAACGCCGCGCGAGCTGCTCCTCGGTGAGCCGGCTGCCCCGTTCGAATACACCGGAGACAATGTCGTCGCGGATCGCCGTGCATACCGAGTGCGCGGGAATGCGCATGTCCGAACCTCCGACTTAATCCGCGCGAAACGCTGCCGATCGACGCCTGTTCCGTGACTCTATTGCAATCAACGCGGATTTCCGATGGGTGCCCGGAATCAATAGATATCTTTTGGCCAGCGCGGGCTTCCATCAGACGTTCACGGCTTTGGTCAGACGTTCACACCGTGTGCGCGCAGATAGGCGACCGGGTCCATGTCGGAGCCGTACTCCGGGCCTGTCCTGGCCTCGAAGTGGAGATGCGGTCCGGTCGCGTTGCCACTCGCGCCGGAGTGACCGATCCGCTGTCCCGACACGACGGTCCCGCCGACGGAGACGGCGATCGAGGAGAGATGGCCGTACTGGGTGTAGGTGCCGTCGGCCATCCGGAGCACGATGTTGTTGCCGTACGAGCCGCCCCAGCCGGCCTCGACAACGGTGCCCGCGCCGACGGCCAGGACCGGAGTACCGGACGCGGCGCGGAAGTCGACGCCCGAGTGGCTGCCGGAGGACCAGAGCGAGCCGCCGGTCCGGTAGCCGGTGGTGATGTACGAGCCGGCGACGGGAAGCCGGAAGGTGCTGAGGCGCCGGCGCTCGGCGGCGCGGGCCGCGCGCTGCTTCTCCGCGCGGATCTCCTTGGCACGGGCCTCGGCGGCCCGCCGGGCCGCGGCCTTCGCCCTGGCCCGCGCGGCGGCGTGGTGCTGGGCCTCGGCCTGGGCGTCGATCGCGTCGGCGAGCGAGTCACCGACGGTCAGGGCCTGGGCCAGCCCGGTCCGGCCAACGGCCCGGGTGTCCGGCTCGGCGGCGTGCGCCGGTGCGGCCAGGGCGCTGATGACACCGGTCGCGGTGAGCGTGGCGGCGCCGACGGCGCTCATACCTCTGCGAGTCCGACGGCTCCGGGCACGATGCTTCCCGGTGGCACGAGTAAACGCCATGTAGCGGCTGGTCCTTTCCTTCCTTCTCGCCTACCGGGTCAGCTGACGGGTTCGGAGCAGGAAGGTCTCCTACGGACGCCTCCGCGCGGGTGTGCGCCAAGGCGTCCGATTCACCCCGGGGACTGCGTGTGGGTCCCCGGCTCCCCAGGCTCGCGCCTGACGGGGACTCGGCGATGGCTGTCCGATGCCGCGGTCGCGGCGGGGTACTGGCGAACAGCCGGACCGACGCTAAGCGGCTCATCTTTCAATCACCAAATGGACAGGGCGTTTTGTAGCGCACACCACAGGGCAGACAGGCAACCTCCGCACTAAAGCGGACATATGAGGAAACCCCGGTGACGAGTGCCACCGGGGTTTATCTCACAGAAGGATTCTCTTTACCGGACTTACCGGGCCGACAGTCTTACCGGGCCGGCATCGGATCACTCGGCGAGCGATCAAAACCGGCCACCAATGACCGTTCGGTCAGTCGGACGGTCGGCAGGATCGGTCAGCCGGAGACAACCGTCACTTCTCCGATACCGAGAGCCGTGACCGGCTCCTTGATCTGCTCGGCGTCCCCGACGAGCACGGTGACGAGCCGGTCCACCGGGAAGGCGTTGACCGCCGCGGCCGTCGCCTCGACCGTGCCGGTCTCGGCCAGCCGGGCATAGAGCTGCGCCTGGAAGTCGTCCGGGAGGTGCTGCTCGACCTGGTCGGCCAGCGTGGCCGCGACGGAGGCGGCCGTCTCGTACTTCAGCGGCGCCACGCCCACCAGATTCTGGACGGCCACATCGCGCTCGGCGTCGGTGAGGCCCTCGGCCGCGAGCGTGCGCAGCACCGTCCAGAGGTCGTCCAGCGCCGGGCCCGTGGACGCGGTGTCCACGGAGCCGCTGATGGCGAGCATCGCGGCGCCCGTCGAACCGCCCGGCTCGGTGGGCGCGGAGGAGCGCAGCACCTGCCCGAAGGCCCGCACGCCGTAGGTGTAGCCCTTCTCCTCGCGCAGCACCCGGTCGAGCCGGGAGGTGAGCGTGCCGCCCAGACAGTAGGTGCCGAGCACCTGGGCGGGCCAGACACGGTCGTGCCGGTCCGGGCCGATCCGGCCGATCAGAAGCTGCGTCTGCACGGCTCCGGGCCGGTCCACGATCACCACGCGGCCCGTGTCGTCGGCGGTCACGGGCGGTACGGGACGCGGCGCGGCGGTGTCACCGGTCCAGGTGCCGAGAGTCTCCGCGAGCACCTCGTCCAGATCGACACCGGTGAGATCGCCGACGACCACGGCGGTGGCCGTGGCGGGACGCACATACGCCTCGTAGAAGGCGCGGACGGCCGAGGCGTCGATACGCTCCACCGTCTCCTCGGTGCCCTGGCGCGGCCGGGACATCCGTGAGGCGGCGGGGAACAGCTCCTTGGAGAGCTGCTTGGCGGCGCGGCGGCCCGGGTTGGCGGTCTCGTGCGGGATCTCGTCGAGCCGGTTCCGTACGAGCCGCTCGACCTCGCTGTCCGCGAAGGCGGGCGCGCGCAGCGCCTCGGCGAGCAGGCCGAGGGCCTTGGGCAGCCGGGAGACCGGGACCTCCAGGGAGATCCGTACTCCCGGGTGGTCGGCGTGCGCGTCGAGCGTGGCGCCGCAGCGCTCCAGCTCGGCGGCGAACTCCTCGGCGCTGTGCTTGTCGGTGCCCTCGGAGAACGCGCGCGCCATGATCGTGGCAACGCCGTCGAGTCCTTCGGGCTCGGCCTCCAGCGGAGCGTCGAGATTGATCTCGACGGCCACCACCTGCTGTCCCGGGCGGTCGCAGCGCAGCACCGTCAGGCCGTTGTCGAGCGCACCGCGCTCGGGCGCCGGGAAGGCCCAGGGCCTGGCCTCGCCGGCGGTCGGCTGCGGATGGAAGTCCATGGTCACGGCAGCGTCGCTCACTGGTCCGTCCCCTCGTGCTCGTCGGTCTCGTCGCCGGCCGTCCGCGCCGCGTCGGCGGCGTCCTCGGAGGCGAGCGGTTCGTACACCAGCACCGCCCTGTTGTCGGGGCGCAGCCGTGCCGCGGCGACGGCGCGCACCTCCTCCGCGGTGATGTCCAGCACGCGCGTGACGGCCGTCAGCGCGAGCTGCGGATCGCCGAAGAGCACGGCGAACCTGCACAGTTCGTCCGCGCGGCCGGCGACCGTACCGAGCCGGTCCAGCCACTCGCGCTCCAGCTGGGCCTGGGCCCGCTCCATCTCCTCGGCGGTCGGGCCGTCGGCGGCGAGCCTGGCCAGCTCCTCGTCGACGGCGGCCTCGATCTGCGGGACCTCGACGCCGCCGGACGTCTTCACATCCAGCCAGCCGAGGGAGGGCGCGCCCGCCAGACGCAGCAGTCCGAAGCCCGCGGCGACCGCGGTCCGGTCCCGGCGCACCAGCCGGTTGTGCAGCCGGGAGGACTCGCCGCCGCCGAGGACGGTGAGCGCCAGATCGGCGGCGTCGCACTCGCGCGTGCCGTCGTGCGGCAGCCGGTAGGCGGCCATCAGCGCACGCGCCGGGACCTCCTCGTGGACCTCCTCGCGCAGCTCCTCGCCGATGATGTCGGGCAGGGTGCCGTCGCGCGGCGGCTGCTTGCCGTCGTGGGACGGGATGGAGCCGAAGTACTTCTCGACCCAGGCGAGCGTCTGCTCCGGGTCGATGTCACCGACGACCGAGAGCACCGCGTTGTTCGGCGCGTAGTTCGTACGGAAGAACGCGCGAGCGTCCTCCAGCGTCGCCGCGTCCAGGTCGGCCATGGAGCCGATCGGCGTGTGGTGGTACGGATGGCCCTCGGGGTAGGCGAGCGCGGTCAGCCGCTCGAAGGCCGTACCGTACGGCACATTGTCGTACCGCTGGCGGCGCTCGTTCTTGACGACGTCCCGCTGGTTCTCCATGGACTCCTCGTCGAGCGCGGCGAGCAGCGAGCCCATCCGGTCGGCTTCCAGCCAGAGCGCCAGCTCCAGCTGGTGGGTGGGCATGGTCTCGAAGTAGTTCGTCCGCTCGAAGCTGGTGGTGCCGTTCAGCGAGCCGCCTGCGCCCTGCACCAGCTCGAAGTGACCGTTCCCCGTCACCTGGGCCGACCCCTGGAACATCAGATGCTCGAAGAGGTGGGCGAGTCCCGTACGGCCCTTGACTTCATGGCGTGAGCCGACGTCGTACCAGAGACAGACCGCGGCGACCGGGGTCAGGTGGTCCTCGGAGAGCACCACGCGCAGGCCGTTGGCCAGGCGGTGCTCAGTCGCTGTCAGGCCGCCTGAACCGGCCTGCGCTGTGGCCGTGTGACCCATGGGCATGTACGTCCCTTCGATCGCGATATGGAGAAGTCCTGCCACTGTATGCAAGCGTGCCGACACCTGGCGAAGTTCCTGTGCGTAACGCCCTTGTCACACGCTTCACACGACGCCTCACCGGACATCTCACCGGACGTCTTTCCAGGGTCTCTCCGAGGTCTCTCCGGGGCCCGGTGAAGGCCTCCGCGCACGCCGTCGCCGCGGTCTCAACGACGGGTCGAGGTCGGCGTTGTCAGCGGCTCGGTCCACAATGGTCGGCGTCAGCTAGAGAAGTTGCCGTACAGGACCTGTGAAGGAGCCGCAGCAGCGATGGCCCGCCGCAGCACGAAGACCCCGCCGCCGGAGGACTTCGAGGAGAAGATCCTCGACATCGACGTGGTCGATGAAATGCAGGGCTCCTTCCTCGAGTACGCGTACTCGGTGATCTACTCCCGGGCCCTGCCGGACGCCCGGGACGGCATGAAGCCGGTGCACCGCCGCATCGTCTACCAGATGAACGAGATGGGCCTGCGTCCCGACCGCGGGTATGTGAAGTGCGCGCGTGTCATCGGCGAGGTGATGGGCAAGCTCCACCCGCACGGCGACGCGTCGATCTACGATGCCCTGGTCCGGATGGCACAGCCGTTCTCGATGCGGCTGCCGCTGGTCGACGGTCATGGCAACTTCGGCTCGCTCGGCAATGACGATCCGCCGGCCGCGATGCGTTACACCGAGTGCCGGATGGCCGACGCCACGTCACTGATGACGGAGTCGATCGACGAGGACACCGTCGATTTCGAGCCGAATTACGACGGCCAGGAGCGAGAACCGGTCACACTTCCCGCCGCGTATCCCAACCTCCTCGTCAACGGCGCCTCCGGTATCGCGGTCGGTATGGCCACGAACATGCCGCCGCACAATCTGGGCGAGGTCGTGGCGGCGGCCCGCCATCTGATCAAGCATCCGGCCGCGGACCTGGAGACGCTGATGCGTTTCGTGCCGGGTCCCGATCTGCCGACCGGCGGCCGGATCGTCGGGCTGACGGGCATCAAGGACGCGTACGAGAACGGGCGGGGCACCTTCAAGATCCGGGCCACCGCGACGGTGGAGGACGTCACTCCGCGCCGCAAGGGCCTGGTCATCACGGAACTGCCCTTCACGGTCGGTCCCGAGAAGGTGATCGCGAAGATCAAGGATCTGGTCTCCGCCAAGAAGCTGCAGGGCATCGCGGATGTCAAGGACCTCACGGACCGCTCGCACGGACTGCGTCTGGTCATCGAGATCAAGAACGGCTTCGTGCCCGAGGCGGTGCTGGAGCAGCTCTACAAGCTGACGCCGATGGAGGAGTCCTTCGGTATCAACAATGTGGCGCTGGTGGACGGCCAGCCGCTGACGCTCGGGCTGAAGGAGCTGCTGGAGGTCTATCTGGACCACCGGTTCAATGTGGTGCGCCGCAGGAGCGAGTTCCGCAGGACCAAGCGGCGCGACCGGCTGCATCTGGTCGAGGGCCTGCTCGTCGCGCTCATCGACATCGACGAGGTCATCCGGCTGATCCGGTCCAGCGACAATTCGGCGCAGGCCAAGGAGCGGCTGATCGAGCACTTCTCGCTGAGCGACGTCCAGACGCAGTACATCCTGGACACGCCGCTGCGCCGGCTCACCCGCTTCGACCGGATCGAGCTGGAGAGCGAGCGGGACCGGCTCAACGGCGAGATCGACGAGCTGACCGGGATCCTGGACTCGGACACCGAGCTGCGCAAGCTGGTCTCGTCCGAACTGGCCGCGGTGGCGAAGAAGTTCGGCACTCCGCGGCGCACGGTGCTGCTGGAGTCGGCCGGTTCGTCGGTGGCCGCGGTGCCGCTGGAGGTCGCGGACGACCCGTGCCGGGTGCTGCTCTCCTCGACCGGCCTGCTGGCCCGTACGGTCAACGGCGAGCCGCTGGAGGGCGGCGACGGCAGGCGCGTCAAGCACGATGTGATCATCTCGGCCGTGCCCGCGACGGCGCGCGGCGATATCGGCGCGGTGACCTCGGCCGGACGGCTGCTGCGGATCTCCGTGATCGATCTGCCACAGCTCCCGGACACCGCCTCGGCGCCGAATCTCTCGGGCGGAGCTCCGGTCCCGGAGTTCCTCGCGCTGGAGGACGACGAGGAGCTGGTCTGTCTGACCACGCTCGACGAGTCGTCACCGGGCCTCGCGCTGGGCACGCTCCAGGGCGTGGTCAAGCGGGTGGTCCCCGACTATCCGGCCAACAAGGACGAGTTGGAGGTCATCACCCTCAAGGAGGGCGACCGTATCGTCGGCGGAGCGGAGCTGCGCACGGGCGAGGAGGATCTGGTCTTCATCACCTCCGACGCCCAACTGCTGCGCTATCAGGCCTCGCAGGTACGGCCGCAGGGCCGGGCCGCGGGCGGTATGGCCGGTGTCAAGCTGACCGAGGACGCCACGGTGATCTCCTTCACGGCGGTGGATCCGGCGGCGGACGCCGTGGTCTTCACGGTCACCGGCTCGCACGGCACGCTGGACGACTCGGTGCGTACGGCCAAGCTCACTCCGTTCGACCAGTACCCGCGCAAGGGCAGGGCGACGGGCGGTGTGCGCTGTCACCGGTTCCTGAAGGGCGAGGACATGCTGGCGCTGGCCTGGGCGGGAGCGAGCCCGGCGCGCGCGGCGCAGAAGAACGGCGCGCCGGTGGAGCTGCCGGATCCCGATCCGCGCCGGGACGGTTCGGGTACGCCGTTCACGCTGGAGGTGGACGCGCTGGCCGGGCCCGCGCACTGACGGAGGAGGGCCCGGATCCCGCTCTGGCCACCTTTTACGGCCACCGCTACGGCCAGTCGGGAGCCGGGCCTTCGGGCTCGGCTCCGGGCTCCGGCTCGGCTCCGGGCTCGGACACGTCGGGTACGTACCGCAGGACGCCCCACATCGCCCGGTCGTCGGCGGGAGCGTCCTCCGGTCCGGACTCCTCGCACACCGCCAGCTCCTTGAGCAGCGCGTCGCCGTCGATGCCGGAGCCGATCAGCACGAGCTGCGTACGGCGCTCCTCACCGCGCGCCCAGGGCGCCGGATAGAAGCGCAGAAACCGGCCGACCGCGTGCAGGGTATAGCGATTGCCCGGATCGAACGCGCCGAAGTCGACAAATCCCTTGATCCGGTAGAGCCCTTCGGGCCGGGAGTCGAGGAACTCCATGAGCCGGCGCGGGTCCATCGGTGCCCGTGCGGTGTACGAGACGCTCTCGTACCGCGCGTGGAGATGGCCCTCATGGCCCTCATGGCCCTCATGACCGTCGTGACCGTCGTGACCGTCGTGGGCATCGTGGCTCTCATGCGGCTCCTCCGCATACTCCGCGTACAGATCCTCGAAGGAGAGCTGCCGGACCTTCTCCTCCTCCGCCGGTACGGCGGCCGGGTCGAACAGCAGCTCCGGATCGATCCGTCCGTATGAGGCGGAGACCACCGGTGTCCCTGACGCGAGTCCGCCGATGGCGGCCAGGACGCGCCGCCGCTCCTCCTCCGCCACCCGGTCGGTCTTGTTCAGGACCACGAGATCGGCGATCGCGAGATGCCGGTCGATCTCGGGATGACGCTCCCGCGTCGCGTCGAACTCGGCCGCGTCGACGACCTGGACCAGTCCTCCGTACACCGTGCCCGGATGGTCCCCGGCGAGGAGCATCCGGACGAGTTCCTGCGGCTCGGCCAGTCCGCTCGCCTCGATGACGATGATGTCGATCCGGGCGGCGGGCCTGCTGAGCCGCTCCAGATAGCTGTCGAGTTCGCTCGCGTCGACGGCGCAGCACAGACAGCCGTTGCCGAGCGAGACCGTCGAACCGACCTGCCCGGCGACCGTCATGGCATCGATCTCGATGGCACCGAAGTCATTGACGACCACCGCGATCCGCCGGCCCGCGCGGCGGCGCAGAAGATGGTTGAGCAAGGTCGTCTTGCCGGATCCCAGAAAGCCGGTGAGTACGACCACCGGGATCTGCTGCCTGCTCACGAATGCGCCTCCGTGCCGCGTCGAGGTCGAGTCGAGCGGATGTCCTGGAGTCCTCCGCCCGCTCCAGGATATGGGCGCACCGGCCGGCCACCCGGGCCGCGGCGAAGTCGGCACGGCCGGTGGTACAACGGCCCCACCCGCCCCCGGTGGTACAACGGCCCCCGCCCGCCCGGGGACCTGCCCGGAGCGGGGAGGCTCTGAGCGGACGGATCCCGGACGGACGGGAGGCGGCGGGCCGGCCGGCCCCGGGTCAGCCTTGCAGCCAGGCCGCCGTGTCCCGAGGCAGGCGGGCGTCGTCGGTCAGCGGGCCGCTGAGGAGCAGGACGCCCGTGTGGGACGGGAGTCCGGCCGGCTCCTCGCCGAGGTTGACCACGCAGATCAGCCCGTCCGTACGGCTGAAGGCCAGCACCCCGGGGCCGGCCTCCAGCCAGCTCATCGGTCCGTCGCCGAAGCCCGGTACGGTACGGCGCAGCCGCAGGGCCTCGCGGTACAGCGTGAGCATCGAGCCGGGATCGCCCGACTGGAGATCGGCCGCGTACGAGGACCATGACTCGGGCTGCGGAAGCCACGGTTCGGTCTCCGAGCCGAAGCCCGCGTACGGCGCGTCGGCCGTCCACGGCAGCGGCACCCGGCAGCCGTCGCGGCCCGGATCCGTACCGCCGGAGCGGAAGTGCATCGGGTCCTGGATCCGGTCGAGCGGTATCTCCGCCTCGGGCAGTCCCAGCTCCTCGCCCTGGTAGAGATAGACGGCGCCCGGCAGCGCCAGGGAGAGCAGCGCCGCGGCGCGGGCCCGCCGCGTGCCCAGCTCCGTGTCGGTCGGGGTCCCGAACTCCTTGGCCGCGAAATCGAAGCCGCTGGCCTCGCGTCCGTACCGGGTGACGGTACGGGTCACATCGTGGTTGCAGAGCACCCAGGTGGCCGGAGCGCCGACCGGCGCGTGCTCGGCGACCGTCGTGTCGATCGCGGAGCGCAGCAGTTCCGGATCCCAGGGGCAGGCCAGGAAGGTGAAGTTGAACGCGGTGTGCAGTTCGTCCGGGCGCAGATACCGTACGAAGCGCTCGGTGTCGGGCAGCCACACCTCGCCGACGAAGATCGCGTCGTACTCGTCGGCGATGGCACGCCAGGACCGGTAGATGTCGTGCAGTTCGTCCCGGTCGACAAAGGGATGCGGATCGCGCCCGACGGTGAAGTCCGGCAGGGCCGGGTCCTTGGCGAGCAGCGCGGCCGAGTCGATCCGTACGCCCGCGACACCGCGTTCGAACCAGAAGCGCAGGACGTCCTCGTGCTCCTGACGTACCGCGGGATGGGCCCAGTTGAGGTCGGGCTGCTCGGTGGCGAAGAGATGCAGATACCACTCACCGTCGTCGAGTCGCGTCCAGGGCGTGCCGCCGAACTCGGAGATCCAGTCGTTCGGCGGGATCTCACCGTTCTCGCCGCGCCCGGTCCTGAAGTGGAACAGATCGCGCTCGGGGCTGCCGGGGCCCGCCGCCACCGCCGCCTTGAACCAGACGTGCTGGTCGGAGACATGGTTGGGCACGACATCGATGATCGTACGGATACCGCGCTCACGCGCCTCGGCGATGAGCTTCTCGGCCTCCGCGAGGGTGCCGAACGCCGGGTCGATGGTGCGGTAGTCCGCGACGTCGTAGCCGCCGTCGGCGAGCGGCGAGAGATACCAGGGCGTGAACCAGAGGGCGTCGACGCCCAGTTCCACGAGATACGGCAGCCTGGCCCGTACACCCGCGAGATCACCGGTGCCGTCACCGTCACCGTCGGCGAAGCTGCGTACGTAGACCTGGTAGATGGCGGCATTCCGCCACCAGTTCTTGTCGGCGGGCTCCATAGGGGCAGGGGAGGGCTGTCTCACAGTGCGAAGCCTTCTGCGTTGAGGTGAGGGGGGTGGGCCGGCGCGGGGCTGGTCAGCCCTTGGTACTGCCGGCGCTGATGCCGGCGATGATGTGCCGCTGGAACACCAGGAACATCAGGACCATCGGAATGCTGGCGATCACCATGGCGGCGATCAGCACCGAGAGCGGGATGTTCTGGGAGAGCTGGACGAGCGCCACACTGATGGGCTGCTTGTCGGTGTCCGAGAAGACCATCAGCGGCCAGAGGAAGTCCTGCCAGACGGCCACCAGCGCGAAGATGGACACCACGCCGAGCACCGGTCTGGACATGGGCAGCAGGATCGACCAGAGCGTACGGAGCTTTCCGGCGCCGTCGATCTCCGCGGCCTCCAGCACATCGCGCGGGATCTGGTCGAAGAACCGCTTGAGGAGATAGAGGTTGAAGGCGTTGGCGACGGCCGGGAGCCAGATGCCGAGCGGATCGTTGAGCAGACTGGTGTGGATCAGCGGCAGATCGGCGATGGTCAGATACTTCGGTACGAGCAGTGCCTGGGCCGGGACCATCAGGGTGGCCAGGATGCCGCCCAGGATGATCTTCCCGAACGCCGGCCGCAGTTTGGACAGGGCGTAGGCCGCCGCCGTACAGAAGACGAGCTGGAGGATCCAGGCACCGGCGGCCTGCACCACCGTGTTCCACAGATGCGTCGGGAGCTGCATCAGATCCCAGGCGTCGGTGTACGCGGTGAGGGACCAGGACTTCGGGACCAGTGTCGGCGGTGTCTGGACCAGCTCGTCGGGAGACTTCATGGCGCCCGAGGCCATCCAGTACACCGGGAACAGGAAGGCCAGGACGAAGGCGAGGACGACTCCGCTGAAAACGATCCAGTAGAGCGTCCTGCCCCGGGTGCTCGCGAGCGCGAGCGGCGAGACAAGAGTCCGTACGGACGAGCCGTCCGTCTTCCGCCGGGTGGCTCCTTCGGCCGCGGGAGGTGCCTGCCGGGGAGGCGGCGCGATCTGGGTCATGGCGCTGCGCTCCTCTCAGTCGTCGGTGCGGGTGAGCCGCAGATAGAGGGCGGAGAAGAGACTGAGCACGATGAGCAGCATCACGCTCAGGGCGCAGGCCCCGCCGAAGTCGTTGTAGAGGAAGGCGTACTTGTAGATGAGATAGAGAACGGTGACGGTGGAGTTCTCGGGACCGCCGCCGGTGATCACGAAGGGCTCGGTGAACACCTGCATCGTGGCGATGATCTGAAGCAGCATCAGCATCAGGATGATGAAACGCGTCTGCGGGATGGTCACATGGCGTACGCGCTGCCAGATGTTGGCGCCGTCCAGCTCCGCCGCCTCGTACAGCTCACCGGGGATTCCCTGGAGCGCGGCGAGATAGATGAGGACCGTGCCGCCCATGTTCGCCCAGGTGGCGACGATGACCAGGGACAGCAGCGCGGTGTCCGCGCCGTTGGTCCAGTTCGAGGTGGGCAGATGCAGGAAGCGCAGTGCCTCGTTGGCGAGGCCGGCGCCCGGATCGTAGAACCACTTCCACAGCAGGGCGCTGACCACCGGCGGGATCATCACCGGGAGATAGACGACCACGCGGAAGAACGATTTCGCGTGGCGCAGCTCGTTGAGGACGAGCGCCATCACGAACGGCACCGCGAAGCCGATGAGCAGGGCGATCAGGGTGAAGGTGAGCGTGTTGCGCCAGGCCGCCCCGAACTCCGGGTCCTGGAAGACCTGGGTGAAGTTGTCGGTCCCGACCCACTCGGGAGCGGATCCGGGGGTGTACTTCTGGAAGGCGATGATCACCGCGCGGATCGCCGGGTACCAGGAGAACAGCGCGAAGCAGAGCAGGCCGCCGATCAGGAAGCCGTAGGCGCGGACCTGGTGGGAGAGCCGGCGCGCGAGCGGGCTCGCGGACCGGCGGCCCGCCGGGCGCGGCCCCGGGGTGGCGGGCGGCGCGTCGGCGGACCGGTGGGGGGCCTGGGCAGTCTTCATCGGTGCGTCAGCCTCAGCCTCGGGCCAGGATTCCGTCGATCTTGGACTGCGCGTCCTTCAGCAGTCCGTCGATGTCGGCGTCCTTCTTGGTGAGGACCGCGGAGACCGCTCCGTCGAGGACCGAGTAGATCTGCTGGGCCTTCGGCGGCTCCAGCTTGGCGGTGAGCTGCTGGCTGCCGTCGAGGAAGGACTGGTAGTTCTCCACCGGCACATTGGCGTACTGCTTCTTCAGCTCCTGGTCCTTGGCGTCCGTGGCGCCCGTCCAGAGCCGGGGCTCGGGCAGGCCGACCGGGGCCTTCAGATCGGCCGCGCGCTTCCAGTTGTTGAGGCCGGTGCCGGGGCCGATGGTCTGGTACTCCAGCCACTTCAGACCGGCCTTGATCTGCTCCGGGGAGGCCTTCTTGCTGAACATGTAGCCGTCGCCGCCGATGAGCGTGCCCTTGCCGCCGGGCATCGGGGCGAGCGCGAGGTCCTCGTACTTGCCGCCCTTCTCCTTGACCAGGATCGGGATGTTGTCCGGAGCGGAGATGTACATGCCGAGCTTGCCGGAGCCCATCATCTGCTGGACGTCGTTGAGGATCAGGAGCTGCTTGGTGCCCATGGAGTTGTCGGTCCAACGCATGTCCTTCAGCGTCTGGAGCACGGCCTTGCCCTCCGGGCTGTCGACGGCCGCCGACTTGCCGTCCGGGCTGACGACATCGCCGCCCTGGGAGTACATCTCCGCGGTGAAGTGCCAGCCGCCCTGGTTCTGCGCGCTGTAGTCGGCGTATCCCACATAGCCCTTGCCCAGGCCCGCGATCTTCTTGGCGGCGGCGCGGACCTCTTCCCAGGTGGCCGGCGGCTTGGTGGGATCGAGACCGGCCTGCTCGAAGAGCTTCTTGTTGTAGAGGAGGCCCATCGAGTAGTTGGTGCGCGGAACGCCGTAAACCTTGCCGTCGACGGTGTAGACGTCGCGCAGCGACTGCTGGATGTCGCTGTAGCCCTTGACGTCCTTCACATAGGACGTGATGTCCGCGGCCTGGTTGATGTCGACCACGTGCTTGGCGTCCGTGAAGTACGTGTAGAAGACGTCTTCCATCTGGCCGCCGGCGAGCTTGGCGTCGAAGGTCTTGGGGTCCTGGCACGGGAAGGCGTCGCGGCCGACGACATCGATGGTCGGGTTCGTCTTCTCGAACGCCTTGATGTCGTCCTCGAAGCTCTGCCGGTCGATCTTGGCGCTCTTCGGAGGCATGCAGTTGACGGTGATACGCGTCTTGCCCCCCGCGGTGTCCTCGCTGTCCGAGCCGCACGCGGCCAGTCCAGTCAGGGCGAGCGCGGAGGCTATGGCTGCGGTACAGGTACGGCGGAACCCGGAGCTTCTCATCGGTGGGACCCCTCTTGCGGCAGGAGCGTGGCAAACCCACAGCTTCATCGCTGTGTGGCGGCGCTCACTCAACCACTAACCACGGATGTCCGCAATATGTCGCCCCGATTTCGCAAATACTTGACAGCGAGCTGCATGTGCCGGTTACATCCCGCACAGGCCTTCCCACATGGCGGGACGTGCGCGAACACCGACGGGGACGTGCGAAGACGCCGACGGAGAAGTGCGCAGACGCCGGCCAGGAGCCGCGCGGACGCCGACGGAGGCGAGCGCAAACGCGGACGGGGCCCGCCAAGGGGCCCCGTCCGGGAGTCGTTCCGCCGGCCCGCGCGAGGCGGGTCCGGGTGGCCGCTCAGGCGTCGGCAGCCGCCTCGGCCGCCGCCTGGCGCGGCGCCTGCGCCGTGGAGCCGCGTACCACCAGCTCCGGCTCGAACAGCAGCTCGCCGGGAGGTACGGCACCGCCCTGGATCTGGGCGTTCAGCATCTCGACGGCCGCCCGGCCCATGGCCTCGATGGGCTGGCGCACGGTGGTCAGCGGCGGCTCGGTGCAGTTCATGAAGGCGGAGTCGTCGAAGCCGACGACGGACACCTCGCGCGGTACGTCGAGACCGCGCCGGCGAGCGGCCCGTACGGCTCCCAGGGCCAGCGGATCGCTGGCGCAGATGATTCCGGTGACACCGCGGTCCAGCAGGCGCGAGGCCGCCGCCTGGCCGCCCTCCAGGGAGAACATGGTCCGTTCGATGTACGCGTCGGGAAGCTGTGTCTTGGCGGCCCGCGCCGCCGCGAGCGCGGCGGCGAGCTTGCGCCGGGACGGCACATGGTCGGACGGGCCGAGCACCAGGCCGATGCGCTCGTGGCCGAGCGAGGCGAGATGGCGCCAGGCCTGTTCGACTGCGACGGCGTCGTCGCAGGAGATACAGGGGAAGTCGAGATTCTCGATCGGCGCGTTGATCAGCACCACCGGGATCTTGCGCTCGGCGAGCTGGCGGTAGTGGTCGTGCGGCGCGTCCGCCTGCGCGAACAGTCCGCCCGCGAAGACCACTCCGGACACCTGCTGCTGAAGCAGCAGCTCCACATAGTCCGCCTCGGAGACTCCGCCCTTGGTCTGGGTACAGAGCACGGGCGTGAGGCCCTGCTGGGCCAGCGCTCCGCCGATCACCTCGGCGAACGCGGGGAAGATAGGATTCTGCAGTTCCGGCAGCACCAGGCCGACCAGCCGGGCGCGCTCTCCGCGAAGCTGCGTCGGCCGCTCGTAGCCGAGAACGTCCAGCGCGGTCAGCACCGACTGCCGCGTGGCCTGCGAAACTCCGGGCTTGCCGTTGAGCACTCGGCTGACCGTGGCCTCGCTGACCCCAACCTTCTTCGCCACCTGAGCAAGTCGTCGCGTCATACACGCAAGACTATCGCAAGGGATGCAAGCTACTTGCTCACGAGCGTAAAGAGGGTGGCAGAGGCGGTGCCGACCGGACGGATCCGGCCGACACCACCCTGCTCACCGGGCGGGCCTCTGTGGGCCGCCGGTCCTCTACGGGTTGATGTTGATCCTGAAGGTGGACGTCGTGTTCCGCACGTCCACGGCGTTGTTGTTGAGTGTCAGACCGTTGAAGGTGACCTCGCCGACGGCCGGCCCCTGGCCCGACTCCGGCATCTCGTTCGCCCACAGTCCGAAGCCGGACTTGGCGTCGAAGGCGTCACCGCTCTTACGGGCGCCGGTGATCGAGATGTCGCTGAGGATGGTGTCCTTGATCGGGAACTGCGGCTGACCGCCCACATAGTTGGTCTGGAACATGATGCCGCTGTAGGTCGGATCGACGATGTCGACATTGTTGATCCGGATGCCCTGGAACACCTTGGACGCCGAGAACAGCCAGATTCCTGGGAAGGTCTGGCTGCCCCAGAAGTGACCGCCGGACCGGACGATCGAGACGTTCTCGATCGTCGTGGGTTCGGTCCCGAAGCCGTTCATCGCATAGCCGAAGTCCAGCGAGCTCACCGTGATGCCCGAGTAAACGAGGGTGTCCGCGATATGGATGTTGCGGAACGTGTTGCGGTAGCCGCCGTAGACGGCGAGGCCCGCGGCACGCCACACCAGCGTCGCCGAGAGGTTCTCGTAGACGTTGTTGAACATGTCCGCGCCGCCCGCGTCGATCGCCGAGAAGAGCGCGAAGGCGTCGTCACCGGTGGCCCGCGCGTCATTGTTGACGACGTGGTTGTCCGTCGAGCCGTTGGTCATATTGATGCCGTCGGCGAACGTGTTGCGGATACGGGAGTTGCTGATCGTGATCCGGTCCGCGTTGGCGCCCCAGTAGAGGCAGACCGTGTGCTCGTTCCAGATGTTGTCGATCGTGATGTCGGTCACATTGGACAGATCGAAGACCTTGCCTGGCCCGTCGATACGCGAGGTGTAGTTGCCGAAGAAGGCGAAGTTCGCGAAGGACGAGCCCTTCGCCGCCGCCTCCACCCGGAAGCCCGCGTCCGTGTTGTCCTGGGTCGACGGAGCGAAGAACCTGGAGAACCAGGGACCCGCGCCGACCACCTTGACCGGCTTGCCGTAGACCTGGAACTTGCTGGACGTCTGGTAGTCACCGGCCGGCAGATAGACACCGACGAGCTTGCCGGTGGTGTCCATCCGCACCCGGTCCAGCGCGTTCTGCACATCCTGATGCGTGAATCCGGCCGGCACCGTGTAGGTGGCCGGGTCCGGGTTCGCGACCGCGGTGGCCTGCTCCAGGTTGACGAAGTCGATCGCGTACGTGTGCGCGTTGGCCGCGTCCTTCTGGAGACGGATCTTGCTGCCCGCGGGAACGGTCCTGCCCAGCAGGACATTGGCCTCGTCATAGATATGACGGGGACCGCCGGCGCCCGGCGAGTTGCCCGGGCCGGTCTCGTTGCCGTACAGCCAGGCGTACTTCGAGGTGAGGTCGATGGCCTTGAGGAAGGTGCCGTCGACATAGATGTTCAGGCTGGAGTTGATCCCGCCACCGCCGGGCGCGTCCGGGATGGAGAACCGGGTGACCAGCGTGTTCGTGCTGGCCCTGGTGGTGAACTCGACGTAGTTGCCGGTGTTGTTGAGCGTGACGGCCTTACGGCCGGACGCCTCGCCCGCGACATCGCCGACGGTCCGGTTGGGACCGACGACCTGCGCGCCGCCACCCGCGACACCGTCCTCCGCCTCGTACATGTCGTACGGCATATTGGCGCCGCGCCCGACGAAGAGAGGCTGTGAGCTGGTGTTGTTCGCGCGCTTGACCGGCAGCTCGTTGGCGTCGTCGGCGAGGACCACCTTCACCGTGTACGAGCCGTTGGCGGCCGTCCAGGTGCCGAGGCCTACCGGCGCCGAGGTCGCGCCCGCCGCGATGGTGCCGTTGTAGGTGCCGGTCAGGGTCCTGACCGTGGCGCCCGTCGAGTTCAGCACCGTCAGCGTGATGCCATGGGCACCGGCCGCCGAGGCCACCGTGCCCTGGTTCTTGATCGCCACCGAGAAGGAGACCGTGTCACCGGCCGCGGGGCTGGACGGCGAGGTGGAGACGGCGGAGGCGATCAGGTCCGAGCTGGCGACCGGCCGCACCACCAGCGGGCTCGTAGCGGTGTAGGTGTTGTTGGTCTCGTTCTGCTCGATGATCTGGTTGGCCGGGTCCGCGACAGCGCTGAGCTGGTACGAACCGGCGTCACGCGCACCGATGTCCGCGGTGACCGTGGCCGAGGCTCCGGCCGCGAGCGCGCCCACGGAACCGGTGCCGACCTTGGTGCCGCCGAGCCGGAACTCGACCGAACCGGCCGGGGAAGCGAGCGCTCCGGAGTTGCGTACGGTCGCCGACAGCGTGATCGGGTCGGACTCGACCGGCGAGGCCGGGGACGCGCTGAGCGCGGTGATCTCCAGATCCGGGTTGGGCGCCGGGTTGCCGATCACCTGGAACTCCGCCACCTGGCCCGCTCCGGCACCGGTGTTGGAGGTGAACCTGAGCTGGACGTCGGCGACGCGCGCGCTGACCGGGATGGTCACGAGGTTGCCGGTCGCCGGGGAGAAGGCGTAGTCCTTGGCGGCCACCAGGCTGGTGAAGCCGGTGGCGTTCTGCTCACGGCCCAGCACCTGGATGTTCTGGGTCCGCGGACCCCAGCTGCTGTCCGGGTTGAGCTTGACCACGACGTTCTCGGTGTCGGCGTTGGCACCCAGCTTCACCGTGAGGGTGTTGGGGTAGCTGCCGCCCGCGCCCTCCCAGTAGGTGGTGAGGCTGTTGTCGTTGGCGTTCTCCGCGACAAAGGTGAAGACCGTGGAGGACGCGCTGATCGGCTTGCCGATGGCGAGGTTCGATCCCGTGCCGGAGCTGCCGTTCCTGGTCACCGTGTTGCTGTTGCCCGAGACATTGCCCGCCGCGTCCTTGGCCCGTACGTAGTACGAGACCGTGGTGCCCGCGGACTGGGTGTCCGTGTACGTGGTGACATTGCCCGCCACGCTCGTCCGCAGGACGTTGTTGGCGTAGATGTCGTAGCCCGTGACGCCTCGGTTGTCCGTCGACGCGCCCCAGGTCAGCCTGATCTGGCCGGAGGACGGTTCGGTGAAGGCGAGATTGGCCGGGATGGTCGGCGCCTGGGTGTCACCGGTGTCTCCCTGCCGGGTGACCGTGTTGCTGTTGGCCGAGACATTGCCGGCCGCGTCCTTGGCCCGTACGTAGTACGAGACGGTCGACCCGGCCGGCTGGGTGTCCGTGAAGGTCGTGACCGTGCCCGCGACGCTGGTCCGCAGCTCGTTGTTGGCGTAGATGTCGTAGCCGGTGACGCCCGTGTCATCGGTCGACGGCCGCCACGCCAGCCGGATCTGGCCGGTGGCCGGCTCGGTGTAGGTCAGCTCGGTGGGCGCGGTCGGCGCCTGCGTGTCACCGGTCTCGGGGCCGTAGATCTCCAGCTCGGAGAGCTGGCCGCCGGGCTGCCCGGTGTTCGCCGTGATCAGCACCCGGACATAGCGCGTGCTGGTGGTGTCGAAGGAGATCGTCACCGTCTGCGCGCCCGCCGGGCTGAAGGTGTACGCCTTCGAGGCCGTCAGGTCCGAGAAGGTGGAGTTGTTGGCGCTGCCCTGGATCTTCAGCGTCTGGTCCCTGGCTCCCCAGCCGTCCGGCAGCCGCAGCACCACCTGGTTGACGCCCACGGAGGAGCCGAGGTCGGCCTGGATCCACTGCGGGAAGGCGTTGTTCGTGCTCTCCCAGTAGGTGGCCTTGTTGCCGTCGTTGGCGTTGCCGGGCCCGTAGACCTGGGTGAAGCTGCTCGCGGTCAGCGTCTTGCCGGCGGCCAGATTGACCGAGGCAGCCGCGGCGGCGTGCACCTCCAGCTCGGCGAGCTGGGCCTTCTTCCCGGCCGTGTTGGCGGTGAAGTTCGCCCGCACGAACCGCGCCTTGGTCGCCGGGAAGGCGACGGTCACCTTGTTGCCCTGGCCCTTGCTGAAGCTGTACGTGGCCGAGCTCTTCAGCGTGGCGAAGCTGGTCCCGTCGGCGCTGCCCTGGATGGACAGGGTCTGCTTACGGCTCTCCCACCCTGCGGGGAGCTTCAGCACCACCTGGTCGACGCGCTTGCTGGAGCCCAGGTCCGACTGCACCCACTGAGGGCCCTTGCCGTTGCCCTCCCAGTACGTCGACTGGTTCCCGTCCGTCACATTGCGGGCCTTGGTGTCGCCCGTACTGGCACTCGTCGCCGCGGTCCGCCCCGCGGCGATGTTGGGACCGTCGGCCGCGGCAGCGGTGAGCGACGGCCAGCCCATCATCAAAAGACTGGTGGCTATGGCGGTGGAGAGAACCCGCCATCTCCGGCGTAGCGATCTCATGGATCCCCGATCTTCGGCCTCGGCGCGGGGGCGGCGAGGGCGCGGCTCTGACTGCCTGCCGGTGTGGCAAGCATTTCTGCACTGATGAACAGGGTCTTTTGCGTTTTGCGGTCAGAGAGTTGCAGAGAACTGCCAGTCCGTCCACCGCTGAGACAGAACCAAATCCCGTGGTTCGCCTCCTGAGTTGACACCTGCTGTGCTGCGCCGGCCTGTTTTTGGCCGCTCATCAGGGAAACGTAAGTGATCTGCAAACCTTGCGACGGATTTGCGTAACTGTGGAAATTTCGGAAAGGCCCGTCCGCCCTCTACCGTTCCTCACCATGAGCGCCGGACCGGGCACCTCGGAGAGACGACGGCGATTCGGCTGGCCTCGCCGGGTCTTCTCGCAGGTGCTGCTGATGCAGCTCGCCATCGCCGCGGGCGTCACCGTGCTGGCCACGGGGCTCTTTCTGGCGCCCTTCAGCAAGGAGCTGGACGACCAGGCGATGAGCCGGGCGCTGGCGATCGCCGAGACCACCGCCTCCGCGGAGGTCGCCGACGATCTGCTGGCCTCACGGCCGACGCCCGGCGGTCCCGTCCAGGCCGAGGCCGAACGCATCAGACGCGCCACCGGCGCCGAGTATGTGGTGATCATGGACAGACGCGGGATCCGCTGGTCGCATACCGATATCGGCCAGATCGGCAAGGTCGTCTCCACCGATCCCAGCGCGGCGCTCGCGGGCGCGCATATACGGGAGATCGACAGCGGCACACTCGGCCGCTCCGCCCGGGGCAAGGTCCCGCTGCGCGACCGTACGGGCACCATCGTCGGGGCCGTCTCGGTCGGTATCGCGTACGACAGCGTCCGCGACCGGCTGCTCGCCGCGATCCCCGGGCTGCTCGCCTACGCGGGCGGAGCGCTGGCGGCGGGAGCGCTCGCCGCCTATCTGATCTCCCGGCGGCTCCAGCGGCAGACCCATGATCTGGCCTTCTCGGACATCTCGGCGCTGCTCACCGAGCGTGAGGCGATGCTGCACAGCCTGCGGGAGGGCGTCGTGGCGCTGAACGGGAGCGGCCGGATCCGGCTGATCAACGACGAGGCGCAGCGGCTGCTGGGACTCGGTCCCGATGCCATCGGACGGCCGCTGGACGAGGTGCTCGGGGCCGGACGCACCACCGAGGTGCTGACCGGATGTGTGCTGGGCGAGGATCTGCTCGCCGTACGGGGCAGCCGGGTCCTGGTCGCCAACCGGATGCCGACCGACGACGGCGGCGCCGTCGTCACCCTCCGCGACCGTACGGAGCTGGAGCAGTTGGGCCGCGAGCTGGACGCGACGCGCGGACTGATCGACGCCCTGCGGGCCCAGGACCATGAGCACGCGAACCGGATGCACACGCTGCTCGGGCTGCTGGAGCTGGACCTGCACGAGGAGGCGGTGGAGTTCGTCAACGAGGTCGTCGGCGTGCACCGGGCCACCGCCGAGCAGATCACCGAGCGCATCCACGATCCGCTGCCGGCCGCGCTGCTGGTCGGCAAGGCCACGGTCGCCGCCGAGCGCGGTGTCTCGCTGCGGCTCTCGTCCCGCACGCTGCTGCCCGACCGGCTGGTGGATCCGCAGGGCCTGGTGACGGTCGTCGGCAATCTGGTGGACAACGCGCTGGACGCGGCGGCCGGCTCCGAGGACCCGCGGATCGAGGTGGAACTGCGCGCCGAAGGCCGTACGGTCGTTCTTGTGATCTCCGACAGCGGTCCCGGTGTGCCCGCCGCCCACCGTGAACTCGTCTTCTCCGAGGGCTGGTCGACCAAGGAGCTGCCGGCCCACGGCAAGCGCGGTCTGGGACTCGCCCTGGTACGCAGACTCGCCGAGCGGCAGGGCGGCAGGGCGCGGGTCGGCGAGTCCGCGCAGGGCGGCGCCGAGTTCACCGTCGTACTGCCGGAGGCCCTGACCGCAGAGGCGGAAGCGGACGACGCAGACGACGGCGCCGAAGACCCGATGAGCGCGGCCGGGGAGACACGATGATCGACGTACTGATCGTGGACGACGACCTCCGGGTCGCGGCGATCAATACGGCCTATGTGGCCAAGGTGGCGGGCTTCCGGGTGGTGGCACAGGCCCACTCGGCCGCCGAGGCGCTCGGCCGGATCTCCGAGCACAGCGTCGATCTGATCCTGCTCGATCACCATCTGCCGGACGAGAACGGACTCGCGGTGGTACGGGAGTTGCGGCGGCTCGGTCATCAGACCGATGTGATCATGGTGACGGCGGCGCGCGATGTCGCCACCGTGCAGGCCGCGATGCGCCATGGCGCACTTCAATACCTGGTCAAACCATTCAATTTCGCCGGTCTACGGGCCAAGCTGGAGGCGTACGCGGCCCTGCGCCGCACTCTGGACGGCGGCGGCGAGGCCGATCAGTCGGAGGTGGACCGGATGTTCGGGGCGCTCTCCGCCGCGAGTGCTCCGGCCTTGCCCAAGGGCCACTCCCCCACCACGGCCGCGCTGGTGCGCCGGACGCTGATGAGCGCCGACGGTCCGCTGTCGGCCCAGGAGATCGCGGAGAACGCGGGGATGAGCCGGCAGACCGCGCAGCGCTATCTCAAGCTGCTGGAGCGGACCGGTCGGGTACGGCTCACACTCCGGTACGGCGAGACAGGGCGTCCCGAACACCGCTACACCTGGGCGGCGGGCGTCTGACGGAGGCCGCGACTCCGGACGGGCGGGCTCCGAGCAGCGGGCTCTCAGACCGCTCCCGCGCCCGTCAGCGAACGGACCTCGGTCTCCGCGTACGTGGCCTCGTCGGGCGGCTCGGACGAGGTGACCGTACCGATCCAGCCCGCGAGGAAGCCCAGCGGAATGGAGATCACGCCCGGGTTCTGGAGCGGGAACACCTTGAAGTCCAGGCCGGGGAACACCGCCTCGGGACTGCCCGAGACCACGGGTGAGAGCACCACCAGCACCACGGCCGGAATCAGCCCGCCGTACACCGACCAGACCGCGCCTCGTGTGGTGAAGTTCCGCCAGAACAGCGAGTACAGCAGTACGGGCAGATTGGCGGAGGCGGCGACCGCGAACGCCAGCCCGACCAGGAAGGCGACATTCAGCTCCTGCGCCAGCAGACTGAGCGCGATCGCCACCGCGCCGATACCGGCCGCCGCCAGCCGGGCCACCGCCACCTCGCTCCGCCGCTTGGCGTGCCTGCGCCTGAGCGAGGTGTAGAGATCGTGGGCGACGGAGGCCGAGGAGGCGAGTGTGATGCCCGCGACGACGGCCAGGATGGTGGCGAAGGCGATGGCCGCGACGACCGCGAAGAGAACCGTTCCGCCTGTTGATCCCGCGCCACCGCCGAGATCGAGCGCCAGCAGCGGAACCGCCGTGTTTCCCGCGGCGTTCGAGGCACGGACCGCGTCCGAGCCGACCAGCGCTGCCGCGCCGAACCCGAGCACGATCGTCATCAGATAGAAGCCGCCGATCAGACCGATGGCCCAGACGACCGAATGACGCGCGGCACGCGCGGTCGGCACGGTGTAGAAGCGGGAGAGGATGTGCGGCAGCCCGGCCGTGCCCAGGACCAGTGCCAGTCCCAGGCTGATGAAGTCGAGGCGCGCGGTCCAGTTGCTGCCGTACTTGAGACCGGGAGCGAGGAACTCCCTGCCGTGGCCGCTGTGCGCGACGGCGGTGTTCAGCAGCCCGTTGACATCGCCGTGGAAACGGACCAGGACGAGCACGGTCAACGTGATCGCTCCGGCCATCAGCAGCACGGCCTTGACGATCTGGATCCAGGTGGTGGCTCGCATCCCGCCGAGGGAGACATAGACGACCATGAGCGCGCCCACACCGATCACGGTCCAGGTGCGCGCCGACGCGCTCGTACCGCCGAGCAGCAGCGCGACCAGGCTGCCCGCGCCGACCATCTGCGCCACCAGATAGAGCACGGAGACGGTGACCGAGGAGGTGCCCGCCGCGATCCTGACCGGCCGTTCGCTCATCCTGGCCGCGACGACATCGGCAAGGGTGAACCGGCCGCAGTTCCGTACGAGTTCGGCGACCAGGAACAGCACGACCAGCCAGGCGACCAGAAAGCCGACCGAGTAGAGCATGCCGTCGTAGCCGAACAGCGCGATCAGTCCGGAGATCCCGAGAAAGGAGGCGGCGGACATATAGTCGCCCGCGATCGCGAATCCGTTCTCCATCGGCGAGAACAGCCGGCCGCCCGCGTAGAACTCCTCGGCGGAGCCATGGCGGTTGCGGCTCACCCAGGTGGTGATGCCCAGAGTGACCGCGACGAACGCGCTGAACAGCACCAGCGCCAGCGTCTGATGGTCGCCGGTCACCGGACGCTCCCTCGTACCGCCGCACTCCCCGGCGCCGTCTCCTCGGAGCGATCCTGGGACCGCTCCTGGTCGAACACGCTCCAGCGCAGTTCCAGCGCGGCCCGGTCCCGGCGCAGCCGGGCATGGCGCGCGTACGCCCAGGTCAGCAGGAACGTGGAGAGAAACTGGCCGAGGCCGGCCACCATCGCGACATTCACCGCTCCCACCACCGGTCTCGCCATCAGCCCGGGCGCGGTCGTCGCGGCCACGACATACGCGAAGTACCAGAGGAAGAAGGCGACCGAGGCCGGGACGACAAACCTCCGGTAGCGGCTCCTGACCTCCTGGAACGCGGCACTGCGCTGAACCCGCGGATAGATCTCGGAGGCCGGGTGCCCGCCCGGCGGGACAGGCATCGTGGGCATTCCGGAACCGGCGGGCTCGCCCCAGTCCGAGGCCAGCGCTTCGTACCACGGGTCGTCGAGCCGCATCGCTGCGGCCTCACGCCCTTCCTGCTTCTCCACCGGTCAACTCTCCTTGTCAGCGAACCGTTTCGGCCGCGTAGCAAGGATGGTCGGAGGCACGGGATCCCGGACTCGTCTCCGCCCCGACTTCACCCCATCAGGTGACGGTTGTCCCGGGTGGCGGGATGAGTCCTCGTTGGTAGGCGTATCGCACGGCCTGCGCGCGGTCGCGCACTCCCGTCTTGGCGAAGAGATTGTTGATATGGGTCTTCACCGTGGCCGCGCCGATGTGCAGTCGCTGCGCGATCTCCTTGTTGGAGAGCCCTTCGGCGACCAGGGAGAGCACCTCGGCCTCCCGCGCGGTCAGCCCGTCGGGCAACTCCACGGGCGCGGGCGCGGCGAGCGGCGCGGTGACCCGTTCCAGCAGTCTGCGCTGCACGGCGGGCGCCAGTCCCGCCTGGCCCGCCAGTACGTCCTCCACGGCCCGGACGATCTCCTCGCCCTGCGCGTCCTTGGTCAGATAGCCACGGGCGCCCGCCCGGAGCGCGGCGAAGAGCGAATCGTCGTCGGCGTAGGTCGTGAGCACCACGACCTGGGTTCCCGGGTGCTCGGCGCGGATACGGCGGGTGGCCTCCACGCCGTCGCAGCGGGGCATCCGCAGATCCATCAGGACGACATCGGGACCGAGTTCGGCGACAAGCGCCACCGCCTCCTCGCCGTCCTTCGCCGCGCCGACGACCTCGATGCCCGGCAGCAGCCCGAGCAGCATCACGATGCCCTCACGCACCACGGCCTGGTCGTCGGCCACGATCACGCGGGCCGTCATGCGGGCACTCGCAGACGCACGGTAAAACCCTTCCCTTCGCGGCCTTCGGACCTCACAGGACTCTCGGAACCGTCCGAGCCCGTCTCGGAGCCCTCCGAGCCGCCCTCGGAGCCACCAGGACCGCCAGGGCCACCGGGACCGGCCTCCAGAGTGCCGCCGAGCAGTTCGGCGCGCTCCCTCATCCCCAGCAGACCGTACCCGGAGCCGGAGACCGCCAGCCCTGCCGGGCCCGCTCCGTTCCCACCGGAGTCCTTCCCGCCGGAGTCCCTTATGTCCAGCGTCACCTCGTCCATGCCATACGTGAGCACGATCCGTACGCGCGCGCCCGGCGCGTGCTTCCGTACGTTGGTGAGCGCCTCCTGCGCCACCCTGCGCACCGTCTGCGAGGCCTCCGCGGGCAGCGGCCTCGGCGCTCCCTCGACCGCGACCTCGGCGCCTTCCATGGCGGCCAGCTCACGGAGATGATCACCGAGCGGAGCCATCTCACCGCGCAGGGCGGAGAGCGCCTGCCGGGTCTCGGAGAGCCCTTCGCGCGCCATGGAACGCGCGGCGACGACGCGCTCCAGTATCTGGTCGCGGAACGGTGCCGGCGGTTCCCGCTCTATCCGCAGCCGGGCCGCCTCCAGATGCACAAGCTGCGCGGAGAGGCTGTGCGCCAGGACGTCATGGATGTCCCGGGCTATCCTCGCCCGCTCGGCGAGGGCCGCCGACTCGGCCTCGGCTGCACGGGCGGCCCGCTCCTGCGCCAGCAGCCGCTGCGCGCTGCCGCGCGCCTCCGCGTCGAGCCGCAGCACATAGCCGCCGAGGAGCAGTCCCGCGGTGCTGAGCGACGTGGTCAGCCAGGCGTCCGGGTTGACCACGGCGAATCCGCCGAGAGCGAGACAGCTGGTGGGCAGGGCTGCGGCGAGCGGCAGCCGTTCCATGGCGGTGATGGCACAGCCGCACCACAGCACGACCGCGGCGATCTCGAATCCGCTCTGGCGCGCGGCGAGAGCTCCGCCCATCAGTGCCATCAGCAGCACGACCGACGGCCAGAGCTGATGCCGCAGGGTGGTGCGGTAGAAGGCCCAGGCGCAGAAGACGAGGGCGAACGTGGCGGCCACGGCCACGGCCGCCGCCCAGCCCTCCACATGGCGCCGGCTGAAAGTCGACCAGAGCAGGGCCGCCAGAGTGAGCATTCGGATGGACCGGGCCAGCCATCGCCGTGCCTCGGTACGGCCGTGCCGAGTGAGGGCCTCCCGGGAGGGCCAGTTCGTCCAGGCGTCGGCTGTCACACACGGTCCTTCCACGGCGCGGCGGCTGTCCCGTCACCGTACGACGGGTGTACGGCACGGGCCCGCCACACCAGCATGCCTCTGCGGACCAGCACGGAGGCGGCGAGTGCGAGCAGCAGCGCTCCGGAGCCCTGGTGGACACCTATCAGCGCGCCGATGCCCATCAGCCCGGCCCGCAGGGCTATCCCGCCGATCCAGACCGCGACCGTGGCCCCGGTGCCCTTCGTCCACACGGAGCCGTCCTCGGCGGTCCAGAGCCGGCCGGTCCAGGCCCAGCCCGCGCCCATCACCAGTCCCACCACCAGCTCGGCTCCGAGCAGCAGCACCGACAGCGAGCGGTCGTGCGCGTCTATCAGGCCCGGCTGGCTCAGGGCGACGACCGCCAGGACGACGGGCAGCACCAGCCAGCCGCGCCCGCCGATGGTGATCCGCTGTGGCCTGAACTGGCGCACGGCGACCAGCGCGACAGCGGCGACGATCACGAGAATGTCGATGGGCGAGGACATGCGGTGCCTCCGGGGACGAAGAAGTTCAGCGACTTCGACGTTACGGAGAAGCGTCAGGTCAGAGCATCGGCGCAAGGGTTGATCAAAGGTGGAAACGCGGTCTCCACCCGTGGGTGGAGACCGCGCTGGGCAGGTCGTGCTGGGCAGATCACGCTCGGCAGGTCGCGCCTGGGAGATCGCGGCTCAGGCGTCGATGCGCGAGCGGTCCAGGGTCGCCGCGGAGCTGGTGATGAACTCCTTGCGGGGCGCCACCTCATTGCCCATCAGCAGATCGAAGATCTGCTCGGACGACTCCAGGTCGCCGATGTTGATCCGCCGCAGGGTGCGGTGGCGCGGATCCATCGTGGTCTCCGCGAGCTGGTCGGCGTCCATCTCGCCCAGGCCCTTGTAGCGCTGGATGGAGTCCTTGAATCGGATGTTCTTGCGCTGGTACTCCAGCAGCGTCTGCCGCAGTTCGCTGTCCGAGTACGTGTACACATACTTGTCCTGGCCCCGCTTGGGCTGCACCAGCTCGATCCGGTGCAGCGGCGGTACGGCGGCGAAGACCCGGCCCGCCTCCACCATCGGCCGCATATAGCGCTGGAAGAGCGTGAGCAGCAGACAGCGGATATGGGCGCCGTCGACATCGGCGTCGACCAGGAGCACGATCTTGCCGTAGCGGGCCGCGTCGATGTCGAACGTACGGCCCGAGCCCGCTCCTATGACCTGGATGATCGCCCCGCACTCGGCGTTCTTGAGCATGTCCGAGACGGACGACTTCTGGACATTGAGGATCTTGCCCCGGATCGGCAGCAGCGCCTGGAACTCGCTGTTCCTGGCGAGCTTGGCCGTACCGAGCGCGGAGTCTCCCTCCACGATGAACAGCTCGCTGCGGTCCACGTCGTCGCTGCGGCAGTCGGCGAGCTTGGCCGGCAGCGAGGAGGACTCCAGCGCGGTCTTCCTGCGCTGCGCCTCCTTGTGCTGGCGGGCCGCGATCCGTGTACGGGCGGCGGCGACGGCCTTCTCCAGCACAGCCCGTGCCTGCGCCTTGGCGTCGCGCTTCGTCGACGTCAGGAATTCCTTGAGTTCCTTGGCCACGACATTGGAGACGATCCGGTTGGCTGCGGAGGTGCCCAGGACCTCCTTGGTCTGGCCCTCGAACTGCGGCTCCGCGAGCCGCACCGTGACCACGGCGGTCAGGCCCTCCAGGGCGTCGTCCTTGACGATGTCGTCCTCGGCGACCCGCAGCATCTTGGCCGAGCGCAGCACCTCGTTGACCGTCCTGGTCAGCGAGCGCTCGAAGCCGCTCACATGCGTACCGCCCTTGGGCGTCGCGATGATGTTCACGAACGACTTGACCGCGGTCTCGTACCCGGTGCCCCAGCGCAGCGCGATGTCGACGCCCAGCTCCCGGGTGACCTCGGTCGGTGTCATGTGCCCGCGGTCGTCCAGGACCGGCACGGTCTCCTTGAAGATGCCCTGGCCGGTCAGCCGCAGCACGTCGCAGACGGCCTTGTCCTGCGCCAGATATTCGCAGAACTCGCTGATGCCGCCGTCGAAACGGAAGGTCTCCTCGACCGTGCCGTTGCCCTCGCTCTCGCCGGCCGCCCGCTCGTCCCTGACGACGATGGTCAGTCCGGGAACCAGGAAGGCGGTCTGGCGGGCGCGCTGGTGGAGCGTCTCCAGGGAGAGCTTGGCGTCCTTGAGGAAGATCTGCCGGTCGGCCCAGTAGCGCACGCGCGTGCCCGTCCGGGTCCTGGGCACCCGCTTGCCCTTGATCAGCCCGTTCGCCGGGTCGAAGGGACTGTCGGGTCCCGGCTCGGTGAAGATGCCGGGGACTCCGCGCCGGAAGCTGATCGAGTGGGTGGCGCTGTTGCGGTCCACCTCGACATCGAGCCGGGCGGAGAGCGCGTTCACCACCGAGGCGCCCACGCCGTGCAGACCGCCGGAGGCGGCATACGAGCCGCCGCCGAACTTTCCGCCGGCGTGCAGCTTGGTCATGACGACCTCGATGCCGGACAGGCCGGTCTTGGGCTCGACATCGACCGGAATGCCCCGGCCGTTGTCCTTGACCTCGACCGAGCCGTCCTCGTGGAGGATCACCTCGATGTGGTCGCAGTACCCGCCCAGGGCCTCGTCGACGGAGTTGTCGATGATCTCCCAGAGGCAGTGCATCAGACCGCGGCTGTCGGTCGAGCCGATATACATTCCGGGTCGCTTGCGGACCGCTTCGAGCCCCTCAAGGACGAGCAGGTGCCGCGCGGTGTAGTTGGAGCCGTCACGGTCTGCGGTCAGCAGCGCAGTGGACGGCACGGACGTCTCGGCGGTCACGCGGTTCGCTCCTCGCTGAATTTGAGATGTGGCCCCGTGGGGTAAAGGCCCGGCGTCTGTCACCGGTCAGAGGGTACAGAGGCCTGGTAGAGCCGTTGTCACGCCACCCACGCGATTTCTTATGCTAGTCCACGGTCGCATAGGTGTTCGATCCCTCGTCGGGGTGAAGCACACATCACGTTCCCTTCCAGGCATGAACCATTTAGGCTCCGGGCACGTCCTCATCAACAACCGGCAAGCCAGCCGGCGAGGGCGCTCCCCACTGACAAGCACTGTCAAGCAACGCGAAACCCGTAGAGCGAAGCCAAGCGAAGCGATACGGCCCATTCGCCGCCAACCGCCAGCAGCCAGCCACCCGGAAAGAAGTTTTCAAGGAAAAGCCGAGAGCGGGAACGTTTTCGGCCTGGTTGGATGTTGACCCTGGTACGACAGCTCGTCGAGCTAGAGAAGAGGCGACGTGACTACTGTTCTGACCCCCGCGAGCCCGCTGACCGCGGCTGACCGCTGCGACCGCTGCGGCGCGCAGGCCTATCTGCGCGTCGTCCTGATCAGCGGTGGTGAACTGCTCTTCTGCGCCCACCACGGACGTAAGTTCGAGCCGGAACTCAAGAAGATCGCCGCGGAAATACAGGATGAGACCGACCGACTGACGGCCGTGCCGGCCGGCGGCGGTGAAGAGGAGCGCTGACACCTCGCATCCACGACGAGCCAAGGGTCGGTCCTGACCGGCCGACGGGCGGCCACTCCCGCTGAGCGCGGGGTGGCCGCCTGTTCTCGTCACCGTGGGACGTTTGCCCCCACCGCGGTGGCGACCGCCCTGACCTCGGTGGTGATCCGGGTGTAGACCCCGGGACTGTCCGAGCGTCCACAGCCGCTGCCCCAGGAGACCAGCCCGATAAGGCGTCCCTGGGCCACCAGCGGCCCTCCGCTGTCGCCCTGGCAGGCGTCATGCCCGCCCGCGGGATCGCCCGCACAGAGCATCGTGGAGGGCTCGTAGCGGCCACCTGAGCCGCCTGAGTACGCCCGCGAGCAGTTCGCATCGGGCAGGACCGTCACCGGCGCGGAGCGCAGCGTGCTCGCGTAGTCGCCGTCACCGGAGGTGTCGCCCCAGCCGTAGACGGCGGCGGCGGTCCCGGGCTCCGCGGCGGAGTCCCCCGGCTCGGCCGGCCGGATCGCGTACCTCCTGGGCAGCGCGCGCTCCAGCGTCAGCACGGCCAGATCCGCCGCGTTGGTGCCCGGGTCGTACGCCGGATCGACCTGGACGGACCGTACGGAGACGACATGCCCGCCCTTGGCGCGCAGCCGGTCCCGTCCTGCGATGATCCTGAGGTCGCGCACCTGTCCCGGAGGCCCTCCGAGCACATCCGGGCTCATACAGTGGGCGGCCGTCAGCACTTTCGTCGGAGCCACCACCACACCCCCGCAGAACTGGCCCGCCCGCGTACCGCCGAAGCGGTCACGGCTGGACACGGCCACGACCCAGGGGCTGTCGGCGGCCCGGACCGGCTGACCACCGATGACCACACTCTCGGCGACGGCGGGCGGCGGCGAGAGAAGCGGCGGCAGGACCCCCGCCGCGATCGCGGCCACTCCTCCCGTCAGCACTCGGGCAAGCGAATGACGCATACGGGCTCCTGACTCTCCGGTGAAGACGTATCTACCCAGAGTCATCCTCCCGTGCCCGTCCCGCACCCCGCGCACGAGGCGAAGGCCCGGATCCGTGGTGGCATCCGGGCCTTCGAACGCGCTTCAGTGCGCCCCTGAAAGAGACCTGATCGAGATGGTCCTAATCGAGATAGTCGCGCAGGACCTGCGAACGCGACGGGTGGCGCAGCTTCGACATGGTCTTGGACTCGATCTGACGAATACGCTCCCGCGTCACGCCGTAGACCTTGCCGATCTCGTCCAGCGTCTTGGGCTGGCCGTCCGTGAGGCCGAAGCGCATGGAGACCACGCCCGCCTCACGCTCAGAGAGGGTGTCGAGCACCGAGTGGAGCTGCTCCTGGAGCAGTGTGAAGCTGACGGCGTCGGCCGGGACGACCGCCTCGGAGTCCTCGATGAGGTCTCCGAACTCGCTGTCGCCGTCCTCGCCCAGCGGAGTGTGCAGGGAGATCGGCTCACGGCCGTACTTCTGGACCTCGATGACCTTCTCGGGGGTCATGTCGAGCTCCTTGGCCAGCTCCTCCGGCGTGGGCTCACGGCCCAGGTCCTGGAGCATCTGGCGCTGGACACGCGCGAGCTTGTTGATGACCTCGACCATGTGCACCGGGATACGGATGGTGCGGGCCTGGTCGGCCATGGCGCGGGTGATCGCCTGACGGATCCACCAGGTGGCGTACGTGGAGAACTTGTAGCCCTTGGTGTAGTCGAACTTCTCGACCGCACGGATCAGACCGAGATTGCCCTCCTGGATCAGATCCAGGAAGAGCATGCCGCGGCCGGTGTAGCGCTTGGCCAGCGAGACCACGAGGCGGAGGTTGGCCTCCAGCAGATGGTTCTTGGCGCGTCGGCCGTCCTCCGCGATGATCTCCAGCTCGCGCTTGAGCTTGGGCGCGAGCTTGTCGGAGTTGGCCAGCTTGTCCTCGGCGAAGAGTCCGGCCTCGATGCGCTTGGCGAGTTCGACCTCCTGCTCGGCGTTGAGGAGCGGGACCTTGCCGATCTGCTTCAGATAGTCCTTGACCGGGTCGGCGGTGGCACCGGCGACGGCGACCTGCTGGGCCGGCGCGTCGTCCTCATCGTCGTCGGAGAGTACGAAGCCCTTGTTCTCGCCCTCGGTCTCCTCCTCCTCGACCTTGCCGCCCTGGATCTCATCGGTCGGCTCCTCGCCGTCCGCGACCTCGTCGGCGTCCTTCTTGCCCGCCACGGTCTTCTTGGCGGTCGTCTTCTTGGCGGCGGTCTTCTTGACCGTCGCCTTCTTGGCCACGGTCTTCTTCGCGGCGGTCTTCTTGGCGGGTACGACGGCCTCGTCGGCCGCCGTGTCCACACTCTCCACCGCGGGAGCTGCGGTGGCTGCCGCGACAGTCTTCGCCGTGGCCGTCTTGGTCGCGACAGTCTTGGTGGCGGTGCGCTTGACCGGGCTCTTCGCTGCGACGCTCTTGCGGGTGCGCTTCGGCGACTCCGCGGCACTGACCATCAGCGTCACACCCTCTTCCTCGAGGATCTGGTTGAGGCTGCGCAGAACATTCTTCCACTGGGTTGGCGGAATCTGGTCGGCCTCGAAGGCCCGACGCACGTCATCGCCGGCGATCTGCCCATCAGCCTTTCCCCGCTCGATGAGCGCCATCACAGACTCGGACTCGGCGATCTCCGGCGGGAGCGTACGGGATGTGCTGGCCGACACGAACAACCTCTCGGAACGATGGAAACGGCTTCCGGCCCCGCCCAGGATCGGGCCGGAGCCGACGACCGTCGGCTGGGGATGTGCCGACGGCGCGGGTTAGGACCTCAGAGGGTGAATACAGCGCCACGCACGGCGGTCGTATTCCCTCCTCGGCTGTCACCTCTTAGGTCATCGCCCTGCCTCGAGGAGTGTTACGCCCAATCCACGTGGCCCGAGTCACACCTCATTTGCGACAAAGCGACCAGAAGCGGGATCTAAGCCCCCACAATCGCATCGCCGGACCCTCCGGGTCCGGCGACACACGATGCGTACATCCCCGTACGTCCTGGCTGCGGCGGCGCTCAGTGCTCGCGCGGCGCGGGGACGACGCGCTCCACCTCGGGCTGCACGGTGAGCAGTTGACGCATGGCCGATTCCGCGGCGTGCGCGTCACCGGTGGCGAGGGCGTCGGCGATCCGCGTGTGGTGGGCGAGCGAGGCCTCGGTGGGACGGTCGCATCCGGTGACCGGACCGCCGGAGACCTGGAGGGCGGCGGAAACGATGCCGGAGAGATGCTCCAGCATGCGGTTGCCGGCGAGCTGGATCAGCAGGGAGTGATATTCGGCGTCCGCACGCGCGAAGGTGATCGAGTCACCCTGGGCGAGGGCATGGCCCATGATCTCCACCATGTCGGTGAGCCGCTGCTGGACCTCCGCCCGGCCGTGGCCGGCCGCCAGACGTGCCGCGAGGGGCTCGATCGTCCAGCGCAGCTCGGTCAGCTCACGGCGCTGGTCGTCACGCTGCGGCCCGAAAGCCCGCCACTCGATGATGTCGGGGTCGAGCAGATTCCAGTCACTCACCGGCCGGACACGGGTACCTACATTGGGCCGGGCACTCACGAGGCCCTTGGCCTCCAGCACACGAAGCGACTCCCGCACCACGGTGCGGGAGACCTCGAAGCGCTGGCCGATCTCCTCGGGTACGAGCGGCCGGTCGGCGCCCAGATCTCCGGAGACGATCATCTGGCCGAGCTGCTGGACGAGTTGGCCGTGCAGTCCGCGGCCTCGGCTGCTCGTCGTACGCCGTCCCACCCGGCCCAAATCGGTGTCGGCGCCCTCCCAGACGGGGGCTGCCGCGCGGTCGGCGCCGGGCGCCTCCGCGAAGGGGTAGCGGTCGAGTTCACCCGGGTCGGCGAGGCCGGAGTCGACGGAACGGGCGGCGGTCATCATGGTGTGCGCAAGGGTACTCACGCATCCTTTGTCGGCGTTGCTTCCACGAGCCTTGAGGTCTTTGCTGAAAAGCACACGAAAGGGTGATCGGCGCTCGCCCTTCGATTGACGCCTTATCGGAAAGAAGCGGGCTTTCTCAGGGGACTTGTGGGCAGGAGGGCATACTCCGGTCTTTCCTCGGTCGCCAACGGGCCCTGCGGCGACGGCCGGTGAGCAGATATGCACAGAGAAGGACTGAAAGTGACAACGTCAGCGCCGCCGCGACCGGTTGAGCCATGAGTCTGACCGCGACCATCAGCCAGCGGTCGACCTGGCCCGGCCACTGAAGCCACGTCAGTTCACGGAGTCTGCCCGGGAGTCCGGCCATCGAACGCGCGGACGGACCGGAGAGCGCCACCTGAAGCAGAGGCACGACCAGGGTCGGTACGGCGATGACGGCGGCCACTCCGGCGACCGCGGCCCGGAAGACTCCGGCGGCGAGCAGCCCCGCCCAGGCGGAGCCGACGGCGAGACCGGCCCAGCCGGTACCGAGCGCCAACCAGTTGTCCGGTACGGGCGCGACACCGGCGCCGTACGCAAGACGCAGGACTCCGAAGTCGGCGACCACCGCCAGCAGTGTGAGCAGCAGGGCCGAGGCCGCCATCACCACGGACTTGGCGAGCAGCAGCCCGAGACGGCGGGGGACGGTGCCGCGCGCGTCGGCGAGCGCGGGGTAGCGGAACTCGTGGCCGAACGAGAGCGCTCCGAGCAGTCCGGCACCGAGCGCGGCGGGCGGCAGCGGCAGAAGGCCCGGCCAGGCCGAGAGTAGACCGGGCAGCGAGGTCCTGCCGCTGTGGGCGAGGGTCACGGCGAGAACCGTGGACGCGACAAGGACGGCGGCCACGATCAGATAGGTGCTGGGAACACCGAGCATGCGGCGGAGTTCATAACGCACCGGTCTGAGCGGGCTGCGGACCGGGCGCGCCGACAGCGGCGGCGGCAGCGGGCCGAGAGCGTCGGGCGCGGGCTCGGCCCGGAGTTCGGTGTGCGGACCGGTGTGTGTCTCGGCGTCGGGAGCGACGTGCGGCGCGGTCTGCGGCGTGGCGTGCGGCGCCGTGTGCGGGGTGGTCACCGCCTCGGTCGGTGTCGTGTCCGCCTCGGCCCGTGCCTGCCGTGGCGTGAAGGCCCGCGCCGGGCCCGGTACGGAGACGGTGCGGAAGGAAGAACCGGGGCCTGAGCCTGAGCCGGGGCTTGAGCCGGGGCCAGGCACCGGAACGGAGACGGCGGCCGGGACCGGTGCGAGCCGGGGAACCGGACCCGGGCCTGTGTCACCGAACTCGTCGGCGAGCTGATGGACGAGGATGCCGTGCCGGAAGGCAGCCTCACCGATCTCGGGGCATGTGCTGCCGAAGACGGTGAGCCGGCTGCCCGCCTCGGTGACCACTTCGACGGAGCGTCTACTCGCGCGGGCCTCACGGCTCAGCACATCGGCGAGACGCGCGGCGTGCGGTGTCCTGACCGCGACGCGCGGACGCAGCCTGGTACGGGCGAAGGCGGCTCCGTCCTGGTCGGCGACAAGGCGGCCGTCGTCGATGGTGACGACATGATCGGCGGTGCGGGCGGCCTCCTTGGGATCGTCGGTGGTGTACAGAACGGTGCCGCCCTGGGCCGCGTGCGCGCTGAGCAGCCCGAACAGCCAACTGGTCTCGCGAAGCGAGAGTCCTCCGGACGGCGCGTCGAGTAGCAGCGTGTGCGGGTCGCCCAACAGCGCGGTGGCGAGCCCGAGTCTGCGCTCCATACCGAGCGAGAGCGTGCCGAGACGTTCGTCGCGCAGCCCTTGGAGACCCACGACGTCGAGAAGTTCGTCGGCGCGCGAGGCGGGGACGCCCACGGCGGCGCCGAGCATCCTGAGCTGGCCCCTGACCGTGCGTCCGGGATGGCCTGGCACATCGCCGAGGAGTACGCCGATCTCACGTGCCGGATGGGCGATGCGATGGAGCGGACGGCCGCGGAAGTAGGTGATCCCTCGGCCGGGTTGGAGTTCGAGCATCAGCCTGAGGGCTGTCGTCTTGCCCGCGCCGGAGGCACCGAGAAGCGCGGTGACGGAGCCGGGCCGGGCCTCGAAGGTCAGATCGTCCACGGCGGAGGTGAGGTCTCGACGGGGGGTGCTGGTCAGTCCAATGGCCTGGAGCATCGCTTCTCCCGCGGGGTGAGACCGCTCGGCGGCAGGGTGAGTACCGCAGCAAGATAACGCTATATGTCCGACTTGTAGCGCAGGGCTGCCCACCCGGGTGTCTTAAGTCCGGGCACCCGGTCCCGTCGGCCGGACGACTGACGGCCCCTCAGGCCGCCGCTGCCCCATCTCCGTCGCTGTCTCTGACCCCCTCAGACCTCGGGACGCAGCATCGGCGGGTTGAGTACAGTCGCTCCGCCGGCCCGGAAGAGCTGAGCGGGCCGACCGCCCTGCCGGGTGGTGGTGCCTCCGGACGGGACCAGGAATCCCGGCGTCCCTGTCACCTTGCGATGGAAGTTACGTGGGTCGAGCGCCACGCCCCACACCGCCTCGTACACCCGGCGCAGCTCGCCGACGGTGAACTCGGACGGGCAGAACGCGGTGGCGAGCGAGGAGTACTCGATCTTGGAACGGGCCCGCTCGACACCGTCCGCGAGGATCCGCCCATGGTCGAAGGCGAGCTGTGCGGGCTGTCCGTCCTCGCGGACGAAACCACTCTCCTGGTTGAGCAGTGCCTCGACGGGAGCCCAGCGCGCGCTGTTGGCGTCGCCGCCCGCGCGCGGGGCCGGAAGGTCGGGCGAGAGCGCCAGATGGGCGACGCTGACCACCCGCATCCGTGGGTCCCGTTTGGGATCTCCATAGGTGGCGAGCTGTTCCAGATGGGCCCCGTTCCCGGGCGCCGGTGCCTTGGGATCGTGCGCGCAGAGCCCGGTCTCCTCGGACAGTTCCCGTGCCGCCGCGTCGGCGAGATCCTCGTCGGCCCTGACAAAGCCGCCGGGCAGCGCCCACCGGCCCTGGAATGGCGGCTCTCCGCGCCGTACGACCAGCGCGCAGAGCGCGTGGCGCCGCACGGTGAGCACGACCAGGTCGACAGTGACGGCAAAAGCGGGAAAAGCCGACGGGTCGTAGGGCGACATGCCGCGATCATAGTCGTCTGCCTGACGATAAACACTCCTTCGGTCATGCCCACTGATTACTTCTTTCGCTCACCCGGCCGTCCTATGTCCGAGGCATGTCCGGGTCGAACGAAACACGCTCGCCCGGCTCCACCAAGGCTCATCCGTCGCCGCCGCCGAGTTGGAGACCGCTCGCCGCTTCCTCCACCATCCCGAGCCCAAGTCGGCTGACCCGTACGGAGAAGGGCTCACCCGCGACCCGCAGCCCGCTGAGCCGGACCGCTCCGAGCGGGGCCGAGCGGACCGGGTGGAGCGCGACCGTGCCACCGGGCGCGTCAGGGCGGATACCGACAAGTGCGGTCAGCAGATGGATGCCCGCCGCAGCGGCCACGGCGGCCGGACGGCACGCCGCGGGATGCGGCACGGGCGCGCCTCCGGCGGTGCGCTGCTCTCCCGCGTACATCTCCGGCAGCCGATGGCCGAAGGCCTCCGCCGCGTCCAGCACGCCGCGCAGCAGGGACACGGCTTCCTTCCCATGTCCGGCCGTCGCCAGACCGGCGACGGCGACGGCCGTCTCATGGACCCGCACCGCACCCGCGCGATGACCGAACGGATTGTGTCCCGGCTCCCGGGCGCCAAGGCCCCGCAGCCCCCAGCCGGAGTCCAGTGCGGGACTGCCGAGCACACGGGCCAGCTGCTCGGTCCGCACCCGGTCCAGCAGCCCCGGGGCCGCTCTGCCCTCGCCGAGCAGACCGGTGTCCAGGAGATGGGCGAAGCTGCCGCTCGGATACGGAAGCAGCTGGCCGTCGCGGAGACGCGCCGCGGCCGGACGGCCGCCCGCGCGGTCCTCGATCCAGAACGTCTCCGCGAACCGCAGCCGCAGCGCGCCCGCCCACTCGCGCCACTCGTCGGCCCCCGGCCGTCCACAGGCGTCCAGCAGATCGGCTCCCAGCAGGGCCGCGCGGTGTGCGTGGGCCTGGGTCTCCACACGCTGGGGCCCGGCGGGGCCCGGCTCCCCCAGCAGCTCGCCACCGTCCGCGGCGGAGCGCAGCCAGTGCAGACAGCGCTCCGCCGCCGGCAGCAGCTCGGCCAGCTCGCTTTCGGGAAGCCCCCAGCGGTGTGCCTCGGCAAGGACCACGGGGAAGGCGAGCGTCGCCTCCACTCCGGTACAGCTCGGCGGCAGATAAGGGCCGGCGTCCCGCAGCGGCCCGGGAAGCCGTCCGAAGTCCCGTCCTTTTCCCGTGAACTGGCCCCGGGCGACCGCGCGCAGCGTGCCCGCGGCCAGCCGGGTGCCGAGCGGAAGCGCCATCCGTACCGCCCAGAGCGCCTCGGCGGCGGGCGGTCCGCAGCGCCAGGGCACACCGGCGGCGGGATGAAGATCAGCGGGACCGCCCGGCCCTCGCACCAGCAGCCCCCGGAGATCGCCGAGGCTCGCGGCGAACAGCGCCTCCACTCGGGAATCGTCCCCCTCGGCCGCCGCCTCCGGCAGTGGATTGCCCCCGGTCCGGCCCGTCGGCCGGACAGGCCGGCCGGAGCGGATCCGCAGCTCGATCGTGCGGGCGGCTCCGGGCCCCAGCTCCACCTCCCAGCGCAGCAGTCCCGCCGAGGCCAGCGCGTCCTGGGGCGCCGGGGACGCGGTGACGACGGCAGATCCGCCACCGGGCGCGGACCAGCGCAACCCCGCGGTGTGGACGGCCGCGGGCAGTTCGGGTCCGGCCCGGCCGGCTCCGATCGCGGCCAGTTCCGCGAGGTCGCTGCCGAAGAAGATCTCCACCGGGAATCTGCGGATCCGGCGGGCCGAGCTGTGCAGCGTGATCCGTTCGGTGCCGTCGGCGTCCCGTACCCGTTCGACACTGATCTCCGGGTCGGGCCCGGCATCGTCGGGAGTGCGGACCACCGCCAGGAACCGCGCCCGGTCGGCGGCGACCAGCCTGCCCTGGACCGAAAGAGGCTCCTGTCCGGCAATCCGCAGCCGACAGCGGGAGAGCAGACGTCTGCCGGACTGGTAGAAGCCCTCGATCCCTTCGCCGGTGAGCTGTCCGTGCTCGGCCGAGACCGCGAGGCACGGCAGCGCGACACAGAGCAGGACATGGTGCGCGGCGGGCGGTCCGGCACATGGCACGGCCTTTCTCCGCCCGGCCCCGGAGGAGGTGGCTCGCGGTGGCTCGCTGTTCGGAGGAGGGGCGGTGAGGGCCATGGGTGGTCTGCTCTGCCTTCTGTGCTCTCCGGAGGGCCGCCGTCTCTGCGGCGACGCGGCTCGTACGACTCCGCCACAGAGGTGAACGCCCGCCCGGCCGACCTGGTCACGGCCGTCATCGCCCGCTCCTGCTGCCGCGCCTGCCATGACGCCGGGGCGCACGGCCCCGCGCCGCCGTCCCACCGGGATGCGCCGCGGGCGGCAGCGCCTTGCGTGGCACGGGCGGTCGCACCGAACGCTGCGTGGGCCGCCCTTCCTTGCCGCGCGCGCCCGGCAGAGCGCGCGCGGCACGCTCCTGACGGAGACAGCGGCGCAGCGTCTCGGGATCGAGTCCTTCGTTGCAGGCCTGGTGGAGCAGTTGCGCGAAGACATATCGTGGGTCGAGGCGCAGGGCGAGTCCCAGGGCGACCCGGGCGGCGGGCTCGTCACCGGTGGACCAGGCGACCCAGCCGGCCAGGGTGAGCGGTGCGGTCGCGTGTTCCGCGTACGGGCCGACACAGCGGCGGGAGAGAGCGCGCCAGAGCCGCAGGGCGGGCCCGGCCTGCGCGCCCTCCATCCACTCCGCGGCCCGGTCCCGTGTCTCCCGGTCCTGGAGCCCGAGGATGACAGCGGCTGCCTCGTCATGGCTGATGAGCCGGTCGTCCTCCACGTCCATGTCGGCTTCTCCCTTGCGCGGCGCCTCCCCGAGCCGCTTCATGAGCGTGCGCGCCGTCCGCAGTGTCTCCACACCGACCTGTTCCCGGCTGCCTCCGATGAGGATCTTCGGCACAAGGGCCGCGCCCGCCCGGTCCAGCGCCTGCTCCTGGTCCACGGCGGCGGATGTCTGCCAGGGCGACAGGCGCGCCTCCATCTCACGCAGCGATCCGCGTACCTGGACACCGGCGTAGGTGGCCGCCGCGGCCATCACCGACGTACCGGGCAGGGCCAGCCCCGTTCCCTCCGGCGGACAGCAGCGGGCATCGGGACAGCAGTAGGACCAGAAACGGCCGTCGGAGATACAGAGCACTTCGTACACGGGCACATCGAGGCTCCCGCACGCGGTGCGCAGCCCCTGCGCAAGCGGGCGGAGCCGCTCCATCACCTGCCGGCCCGTCCCACCCTCCGCCGGATCCTGGCAGAGGAAGACGACGATGCCGTCCGGGCGGGAGCCGCGCCGCGCGCTTCCTTCGATCAGAGACTCGGCGAGCTGCTCGGCCACCGGCTGCCACTCCTGCGGCGAGCGCGGGATGCCGAGCCTGAGGCGCCCGCCGAAGCGCCCGTGATCGCCATGGAGCGCGACCATGACGACGGAGTCGGTGGGATGGAAACCGAGCAAGTACGGGAGGGCGTCGGCGAGTTCCGCGGGACTGCGCAGGGTGATCTGCTGGCGGTCGGCGGATCCGGTCGGTTCGTGGTGCTTGTTCATGGCTCGACCGTCCCGCAGCGGGCCATATCCCGCGACCCCTGTGGATAACGTTATCCACAGGCTGGTGGCCTCATTCGCGCTTTGTCCGGGCCATCAGGTTGCATGGGGGCATGACCAACGCAGACCGCGCAGCCCTCCGGACCTCGGCAGATTCCGTACTCGCCCGCCTCGTCGGGGACACCACCGGCACCGCCCGGCTGCGCGAGGACCAGTGGCGGGCCATCGAGGCGCTCGTCGCCGACCGACGCAGAGCGCTGGTGGTCCAGCGGACGGGATGGGGCAAGTCCGCGGTCTATTTCGTGGCGACCTCGCTGCTGCGGGAGCGCGGCGCGGGCCCGACCGTGATCGTCTCGCCGTTGCTCGCGCTGATGCGCAATCAGGTGGAGGCCGCCGCCCGCGCCGGGATCAGGGCCCGGACGATCAACTCGTCGAACGCGGAGGAATGGGACACGATCCAGGACGAGGTGGCCGCGGGCGAGGTCGATGTCCTGCTGGTCAGCCCGGAGCGGCTGAACAATCCGGACTTTCGCGACCAGGTCCTGCCCAGGCTCGCCGCGGCGACGGGACTGCTGGTGGTGGACGAGGCGCACTGCATCTCGGACTGGGGCCATGACTTCCGTCCGGACTACCGGCGGCTGCGCACGATGCTCGCGGAGCTGCCGTCCGGTGTTCCGGTCCTCGCCACCACGGCCACGGCGAACTCTCGGGTGACCGCCGATGTCGCCGAGCAGTTGGGCACGGGAGCGGGGACGGACGCGCTCGTGCTGCGCGGGCCGCTGGACCGGGAGAGTCTCAGTCTCCATGTGCTCCGGCTGCCGGACGCGGCGCACCGGCTGGCGTGGCTGGCCGATCATCTCGGCGAACTGCCCGGCTCCGGGATCATCTATACGCTCACGGTCGCGGCTGCCGAGGAGGTCACGGCGTATCTGCGGCAGTGCGGGCACACGGTCGCCTCGTACACCGGACGCACGGAGAACGCCGACCGTCAGCAGGCCGAGGACGATCTGCTGGCGAACCGGGTGAAGGCGCTGGTCGCCACCTCCGCGCTGGGCATGGGGTTCGACAAGCCCGACCTCGGATTCGTGGTGCATCTCGGCTCGCCCTCCTCCCCCATCGCCTACTACCAGCAGGTGGGCCGTGCCGGCCGTGGGGTGGAGCATGCCGAGGTGCTGCTGCTGCCCGGCAGGGAGGACGAAGCGATCTGGCAGTATTTCGCGTCGGTCGCCTTCCCGCCCGAGGAGCTGGTCCGCCGCACGCTCGATGTCCTGGGCCGGGCCGAGCGGCCGTTGTCGCTGCCCGCGCTCGAACCGCTGGTCGAGCTGCGGCGTACGCGTCTGGAGACGATGCTCAAGGTCCTCGATGTGGACGGGGCCGTGCACCGGGTGAAGGGCGGCTGGACCGCCACGGGCCGGCCATGGGTGTACGACACCGAGCGTTACGCCTGGGTGTCGCGTCAGCGCGAGACCGAACAGCAGGCGATGCGCGACTACGCGTCGACGGACGGCTGCCGGATGGAGTTTCTGCGGCGGCAGTTGGACGACGAGGAGGCTGTCCCGTGCGGCCGTTGCGACAACTGCGCGGGGACACGGTTCGAGGAGAAGGTGACCGCCGCTGCCCTCGACGCCGCGCGTGGTGAGCTGGGCAGGCCCGGTGTGGAGGTGGAGCCGCGCAAGATGTGGCCGACCGGGCTCTCGGCGGTCGGTGTCGATCTCAAGGGACGTATCCCGCCGGGCGAACAGTCCTCCTCCGGGCGGGCGTTGGGACGGCTGTCGGACATCGGCTGGGGCAACAGGCTGCGGCCGATGCTGGCGGCCCACGCCCCGGACGGCCCGGTGCCCGACGATGTGGTGAACGCGGTGGTGAGTGTGCTCGCCGACTGGGCCAAGGGACCGGGTGGCTGGGCCTCCGGCGCGGCCGACGCACCGCCTCGGCCCGTCGGAGTCGTCACCGTGGCCTCGCGGAGCCGGCCCCGGCTCGTCGGCTCGCTCGGCGACCAGATCTCACGGATCGGCAGGATGCCGCTGCTCGGCACAGTCGAGTACGGGCCAGTGGCGGCCGACGCCCATGTCTCCCGTACCAACAGCGCACAGCGGGTGCGCGCCCTGCACGAAGCGCTGACCGTACCCGCCGAGCTGGCCGGCGCGCTCACGTCGGCGGGCGGTCCCGTGCTGCTCGTCGACGATCTCTCGGACAGTGGCTGGACTCTCGCGGTGGCCGCCCGGCTGCTGCGAAAGGCCGGGGCGGATGGGGTGTTTCCGCTGGTCCTCGCCGTTCAGGCATGACATGGAGCATCAGCTGTACGGCTGCGACCAGGGATATGACCGCCATAACTGCCCATTCCAGTCAACGGCGCCAATTGCTCGTTGCCGCACGCCCCCGCGCCAAGGAGAATTGACACCAACCCGCACGGTCGCTCGCGGTCCGCAAGGGCTGTGCCGAGGTGCGCCCCCGTCCGACTCTGCCCGTACTGTGGGCGCGTATGCGAAGGGAGGATCGTGACCTTCGGATTCGCTCCGTCCGCAGCCACTTCGATCAACGGGCCGGCGGGTTCCGCCAACCGTCTCGCCAGGATGCTCGAACTCGACGAATGGGCGGCAGCGGGGATTCCGCTGCTGCGCAATCCGCGTGAGGTGGTCAGCGGTCTGCACAGCAGACACCGGCCGACTCCGGCGACCGCGGTCGTGGCCGTCCTCGATCATGAGGAACGGCTCGCCGCGAGCGCCTCGTTCGTCCCACGGGCGGCGCCGGTGGACGGCTGGGAGTTCCGCAACGCGCTGCTGGCACATCTACGCCGTGTCATCCCGCACGATCTGCGCCGTCGCACGCCCATACGTACCGCCGTACTGCTCTACTGCCGTGAGGGTGACGAGCGGTGGACGGAGGAGGACGGAGCCTGGATGTGGGGACTGCGGGACGCCTGCACTCTGCACGGGCTGCGGTGCGGCGCGTACATCACGCTGACGCGTAGCGGCTGGCAGGTGCTGGGCGAGGACCGTGGAGGCCGTCGGCCCAACTCCATGTCCCCGCCGGCCGATCTGGCGGAGACGGTGCTCGAGGCCGCTGCTTCGCCGGTGCGCGGAGGCGGTGTCGGCGTCGAGGCGCTCCGGCGCACGGCCGCCCGCTGAGGCGGGAGCGGGAGCAGACGTACGGCCGCATAGTCCGTGTGCGGGCGCACCACAGCGGCCCGGCCACCCCCTGAACGGGCAGCCGGGTCACGACCGGGACGTACGGACGCACAGACGCGGGCGTCAACGCCCGCGCACCACACGCCGTACGGCTGTCGTACGGCTCAGACCCCCGCGCCGAGCACGGCGTTGATCCGCTCGGAGTCACCGCACACGACCAGCAGCGCGGTGGCCCGCTCGCGGGCCGGCGGCAGCACCTGGGCGACGACGGCGTCACCGCCTCCGTTGACGGCGACGACCACGACGGGCCGGGACTGCGCACGGGCGACAGCGGCGGCGTCGGCGAAGAACACGTCTTCGCGGGCGTCGTGCTGGGCCCAGTAGGAGGTTTCACCGAAGGACAGCTCATGGGTGGCCCACGGGTGCTGTTCCCCGGTGGTGAGGACCAGGATGTCGCCCGGCGCCCGACCCGAGTCGAGCAGCAGGTCGACGGCCTCTTCCGCGGCATCGAGCGCGCCGCTCGCCGGAGCCGGGATCAGCTGGATCTGAGGAGCGGAAGGAGTGGTGGGCCCGGACGCCTTGGGCTGCCCGGCGGAGCTCTGCGAGCGCTGCGCCGGCGGCGCGGGCCTCGCGGGACCGGGTCCCGGGCGACCGGGACGCGGTGTGGCCGCGGAGCGCGGCCCGGGTACGGGACGCGGACCGGGTACAGGACGAGGGGTCGGCGCGGTGCGGCCGGTGGCCGGGGTGGCGCTGGGACCCTGGGCTCTCTCGTGAATCTGAGGCTCCTGGGGGATGAGAGGCATGGCTGGATGTCTATCAAACGCCGACGCCAGAGGCATCGGCGGGTGGGCGCATTCTCGGCCCGGCCCACGGCCAGGGGGCACGCGGGCGAAGAGGTCACCGGATGTTCCAGAAGTCGGACGGATCGGAAGTCGGACGTACCGGAGTCGGACGTGTCAGAAGTCGAAGCCGAGTTGGCCCCCGCTTTCCATGGCCCCGGCCCCCGCGGGGATCCGGATCTTCTTGAGGTGCCGCCACCGTGGCAGCGAGTCGAGATAGGCCCACGAGAGCCGGTGGTGCGGTGTCGGCCCCCGCTCCTCCAGCGCCGCCTTGTGCACCGGTGAGGGATACCCGGCGTTGGCACCGAAAGCGAAAGGAACGTACTCCTCGGACGCCACGCCCAGTTCGGCCATCAGCGCGTCCCTGCGCACCTTGGCGATGACCGAGGCCGCCGCCACCGAGACACAGGACTGGTCGCCCTTGATGACCGTACGCACCTGCCAGGGCCCTCCGAGATAGTCGTGCTTGCCGTCGAGGATCACCGCGTCGGGCCGTACCGGCAGCGCCTCAAGGGCGCGTACGGCGGCGAGCCTGAGTGCCGCGGTCATTCCCAGGGCGTCGATCTCCTCCGGAGAGGCATGCCCGAGTGCATGCGCGGTGACCCACTTCTCCAGCTCACCGGCCAGCTCCGTACGGCGCTTGGGGCTGATCAGCTTGGAGTCGGTGAGACCGGCCGGCGGTCTGCGCAGTCCGGTGATGGCGGCGCACACCGTGACCGGGCCGGCCCACGCTCCGCGTCCGACTTCGTCGACGCCGGCGATGATTCTGGCGTCGGTGGTGGCGCGCAGCGAGCGCTCAACGGTGTGCGTGGGTGGTTCGTACGGCATGGCACCTGCAAGGTTACGCCGCCGGAACGCCGTGCGACAGACCGGGTACCGGCCGTCCTCAACAGCCTTGTCCGGAGCCTTTTCCGGTCCGCCGCGCAGGGCGCCTCAACCAGTGCGCGACCGGACAAGGGGCACCATCACCTGATCGATCATCTCGGCGATCTCGCCATCGGTCCATTCGCTTCCGCACACCTTGGAACGGAACATCATCAGAGCCGGGATCACATCGCAGATCAGTACGCCGGTGGCGTCCGGACGTACATCGCCGCGCCGGATCCCGCGCTTCACCACGTCTCCAAAGAGCCGGTAGGACGGCTCGATGACGCCCTTGAGGATCAGCCCGTGGAAGCGTTCGGCGCTCGCCGCGTCGCATTCGTGAAGGACCGAACGGAGCGCGAATCCGGGCCGTGAGTACATCGCGTCCCGTACCAGCCGGCAGAGCTCGTACAGATCCTCGCGCACATTCCCATAATCGGGCGCCTCGTCGAGCGTGGGCAGCCCCGCCTGGAGCGCGTCGGCGACCAGATCCTCCTTGGAAGGCCAGCGGCGGTACACCGCGGCCTTGCCGGTCTGGGCCCCGGCGGCGACGCCTTCCATGGTCAGCCCGTTCCAGCCGACCGTACTCAACTGCTCCAGGGCGGCTTCGAGGATCGCCCGCTCCAGCACGGGCCCACGACGCCGCAACGCCGCCGACTGCGACCGAGCGGTGGCCGCGGAGCGTGAGGAAACCATCAGTAACTCTCCATAGGGGGCTGACACTCCGGAACGGCAGCTTCAGTGAACGCTTGCGTTCCCTGAAGGGGACTCACTACCGTGAACTCAACAGTGAACGGGTGCGTTCACTAATTCACCTGTGGGGGATCCAGCAGTGACAACCTCTCAACTCGGAACACGGAACGAACCACCGGGCGCGGCCCGTCGGAGCGGGCGCCCAGGGATCGCCCTCACCGTCATCGCGGCCTGTCAACTCATGGTCGTACTCGACGCGACCATTGTGAATATCGCGCTTCCGCATATCCAGGACGCTCTCAGCTTCTCGACCACGGATCTCTCCTGGGTCCTGAGCGCCTACACCCTGACCTTCGGCGGTCTGCTGCTGCTCGGCGGCCGGGCCGGCGACATCCTGGGCCGTCGCCGGGTCTTCATGACCGGCATCCTGCTCTTCACCCTGGCGTCCCTTCTGGGCGGTTTCGCCCAGGAGCCCTGGCAGTTGCTCGCCGCCCGTGCGCTCCAGGGAGTGGGCGGCGCGATCGCCTCGCCCACCTCGCTCGCCCTGATCACCACCACCTTCCCCGAGGGACCCGAGCGGAACAGGGCGTTCGGCGTCTTCGCCGCCGTCTCCGCGGGCGGTGGCGCGATAGGGCTGCTGGCGGGCGGCATGCTCACCGAGTGGCTCGACTGGCGCTGGGTCTTCTTCGTCAACGTACCGATCGGTGTGCTGATCGCGGTCCTCGCGCCGATGTACATCAATGAGTCCGAGCGCCATCCGGGACGCTTCGACATCGCGGGCGCCGCGACGTCCACGCTGGGTATGGCGTCGCTGGTGTACGGATTCATCCGGGCCTCCGAGGAGGGCTGGCGGGACTCGCTCACGCTGGGCGCGTTCGCGGCCTCGGTGGTGCTGCTCGCGATGTTCGTGGTGATCGAGTCGCGGGCGAAGGAGCCCATCACACCGCTCAGGATGTTCGCCGACCGGAACCGGTCGGGTACGTACGTCATCATGCTGAGCCTGGCCGCCGCGATGTTCGGCATGTTCTTCTTCATCGTCCTTTTCGTACAGAACGTGCTCGGATACAGCCCGATCCGGTCCGGTCTGGCCTTCCTGCCCGTAACGGTCGCGATCATCGTGGGCGCGGGACTGTCGCAGCGGTTCCTTCCGGTGCTCGGTCCCAAGCCGTTCATGGTGACCGGTTCGGCCATCACCGGCCTCGGCCTCTTCTGGCAGACGCTCATCACTCCGGACAGTTCGTATCTGGGCGGCGTGCTCGGGCCGCTGCTGCTCTTCGGCTTCGGTATGGGGCTGAACTTCGTCACGCTCACCTTGACCGCCGTCTCGGGCGTCGCGCAGCACGAGGCGGGCGCGGCCTCCGGACTGCTCAACGCGAGCCAGCAGGTGGGAGGCTCGCTGGGGCTCTCGATCCTGGTCACCGTCTTCGGTACGGCCAGCCGCAACGAAGCGGAGAAGCAACTGCCGTCGTTCATGGCGGAGGCGAGCCCGGCGCAGAAGGCGGAGCTGGCGAAGACCCAAGAGCTGCCGGGGCGCTGGGGACATGAGGTGCTGACACAGGGCATCTCGACGGCTTTCATCGCGGCGGTGGCCATGGTGGCGGTCGCGCTGCTGACGGCGGCGCTGGTGATCCGGGTACGCAAGAGCGATCTGGAGGCACTCAGCGGCAAGGCGGAGGCAGCGGGTCCGGTGGCCTAGCCACCGGACCCGGTACGGCACGCGCGTACGCGTAGTCCCGTACGCGCGTGCCGTACGTAGGGACCGTACGCGTCGGCCGTACGCGCGTGCCGTACGGAACCGTCACAGCCCGTTGACGTCGATGCCACCGCGGTACTCGATCCAGTCACCCGTCCCCCGGCACTCAGGCGAGTCCGTGACCTCCCGCTTCGCCAGAATGTCGCGAGCCCTCCGCTCGCTCCGGTTTGTCGCGTACCAGGGCTCGCCGTCGGACCGGGCCAGATTCTCCGCGATCCCGGCGAGAGCGCAGGAGCGCAGCGGCTCGGGCAACCGGTCCAGTGCCGGTACGACATCGCTGGACAGCTCCTGGAAGTACTCGACGTCGAGCTTGTGCACGCGCTCGTACCGGTCCACATTGCTCTCCGCGACGAGCGCGTCCGGCGAGAGCAGCCCGAAGGTGAGCACGGCCGCCGCGGCACTGGCGGCGACGGCGCGCGGCAGCCACCGTCCGCCCACGGCGCCCGCCACCAGGATCAGGACGATCACCAGAGCGAGCCACAGTTCCATCGCCGCCACCGAGACGCGCAGCCGTGTCAGTCCGTACGCCTCGACGTAGAGATCCATCCGGCGCAGCGCGGAGGCGGTCACGACGAGTGTGAGCACACAGAGGACGCCGAGCACGGCCCGGACCAGCACGCTGTCGCGGGCACCGTCGCGCGGGGCCCATCGGCGGGCCAGCCCGATGACGAGAAGAACGAGGAGAGTGACCCAGAGCAGTTGCCAGAAGCCCTGGCGGGCATATTCGGAACGAGTCAGTCCGGTCTTCTCGAAGACCTTGCGGTAACCGCCGAACAGCACGGCGAGCTGGACGGCGATGAAGACCGCGAAGAGCAGATTGAGAACGATCAGCGGAAACGCCCACTCCATCCTGCCGCGGGCCCGGCCGGGACGTACGGTGATCCGGTCCCAGCGCAGAGGCGCCGCCGCCGTGTGCGCGGCGGCGAGGGCGCCGAGGAGTCCGACGGCGAACAGCAGGAAGCGCCATGGTCCGTCGGCGCCCGACACATCGGGAGTCAGACCGCCGAGCAGATCGGCGAAGGCCGCGTCGGCGCCCGCGAACAGCGCGCCGAACACGAACAGCAGCACCACGGCGACGACGAGCCCACGGATCAGCGGCATCAGCTGCTTCCGCGAGCCTCCGGTGCGCTCGCGCAGACCGCGCAGGGCCCACACCCCGCCGTTGCCGATCGAGCCGAGCAGACCGAACGGGCCGAACACCACACCCGGCCAGGTGCGGGAGCCGTGCAGCGCCAGCGAACCGAGCGCCGGCGCGGAGACGATGGCCAGGAACGTCGGCAGACCGGCGTCGTTGAGTGCGGGAACGGCGAGCAGCGCGACGCCGCCGAAGGCCCAGACCAGAGTCCAGGGACGCGGTCGGCGACCGGCGTTCTGGGCGGCGAAGTAGGCGGCGAGAGCGGCGGGGACCGCCACGATCAGCAGATTCAGACCCACTCCGTCGCCCAGCAGCAGGGCGCTGAGCAGGGCGGTCGCCAGGACCGACCAGAGTGTGCCGGCGCCGATCGGGGCCGGCGTGACGGGACTGACCTCAGTGAGCCAGACGGGCGGCTCGGGCCGCTGAGGCTGCCACTGCTGCCAGTCGGGCGCCGTCGCGCTCCGCGGCTCCTGGCCGCCGCCCGTTCTCCGTTCGCTTGACGCGACTTCCCGTTCGCTCGGCCCGGCTTTCCGTTCGCTGCCCGTCTTCGGCTCGTGGCCCTGGTCCGGCTCCTCGGCCGGCGCGGGTATGGACGGTGTATCTGTCACGGGACCCCCTCCCGACCGGGCCCTGCGCGGCGGAGTGGCGCGTACGGCCCGGTGTCTCGTCGGCACGCCCGTCGAAGATCATCAAGACGGCGTGGCGGAAAGAGTAACCACGTGGACAAGGCCGTCCCGCAGTTCTCAGGTGCCCCTGTGGCAGGACCGTGACAAACAAATGCCGGCAGTGGTCAGCCGGTTACGGCGTCGGACAGCCATCCCGGCAGCTCCTCCGTACGCTCGGACCACTCCCGCGGCGGTGCTCCGGCGCTCCCGGCCGCGATCACTCCTCCGACGATGGCGCAGTTCGTGTCGACATCGCCGCCCACCTGGGCCGTCGCCCAGAAGCCCCGCTCGAAGTCACCGAGGGCACGGGCCGCCGACCAGAGGGCGAACGGCACGGTGTCATGCGCGCTGGTGCGCCGTCCGCAGCCGAGGACGGCAGCGACGGTGCCCGCGTCCTCGTAGTCGAGCATGTCCCGTGCCCGGCGCAGTCCCGCGCCCACCGCGCTGCGCGGTACGAGCGCCACCACACCGTCGAGCAGGGCCTCGGGCGTGGGCGGGCCCGCCGGATCGGCGGCGAGCGCTGCTGCGGCGGCCACCGCCATCGCACCCACCACGGCCTCACGGTGCTGATGGGTGGTGTACGCGGAGATCTCGGCCTGGCGCGTGGCCTGCTCCGGGTCGTCGGCGTACCAGGCGCCGAGCGGCGCGATACGCATGGCCGCTCCGTTGCCCCACGAGCCCTGGCCGTTGAAGAGCCCGGCCGCCAGCTCGCGCCAGTCGCCGCCCTCCCGGATCAGCCGGAGCATCCGGTTCACGGCCGGACCGTAACCGCGGTCGAAGTCATGGCGCTCGGCGAAGGAGCGCGCGAGCGTGTCCTGGTCGATACGGCCGAGCGCGCCCAGTACGGCCAGGACCGACGCGCCCATCTCGGTGTCGTCCGTCCACTGCCAGCGGCCCGGCGGCAGCTCCCGCAGCTTCAGCAAGGGATAGTTCGACGGTACGAAGAACTGGGAGCCCAGCGCGTCTCCCACGGACAGTCCGCGCAGACTGGCCAGGGCGCGTTCATAGCGCCGGTCGGGTACGGCGGGCGTGGCGGGTATGGATCGGGCGGTCATCGCAGAGTCCAGCTGGTCATCGCACCATCACTCTATCGGGTGCTGTCCAGAGCTATCCCGTGCTATCCGGTGCGGCCGTACGGTTCCGGAGTGCGCCAGCGTTCGAACGGCCTGTCCAGGGTGTACCGGCCGTCCGCGCCGAGCAGCAGCGTCCGCGTCTCCGCGTTGCCCGGGTTCGACAGCGACTCGAACTCCGCGACCGACCAGTGGAACCACCGCATACAGAACAGCCGCATGGTCAGTCCATGCGTCACCAGCAGCACGTTCTCCGGCGAGTCGGGCGCCTCGAAGCTCCGGTACAGGGACTCCAGGAAGGCGCCGACCCGGTCGTACACATCGGCGCCCGACTCGCCCTGTGCGAACCGGTAGAAGAAGTGCCCGTAGGCGTCGCGATAGCTCTTCTGGAGGCGTACGTCGTCCCGGTCCTGCCAGTTCCCCCAGTCCTGCTCGCGCAGCCGCGGCTCCTCCCTTATCCGCACCAGCTCCGGATCGAGACCGAAGGCCCGGAACGTCTCATGCGTACGTCGATAAGGCGAGACATAGACACTGACCTGCTCCCGGCCGAACATCTCGCGCAGCCGGGCACCGGTCTCCTCGGCCTGCCGCCGGCCCTTCTCGGTGAGTCTCAGGGCATGGTCGGGCTCGCGTTCGTACACCGTGTCATCTGCGTTGCCCTCCGACTCTCCGTGCCGGACAAGGACGATGCGCCGCGGTCGTGCCATGACCCGACCCTAGATCGGTGCCGGGGAGCGGCGCCGACCGGGGCGTGCCAGCGTGGCATATGACCGCCGGACGCCTCCGTACCACCGCTTGGCGCGCGGGGTGCGTCACACCGTCCAGGTCGATTCAAGATCGACGACATCTCCGGCCAGCGCCGCCACATCCGCCGCCGTCTGCGCGCGCAGCGTCAGCCGCTCCACCCGTTCGACCCGGTACTTCCCGTGCTCCGCCGCGGACTGCCACATCGAGAGCACGATGAACTCATGGCCGGGCGCCTCTCCGAACAGTCCGCGCACCATCCCGGGCGATCCCGCCATCGCGGGATTCCAGACCTTCTCCTGCATCAGCGCGAAGTGCTCGACACGGTCCTCGTGGACCTTGCAGTGCGCGACGCGGACCACATCCGCGTCGGTGAAGCGTGGCTCGAAGCCGGTCTTCACATCAAAACGGTAATCGAACAGTTTGGCCTGGACGTCCCTGTATGTCCCCGACTGTGCGGCGGCCAGCCGGTCGTGGGAGCGCGCCATGAACGAGTCGTAGAACGCGCGGCTCTCCCAAAACGCGAAGACGTGGGCCACACCCGGCTTCGTCCGGCTCCAGCCCCCGCTCTGCCCCCGGAATCCCGGCTCACCGAGCAACCCCGCCCATTTCCGCTGCCCGCGTTCAAAACCTCGTCGGTCGACCACGGTGCAGCGCGTCCACTTGACCAGCACCGCGCCATCGTACGGCGCGGAGCGTGGCGCGGGTCACGCTCCGGCGGAGTGCGCCCTACCCGGCTCGGCGGTACGAACACGGGGCCCGGCGAGTATCGGCCAACGTGGCGTCAACTGGACAGATCGCGCCGCCTGTTGTCGGTGCCCCGGTCTAGCCTTGCGTGCAAGGCCCGGAGATCCGGCCCGGTTGCGAAGAGGGGGAAGACTGGTGAGCAGTCTCAACAGAGGAGTGGCGAAGGTCGAGGTCACGCTCAAATGGGACCCCAGTCCTTTGGGCGCGCCTCCGCACGATCTCGATATCGTCGCGGCGACTTATACGTCGAAGGACCCGAGCGACAAGCCAGCCTATCTGGTCCACTTCGGAAGCCGCTCACCGGACGGCACAATCACTCTGGACCGGGACAGCCAGACCGGCCAGGGCTTCGGCGCCGACGAGGAGATGACGCTGGAGCTGGACCGGCTGGCGGTCGCGTATCACCGTGTGGTGGTGGGCGTGGTCATTCAACAGCGCCATGGACGCAGGACGTTCGCCGACATAGCCGGCCCTCAGCTCCGCGTTCTGGAGGGATACACCGAGCTAGCGAAGCACGACTTCACGGGTGTCCCCGACGCCACCGCGGCGACTCTCGCGCAATTCACGCGGGACTCCTCGGGTGCGTGGCAGTTCCACACGGCGGTACGCGGCTTCGACACCGACCCACAGTCCTTCGGCGCCCTGATGGGCACCGCCTGACAGGCTCGATGGCACAAACAAGGTGGCGCGACAAAGGGGACCGACCACGGCCGATCCCCTTCACCAATCACCACTCGGACTACGCCGACGGCCGGCACCGCCCGGCCCGAAGACCGGGCGGTGCTACCGGTATCAGCTGCAGCCGCTCGTGGAGCCGCAGCCCTCGCAGATGTAGCAGGATCCCGCCCGCTGCATCTTCGTGCCGCAGGAGAAGCAGAGCGGTGCGTCGGCGCTGATGCCGAGTTGCATCTCGACCAGTTCGGCCGAGGTGTGCGCCTCCTTGGGGGCCGGGATCGCGGCCGGGCCTGCGACCTCGGCCGCGGAGACCGCCTTCAGCGGCTCCGGTGTGCGCGGCACGGACTGGACGAGGCTCTCGGCGTCCAGCGTCTCGTCGTCAAGGGACGGCTCGTACGAACCGGTGTCGAGATGGCGCTGGCGCTCCTCGGCCGAGTGGATCCCGAGGGCCGAGCGGGTCTCGAAGGGCAGGAAGTCCAGCGCGAGCCTGCGGAAGATGTAGTCGACGATCGACTGCGCCATCCGTACGTCCGGGTCGTCCGTCATACCGGCCGGCTCGAACCGCATATTGGTGAACTTGGAGACATACGTCTCCAGCGGCACACCGTACTGAAGACCGACCGAGACGGCGATCGAGAAGGCGTCCATCATGCCCGCGAGAGTCGAGCCCTGCTTGGACATCTTGAGGAAGACCTCGCCGAGACCGTCGTCCGGATAGGAGTTGGCGGTCATATAGCCCTCGGCGCCGCCCACCGTGAAGGAGGTGGTGAGACCGGGACGGCCCTTGGGGAGACGCTTGCGGACCGGGCGGTACTCGATGACCTTCTCCACCGCCTGACGGATGGTGTCCTCGGCCTTCTCCGCGACCTTCCCCTGCACCTCCTTCTCCTTCTTCTTCGCGGAGAGCGGCTGCCCGACCTTGCAGTTGTCGCGGTAGATCGCGAGCGCCTTGACGCCCATCTTCCACGCCTCGAAGTAGACCTCTTCGACGTCCTCGACGGTGGCGCTCTCCGGGAGGTTCACCGTCTTGGACAGCGCGCCGCTGATCCACGGCTGGATGGCCGCCATCATGCGGACATGGCCCATCGCGGAGATGGAGCGCTCGCCCATCGCGCAGTCGAAGACCTCGTAGTGCTCGGTCTTCAGACCGGGCGCGTCGATCACATTGCCGTGCTCGGCGATATGGGCGACGATCGCCTCGATCTGCTCCGGCTGGTAGCCGAGGCGGCGCAGCGCCTGCGGCACCGTGCCGTTGACGATCTGCATCGAGCCGCCGCCGACCAGCTTCTTGAACTTGACCAGGGCGAGGTCGGGCTCCAGCCCGGTGGTGTCGCAGGACATCGCGAGACCGATGGTGCCGGTGGGCGCGATGACCGAGGCCTGGGCGTTGCGGAAGCCGTTCTTCTCGCCGAGACGGAGGACGTCCTGCCAGGCCTCCGTGGCGGCGGCCCAGACCGGGGTGTCCAGATCGTCGATACGGACGGCCGTGGCGTTGGCGTCGGAGTGCTGCTTCATGACGCGCTTGTGCGGCTCGGCGTTGCGGGCGTAACCGTCGTACGGACCGACGACCGCGGCCAGTTCGGCGGAGCGCCGGTAGGAGGTGCCCGTCATCAGCGAGGTGATGGCGCCGGCCAGGGACCGGCCGCCGTCGGAGTCGTACGCGTGGCCCGTGGCCATCAGCAGGGCGCCGAGGTTGGCGTAGCCGATGCCGAGCTGGCGGAAGGCGCGGGTGTTCTCACCGATCTTCTGCGTGGGGAAGTCCGCGAAGCAGATGGAGATGTCCATCGCGGTGATGACCAGCTCGACGACCTTGGCGAAGCGCTCGGACTCGAAGGACTGGCTGCCCTTGCCGTCGTCCTTGAGGAACTTCATCAGGTTCAGGGAGGCCAGATTGCACGAGGTGTTGTCCAGGTGCATGTACTCACTGCACGGGTTCGAGCCGTTGATCCGGCCGGACTCGGGGCAGGTGTGCCAGCGGTTGATCGTGTCGTCGTACTGAATGCCCGGGTCGGCACAGGCCCATGCCGCCTCCGCCATCTTGCGGAAGAGCTCCTTGGCCTCGACCTCTTCGATGACATCACCGGTCATCCGGGCACGCAGCCCGAACTTGTCGCCGTTCTCGACGGCCTTCATGAACTCGTCGTTCACACGGACCGAGTTGTTGGCGTTCTGGTACTGGACGGACGTGATGTCGTCGCCGCCCAGATCCATGTCGAAGCCCGCGTCCCGCAGGGCACGGATCTTCTCCTCTTCCTTGACCTTGGTCTGGATGAAGTCCTCGATGTCGGGGTGGTCGACATCGAGGATGACCATCTTGGCCGCGCGCCGCGTGGCGCCACCGGACTTGATCGTTCCCGCGGACGCGTCGGCGCCGCGCATGAAGGAGACCGGGCCCGAGGCATTGCCGCCGGAGGAGAGCAGTTCCTTGGAGGAACGGATCCTGGAGAGGTTCAGACCGGCGCCCGAGCCGCCCTTGAAGATCATCCCCTCTTCCTTGTACCAGTCCAGGATCGAGTCCATGGAGTCGTCGACGGAGAGGATGAAGCAGGCCGAGACCTGCTGCGGCTGCGGAGTGCCGACGTTGAACCACACCGGCGAGTTGAAGCTGAAGACCTGGTGCAGGAGGGCGTACGCCAGCTCGTGCTCGAAGATCTCGGCGTCGGCGGGCGCGGCGAAGTACTGGTAGTCCTCGCCGGCCTTGCGGTAGGTCTTCACGATCCGGTCGATGAGCTGCCGCAGACCGGTCTCGCGCTGCGGAGTGCCGACGGCCCCGCGGAAGTACTTGCTGGTGACGATGTTGACCGCGTTCAGCGACCAGAAGTCGGGGAACTCGACGCCACGCTGCTCGAAATTGACCGAGCCGTCGCGCCAATTGGTCATGACGACATCACGGCGCTCCCAGACCACCTCGTCGTACGGATGCACGCCGGGTGTCGTGTGGATCCGCTCGATACGCAGCCCCTTGCCGGCCTTGGTCCCCTTGGTTCGGGAACCTCGTGCCGGGCCGCTCGTCGTCTCTGTCATGCCGCCTCCCATATACGTACAAAAACGCCCTGAAGTGCCATGCTCTTCCCGTGGCACGGGGTGTGTGTCGAAAATGCCTCGGGTGCGCGCGGGGCGCCCGTGACAGGTCTTGGTTGCCGCGGAGCGGCCGGACGGGACCGGCCGGTCAGTCCGCGACGGTGGCGGGCACGGGGACCTCGTGGGTCCCGCCGGCGCCGCACTTGTCTGCGGGAGGCCGCTCGCGCAGTTCCGCGATGGCGGCCTCGAAGTCTTCGAGCGAGTCGAACGCCCGGTACACGGATGCGAAGCGCAGGTACGCGACGAGGTCGAGCTCCTGCAGTGGGCCGAGTATGGCCAGCCCCACGTCGTGGGTGGTCAGCTCGGCGCTTCCGGTGGCGCGCAGCGCTTCCTCGACCCGCTGGCCGAGCTGGGCGAGGGCGTCCTCGGTGACCGGCCGTCCCTGGCACGCCTTGCGCACACCGGAGATGACCTTGGTACGGCTGAAGGGCTCGGTCACACCGCTGCGCTTGATCACCATCAGCGAGGCGGTCTCCACCGTCGTGAAACGGCGGGAGCAGTCGGGACACTGCCGACGGCGCCGGATCGACGTCCCGTCGTCGGTGGTGCGGCTGTCGACGACACGGCTGTCGGGGTGCCTGCAGAAGGGACAGTACATGGCTCCCAACCCTCCTTCACGGCGTGACTGAATAGCCCCGTCAGGGCCCGGAAAGAGCCCCTCGAAGCAACCCCCAGCATAGGCGATGGCCTCGGCCGACCGAGACCAGGGACCACAACTTCTGGGTGGCTGCGACAATCCAACCACTAGATCTGGGGTTTGACCGCATCCTAGGCCCTGGCGCGTGTCGTATACGGAGGCGGGTCCCGCGCAGCCGCGCGGACCGGCCACGAGAGTACGGGAAGGGCGCGGCGGCGCAGGTTCCGGCCCGCCCGGTGGAAGACTCGAACCGCGCCCCGGACCACGGCTCCACGGCCGTGAACGGTACCGTGACGAGCGGGCCGCATACGGCCACAGACAGGGCCCATACACCTAGCCGAAGACTTACGACAGGCGCTCTACGATTTTTCACTCGAACGTGTGTTTGGCGCAACCTTTCGAAAGCTACTACCGTTGTCCAGCTAGGGAGAACATTTCGAGAGGGGCCCGACGTGACCACCACCGCAGACAGCGCCACCATCACTGCCCAGGACCGCTCCCAGAGCCGACTCGAGCCGGTGCATGCCATGAATGACGCGATCATGAACCCGGAGGGGCCCAAGCCCACCCGGTCACTGCCCGGCCGGCCTCCCGGAATCAGGGCGGACAGCTCCGGCCTCACGGACCGGCAGCGGAGGGTCATCGAGGTCATCCGCGACTCCGTCCAGCGGCGCGGCTATCCGCCCTCGATGCGGGAGATCGGCCAGGCCGTGGGCCTCTCCAGCACCTCGTCGGTCGCCCATCAGCTCATGGCTCTGGAGCGCAAGGGCTTTCTGCGCCGCGACCCGCACCGGCCCAGGGCGTACGAGGTACGCGGATCGGACCAGCCGAGCACCCAGCAGACGGACACGACCGGCAAGCCCGCCGCCTCGTATGTCCCGCTGGTCGGCCGGATCGCCGCGGGCGGACCGATCCTCGCCGAGGAGTCGGTCGAGGATGTCTTCCCGCTCCCCCGCCAGCTGGTCGGGGACGGAGAGCTGTTCGTCCTCAAGGTCGTCGGCGATTCGATGATCGAGGCCGCGATCTGTGACGGTGACTGGGTGACGGTCCGCCGCCAGCCGGTCGCGGAGAACGGTGACATCGTCGCCGCGATGCTGGACGGTGAGGCCACGGTCAAGCGCTTCCGCCGCGAGGACGGCCATGTCTGGCTGCTCCCGCACAACGCGGCATATCAACCGATCCCCGGTGATGAGGCGACGATCCTCGGCAAGGTGGTCGCGGTCCTGCGCCGGGTGTGACGATTCCACCGGCTCCGACCGGGCCCCGGGACTCCCTGCGCCGGTCCCGGGGCCTGCTTCACGCCCTGAACGAGCAGGCCCCGGTGCCTACGACGACTACTCTCCGGCGGCCTGGGCCACGGCATCGATCGCCGCGAGGGACCGCCGTACCTGATCACGGTCCGTGGTGTACCAGAAATCGGGCAGTGAGGCGCGCAGAAAGCTGCCGTACCGGGCATTGGCCAGCCTCGGATCGAGCACGGCCACCACGCCGCGGTCCCCGGTCGCCCGTACGAGCCGTCCGGCGCCCTGGGCCATGAGCAGGGCGGCATGCGTCGCGGCCACCGCCATAAACCCATTGCCGCCTGCTTCCTCCACCGCCTTCTGGCGCGCGCTCATCAGCGGATCGTCAGGGCGCGGGAAGGGAATGCGGTCCATCACCACAAGCTGAGAGCTGGGCCCCGGCACATCGACGCCCTGCCACAGCGAGAGCGTGCCGAACAGACAGGTCCTCGGATCGGCGGCGAACGCCTTGATCAGCTCGCCGAGCGTCTCCTCGCCCTGGAGCAGAATCGGCACATCCATCCTGCCGCGCAGCTCTTCCGCCGCGGCCTGGGCGGCCCGCATCGAGGAGAAGAGCCCGAGCGTACGGCCGCCCGCCGCCTCCACCAGCTCCGCCAGCTCATCCATCATGTCGCCGCGCGAGCCCTCCCGTCCCGGTGTGGCGAGATGGCGCGCGACATAAAGAATGCCCTGCTTGCGGTAGTCGAACGGCGAGCCGACATCGATGCCCTTCCACTGCGGAATGTCGTCCCCTTCCGTACCTTCCGGCGCCAGACCGAGCGAGGCGCCCACTCCATTGAAGTCACCACCGAGCTTGAGCGTGGCGGAGGTGAGGACGACGGAGCGGTCGGCGAAGAGCTTCTCCCGCAGCAGTCCCGACACCGAGAGCGGTGCGACCCGGAGGGAGGCGCCGAACCGGTCGTGCCGCTCGTACCAGACGACGTCGTACTCCGAGCCGTTGGCGATCCGCTCCGCCACCGCGTGGACGGACTCGACGGACGCCAGCGCCTGCTTCCGTACGACGTCCTCGTCCTGTACGGACTTGTCGCGTGTCGAGCCCAGTGCCGAGATGACCGTACGGGCCGCGTCGCGCAGCGCCATCAGGGCATAGCCGAGATCCTCCGGGATCTCTTCGAGCCGACCGGGAAGGGCCAGCTCCATCAGCCGCTCGAAGGTCTCGGCCGCCGTCTGGAGAGCGTCCGCCGCCTTCTCGTTCACCAGCTTCGCCGAGCGGCGCACCGCGCGATGCACCTGTCCGGGAGTCAGCTCGCCCGTGGCGACTCCGGTGACCCGTGAGACCAGCTCATGGGCCTCGTCGACGATCAGCACCTCATGCTCGGGCAGCACCGGCGCGCCCTCAATGGAGTCGATCGCGAGGAGCGCGTGGTTGGTGACGACAACCTCGGCGAGCTTGGCGCGCTCCCGCGCCTGCTCGGCGAAGCACTCCATGCCGTAGGCGCATTTCGTGGCGCCCAGGCACTCCCGGGACGAGACGGAGACCTGGGACCAGGCACGGTCCGAGACACCGGGCGTCAGATCGTCGCGATCGCCCGTCTCCGTCTCGTCCGCCCAGTCCCGCATCCGCAGCAGGTCCTGGCCCAGCTTGCTGCTGGGCGCCGCCGCCTCGAACTGATCGAAGAGGCCCTCTTCCTCGTCCTGCGGCACGCCTTCGCGCAGCCTGTGCAGACAGAGATAGTTGGAACGGCCCTTGAGCATGGCGAATTCCGGACGTCTGCGCAGCAGCGGATGCAGCGCGTCGACCGTGCGCGGAAGGTCACGCTCCACGAGCTGGCGCTGCAACGCCAGGGTGGCCGTGGCCACCACGACCCGCTCGCCGTGTGCCAGCGCGGGCACGAGATAGCCCAGCGACTTGCCGGTGCCGGTGCCGGCCTGGACGAGCAGATGGGACGGGGCGTCGATGGCTTCGGCGACGGCCTCGGCCATGGTGACCTGGCCTGGCCGTTCCACGCCGCCGACGGAGCTGACGGCGGCGTGGAGGAGCTCGGGGAGTGATGGCTTCGTCATAGCCCGACCACCCTACGGGTCGCCACTGACAACAGCGATCACTCGTCCTGTCGTCCGGCCGCCAGCGGATTGGGAACCGTACCGTGCACGGCGGCATGCGGCCGGTGGGCGCGGTCACGGTAACCGTCGAGATGGAGCCGGTTGCGGTTGAGGCAGAGACGCTCGATACGAGGTGTGAGCAGGTCGAATGTCTCGAAGCGCTGCTTCAGCTCCGGGAACCGGGCCTGGTGGCGCAGGATCTCCGCCCGTACGAGGGACCAGAACTCCTTCTCCGGCAGCCCGAGTTGGTCCTCGCACAGCGGTGCCAGATAGCGGAAGACGCCGACGAAGAGCCCTGAATGGATGAACTGGATGAGGAAGGACGGCTCCTCGGTAAGGAGGACGTCCTTCACATCCGCGGGCATCGCGTCGTGCTCGGGCAGCGGCTGGGCGCTGATGTTCACATCGTCGACGAAGTCCTTGATCGCCAGCCGTACCGGGACGTCCTGGTCGTCGAAGACGACGATGGCGTTCTCACCGTGCGGCGAGAAGACCGTTCCGTAGCGGTAGAGGAAGTGCAGCAGAGGCGGCAGCAGCGCCGAGAAGAGCCGCTGGAGCCAGCGGGCGGGCGGCAGACCGGAACGGGCGACGAGTTCGGCGGTGAACGCTCTGCCCTCGGGATCCGTATGGATGAGGGAGGCGAGCGTACGGGCGCGCTCACCGGTGGCGAGCCGGGTCTGGAGAGGCTCGCGCCAGATCGCGCCGAGCAGTTCCTTGTACTGGTACGGAACCTCCGGGAGGTGATCGTAGAGCGGGTGCTCGACCGTCACGGAGGCGACTTCGCCGAGCAGGATGACACCGCACTCGTCGCGCAGGAAGGCGTCGGCGTCCCGTATTCCATGGACCCACGCGGTGACGGCGGGTGCGGCGAGCGTGCGCTCGGTGGGCAGTCCGCGCCAGACAAGGGTGTTGAGGATGGACAAGGGCAGCTTGACCGTGTGCCGGTCGGGACGTGCGATGTTCAGGAAGGTACGGATGGACTGCTGCGGCAGCCGCAGATCGCCGTCGGTGGGGAGCGGAACGATCGCTCCCCGGGCTATGGCAGGAGCGTAGAGCGGGAGCAGGATCTCCTCCCACTGCCAGGGATGCACAGGGAGATAGAGATAGGTGGCGGGATCGAGGCCGCGGTCCCGGAGGACGGAGTCGAAGCGCTCACGGACGGCGGAGTCGAGTTCGCGGCCGTAGAGCAGGTCGGGCGTGCGCAGCGCGGATACGCCCCGGTAGGTGGCGAGGGTGGTGCTGACCGCGATCCAGGGGAGCCGGGCCGGAGTACGGGCCTCGGGCGCCCAGCGCGCGGCGTCGGTGGCGGAGAAGCCGACGCGGCCCTTGTTGAGGACGATCCAGGGATGGCCGGTCTGGTGTCCTTCGAGGTCGGCGTAGTCGAGATCGGCGAGGCGCGCGGCGGTGAGGGCGGTGTGGTCGAGTCTGGCGTCGGCGGCGAGCGTCGTGGTGAGTTCGCGGACGAGATGGCCGAGGGTCTCGCCGTCGAGTCCGAGCAGCCCTCTGGCGAGCGGCAGAAAGCAGAGCGGGTCGGTGAAGGGCTGGTTCCGGTACTCGACGGAGCCCGGTTCGACGCGCCAGTCGCCGTAGGCACCGCGTGTGGCGCGGAAGGTGAACGTTTCTCCGTTGTCGAGCGTGAGGGCGTACCGGCCGTCGACGGCGCCGGGGACGGGCGCGGGCTCGATGATCTGCTCGTACGCGAATTCGCCGAGGAGTTTGGCGAGGAGACGGCCGGCCGCCCGGTCCCAGGCCCGGGCGTTCAGCTCGGGCGGCGAGAACAGCGGAGTGAGGGCGGTGGAGTCGGCGGTGGCGGAGCCGGGAGCGGCCGAGGAATCGGGAGCGGCTGACGAGTCGCGAGCGGCTGACGAGTCGGGAGCGGTGAGGGAGTCGTGGACGGCGGTGGCGTCGTGGACGGCAGGGGAGTCATGGGTGGCAGGTGACTTCGGCACAAGGACTCCTCGGGATGGAACCGATGGGGATCGAGCGGTGCAGGTAAGGCGATCGAGTGGTGTGGGTGACGCAGCGGATCGTTCAGAGCAGGTCGCGAAGAGCGCGGTCGCGGACCATGAGAGCGGCTCGCTTGTCGGGCAGGTCGACCTCCGCCGAGAAGCGGAAGCCGGCGCTGAGGAAGGCGGAGACGGAAGGTGTGTTGCGCAGGTCGGGCTCGGCGACAACGCGCGCGCAGCGAGGACGGTGATCGAGGATGAGATCGGAGACGGCCCTGAGGAGGGCGGTGCCGACACCGCGACCGCGGTCGGCGACGCCACCCAGCAGCAGATGGATTCCGGTGTCGTGCGGGCGGGCGGGGTAGTGGCGCGCGAGAGGATCGAGGTCGGCGCGGTAGATCTCCCAGTAGCTCATCGGAACGCCGGCAAGGGCACCGAGACAGGGGACACTGCGGCCGTCGCCGTCGAGCTGAGGGCGCAGATGGGCGGCGGTGACGGACTCCGGACCCGCCAGCTCCCAGAATGCCGCGACCGCGGGATCGTTCATCCAGCGGCTGACCAGCGACACATCACGCTCGATACGGACCGGGACGAGCTGGAAGACACCGGCCGGGGTCGCGGCGGGACCCCAGCCGGCGGGACTGTCGAGCAGATCGCCGGCCGGGGCGGCGCCGGGCGACGGCTCCAGGGCCGTCGGCCCGTCCTCTCCGAACAGCGCGATGAGCTCGTCGGGCAGCCGCAGGTCGAGGGTGTCCTCGGTGCCCCCGCCAGTTCTCGGCGTGAAGCTGGCTCCGGAGCCGGCTCCGGTATCGGCGCTCGCATCGGTGGGAGGCACTGGGCGCTCTCCTCTCAGCAGTTCGGACGGGTCGTGTTCCTTCACTGGCGAAGGGGATTGGCGATGGTGACATAGACGGACTGGGTGTCCACAGGCCCGACCAGCTCGTCAAGACCGTGCAGCCGGGTGAGCAGATTGGCCTTGCAGCGCAGCGTGGCGGGTTCCAGAAGCCGACCGGGCAGGGACGAGCCGAGCCCTTCGGCTCCGGCGAGGAACTGGCGGAGGGCGGCGATCAGGACGCGCTCGTCGGCGAGCCCCTGTGCGCCGAACGCGCCGATCAGACCGAGGACATTGTTGATGCCGAGGTAGTAGACGAAGCGCTCGTCGGTGACCTCGTCGGAGACGAAGGTGTCGCTGACCGAGCCGATGCCGGGAAGGCGTCGTTCCAGGGAGCGGCGGTGGGATTCACGGAAGTAGTAGCCCTGGTTGTCGCGGTAACGGCCGCCGATGGGCCAGCCGTCGGAGTCGAGGAGCACCAGGGTGTTCTGCTGGTGGGCCTCCAGGGCAATGCCCGCCGTGCCGTCGAGCCAGAGCACCGGGCGTACGACCTGGTCGAGATAGCGCAGAAACCACTCGGCGGACACGGCGGCGCGGGAACGGCCGGTGCGGGCGGCGAGGGCGAGGACGATCTCGGCCAGACGCGAATGGGTGCCGGTGCGGCCGGGATAGGGCCGAGGAGCGGTCAGTCCGGCGATACAGACGGCGTCGTCGCCCGGCGCGAACGGGTTGTGACGCACCATGACATCGAGTCCGCCGACCGCTTCACCGTCCGGAGTGTCGACGGCGAGCCAGGCCGGGTCACGGACGATGTCGAAGCCGGGATGCGCGGCCTGCCACTCCTTGGCGAGTCCGCTGCGGAGCAGCCGGTGCACCTCGACACCGCGGTGGAGCTCCTTGCGGAGGTTCTCACGGCGGGAGTTGGTGATACGCAGGCCCAGCGAGAGCTTGAGCATGGCGGGGACGCCGGACCGGTGGACCGTACGGATCGAGGAGGTGGGATGCCACGGAGCGCCCTGAGGCCCCAGATCGTGCAGAAGGCCCGCGTCGAGCAGTGCGGCGACGGCCGGGCGGTGCCTCAACTCGCGTGCCTGCCAGGGATGGAGAGGCAGCGGGACGGTGTGACCTGGCAGAGGAACGTCGCCGAGGAGTCGGGTGGTGAGCAGCTCGGCGGGCACGATACGGCCCTGCTCGGTCCAGGCCGAGTCGGTGGCCAGTACGGACCGGTCGACGGCCATCCAGTGGAGCGGGAAGGAGCCGCGCAACTCGGGTGAGTAGAGCCGGGCTTCGGCCTCGGAGAGTCCGTCCCGGCTCTTGGGCGTGGGGTGCAGAGGATGGCCGAGGATCAGTGACTGCTCGCCGGTGAGGAAGAGGTCGGCGCCGGCTCCCGCGCCCGGGCGGCGGCGCCGGTCGGCGAGGAATTCAGCCGTGTGGCCGAGGGAGTTGGCGACGCGGCCGACCAGATCGGCTCCCTGGTAGCGGCCCGACTCACGGCCGAGGAGCGCGGCGACGGTGACGGCTTCGGCGGCAGGCGCGTCCTGAGGAGCGTTCTCCAGGAAGGGCATGCCGAAGCGGTGCCAGCCGGTGGCCGACCAGTACCGGACGGGCACGAGAAGGGCGGTGCCGCTGGCTTCGAGCGGGATCCGCAGCACGGAGCCCTCAGGGCGCGGCAGATCGGTCTCCCGGACCCAGCAGCGCAGCAGATTCTCGGTGGCCGCCGCGTCGGCCGCCTTCTGCGGGTCGGGATGGTCGAGCTGGTCGGTCGCCGCCGTGGGACCGGCGAACGGTCGGGCCGCGGTGAGGAGTTGCTCGTCGAAGCCGCCCTCCTGCTGCCGTGGCACGGTCGGGGATCCGACGGTGCCGGCGGCCCGGGCCGGATCGTGTCCTCGTTCGTGCCCTCGGTCATGGCTCACGGAGTGGGCGGTGGAACGGCCGTCGGCCTCGGGCACATCGGGTGAGGGAGTGGGGTTCACGCGGGCTTCCTTGAGGGTGTCCGGGGTCAGTGGGACAGACCGGCTTCGCTCCGGCGGAGCGCGGCTCGCTCCGCGGCGGCCAGGGCATCGGCGAAGCGGTCGACAACCGCACCGGCCTGTTCATCGGTGAGCGTGAGAGGAGGCAGGAGACGTACGACGGCGGACCGGCGTCCGCCGAGTCCGACGATGAGACCGCGGCTCAGGCACTCCCGCTGGACGGCGGCGGCCAGGTCCTGTCCGGTCGGTCTTCGTGGATCAGCCCGGGGCGTCCGGTGCGGTGCATCGCAAGGCGGAGGATTGCCCGTGTACTGGATGTACTCGGGCAACTCCGACAACGCGGCGAGGTGCCGTGCCGGGCGTTCCGGGCCCACGAAGACCGGCCGGACAGGGCCTGGTTCGGGGGCAGGTGGCGCGGGGTCACCGGCCGCCGGGGCGACGAGTTCCACACCGATCATGAGACCACGGCCGCGTACGTCTCCGACACAGTGGTGGCTCGCGGCGAGCCCCTGGAGCCGGCCCAGCATGCGCGCGCCAAGGAGGGCGGCACGATCGGCGAGCTTGTTGCGCCGTACGTACGCGAGGGTGGCCGCGCCCGCCGCCATCGCGAGCTGATTGCCGCGGAAGGTGTCCGTACGGTCTCCGGGCGGCCTGCTTTCGAGGTCCGAGTCGTACACGATCGCGGCCAGTGGAAGGGAGCCGCCGATCGCTTTGGAGAGCACCATCACATCGGGGACGATCCCACTGTGCTCCACCGCCCAGAAGGTGCCGGTCCGCCCTACTCCGGTCTCTATCTCGTCGGCGATGAGCGGAATGGACCGGTCCGCGGTCAGCGCGCGCATCCTGCGCAGCCAGGTGTCGGGCGCGGGAATCACTCCGCCCTCACCCTGGACCGGTTCGAGGATCATTCCGGCGAAGGGCGGCACTCCGCCGTCGAGGTCGTCGGGATCGGCGTCGGCGTCGGCGAGGAGGTTCTCGGTCCAGCGGGCGGCGAGTTCGGCGCCGCGTTCGCCGCCGACACCGAAGGGACAGCGGTAGTCGTACGGATAGGGCAGCCGCGTCACCCGTACGTCCTGGGCAGCGCCGGAGGCGGCGAGGGCGCCGGCCGTCGTCCCGTGGTGCGCGCCGGTGAAGGCGAGCAGACCGTCACGGCCGGTGGCGGTACGGACGAGCTCGACGGCAGCCTCCACGGCGTCGGTGGCCGCGGGACCGCAGAACCGCACCCGTGCGTTCTCGGCGAACCGCCGTGGCAGCGTGGCGAACAGCTCGGTGGTGAAGGCGTCCTGCACGGGCGTGGCGAGATCGGGGACATGCAGCGGCGCGCCGGAGTCGAGAACCTTTCTGATCGCCTCCAGGACGACCGGATGGTTGTGTCCGAGAGCCAGCGCGCCCGCGCCGGAGAGACAGTCCAGATACCGCCGCCCGTCCGCCGCTTCGATCGTCAGCCCTCGCGCGCGCACCGGTACGACGGGCAGCGATCTCGCATAGGTGCGGGCCGCCGATTCACGAAGGGACTGGCGCCGGAGAATACCCTCGTGCACGACGGTGGGCGCCGCCGGAGCGGGTTCGGTCACGGCCACGGCGTTCGGTCCTCCCGCTGTCACGGTCCGGTCGCATGTCAGTACGGCGCCCGCCCGCCGAATGTTCGACGGTGAACGCCTGCCGGGTCCCCCGTACCTACCAACGACGCGGGAAGCCGCGGATCACGGGCTGCCGAAAGATCCTTACGACCTCATGGAACCGGAGCCCTGCCGTGCGCCGTCACCATCGGCACCGGCATAGTGGAGGGTCTTGCCCCGGCCTCAACACCGCGCCCGGGGTTCGTCGTTCGCTTTCCGTACGAACTGTTCCGAACTGTTCCGAAGTCCCAGGGGGATCACGCCATGCGACCCATTCGCCCGACGCTCGCCGCACGCCGTGGAAGGAGCACACGGCGCGGATTCTCCCCCGCCCTGGCCGCGGCCTCGATCGCGGTGGCGCTCGCGCTGACGGCCACCGCCTGCGGCACGGGCGAGGAGAATGCCGCCGCCCAGCCGGGTGACTCCGGCGGTCTGTCGTCCGACGGCAAGATCACGATTCCCGACGATCTCAAGGACCGGCTCAAGGAGCACGGGATCGATCTGGACAAGTGGCGCGGCGGCGAGTGGAAGAACTGGGACAAGGACAAGTGGCTCCGTGAGGCCAGGGACTTCGTCAATCCGATCATCGAGGACCTCTGGGATCCGGACCGTATGCGGGACGCGGAGCAGCCGCCCGAGCGGCCCGTCGAGGAGCAGGACATCTCCGGCGACGAGGGAGTCACCGACCCGACTCCGCAGCCGGTCACCGCGCAGCCGGTGAGCACGCCGTACGGGGACAACGTGCCCGAGGCGGGCAAGCTGTTCTTCGACGGGCCCGAAGGTTCGATGGTCTGCTCGGCGACCGTGGTCCAGGACCCGGCCCACCCCGGCCAGTCCAATATGGTCTGGACGGCGGGCCACTGTGTGCACGCGGGCAAGTCCGGCGGCTGGTACCGCAACCTCGCCTTCGTCCCGTCGTACAACAACGACGGCCTGTCGACGGCCGAACTGGAGAGCGCCGGCGAGGAGAAGGTGGCACCGCACGGAGTGTGGTGGGCCGACTGGGCGCAGACCTCCGAGCAGTGGATAGCCCAGGGCGCCTCGACCGGCGGTCAGGGCGCTCCGTACGACTTCGCGGTGATCCATGTCACGCCGGAGAAGGGCAGTGACGGCAAGTCGCTGGAGGAGACGGTCGGTTCGGCGCTGCCGGTGGACTTCAACGCTCCGGCCACGCCGAACATCGCGAGCATGACGGCGACCGGTTATCCGGCGGCGCCGCCGTTCGACGGCCAGAAGCTCTTCCAGTGCGAGGACAAGCCGGGCCGGCTGTCGCTGAACGCGGAGGATCCGACGATGTACCGCGTCGGCTGCACCATGACGGGCGGCTCGTCCGGCGGCGGCTGGGTCGCGGCCGGCCAGGACGGCAAGCCCGCGCTGGTCTCCAACACCTCCATAGGCCCGGTCACTGCGGGCTGGCTGGCAGGACCGCGCCTCGGCGATGTCGCCAAGGGCATCTACGACGGAGTCAGCGAGAAGTTCGCAGGTCAGTGACGGCCGCGGGCCGGTGGTCATCCGGCCGATGATCATGACGGAGGCCCGTCTCCCTCTGAGCAAGAGGGAGACGGGCCTCCGTCGTATCTACGCCACCGCGTCGGTTCTACGCCACGTCGGCATCCGTACGGTCAGCGGGCGACCGGCACATAGGGAGCGAGCGCCGCGGCCAGCTCCTCATGGACACGCGCCTTGAGCACCGTGCCCTCCGGAGAGTGCTCCTCGGAGAGCACCTCGCCCTCGGCGTGCACCCGCGAGACCAGCCCGCCCTGGGTGTACGGCAGAAGCACCTCGACCTCCACCTCGGGCCTGGGCAGTTCGGCGTCGATCAGCGCGAGCAGCTCAGCGATTCCCGCGCCCGTGCGGGCCGAGACGGCGATCGCGTGCCGCTCCGTACGCAGCAGCCGCTGGAGGACCAGCGGATCGGCGGCATCGGCCTTGTTGATCACCACGACCTCGCGTACATTCACCGCGCCCACATCGCGGATCACCTCGCGCACGGCGGCCAGCTGCTCCTCCGGCACGGGATGCGAGCCGTCCACCACATGCAGGATCAGGTCGGAGTCGCCGACCTCCTCCATCGTGGAACGGAAGGCCTCGACGAGGTGGTGCGGCAGATGCCGGACGAATCCGACCGTGTCGGCCAAGGTGTAGATCCGGCCGCCCGGTGTCTCGGCCCGGCGCACGGTCGGGTCCAGTGTGGCGAACAGCGCGTTCTCCACGAGCACGCCCGCGCCGGTGAGCCGGTTGAGCAGGGAGGACTTGCCCGCGTTGGTGTATCCGGCGATCGCGACCGACGGCACCCTGTTGCGCCGTCGCTCCTGGCGCTTGATCTCACGGCCGGTCTTCATCTCCGCGATCTCCCGGCGCATTTTCGCCATCTTCTCGCGGATCCGTCGCCGGTCCGTCTCGATCTTGGTCTCACCGGGGCCTCGGGTGGCCATACCGCCACTGCCGCCGCCGCCCATCTGCCGGGACAGCGACTGGCCCCAGCCGCGCAGCCTCGGCAGCATGTACTGCATCTGGGCGAGCGCGACCTGTGCCTTGCCCTCCCGGGACTTGGCGTGCTGGGCAAAGATGTCCAGGATCAGGGCCGTACGGTCGACAACCTTGACCTTGACGACATCTTCGAGATGGATGAGCTGGCCGGGGCTCAGCTCACCGTCGCACACGACGGTGTCCGCGCCGCTGTCCAGCACCAGGTCCCGCAGCTCCTGGGCCTTGCCGGAGCCGATGTAGGTGGCCGGATCGGGCTTGTCACGGCGCTGGATCACACCGTCCAGCACCAGCGCGCCCGCCGTCTCGGCGAGGGCCGCGAGCTCCGCGAGGGAGTTCTCGGCATCCTGCACGGTCCCGGAGGTCCATACACCGACCAGTACGACGCGCTCCAGACGGAGCTGTCGGTACTCGACCTCGGTGACGTCCTCCAGCTCGGTGGAGAGGCCCGCCACTCGCCGCAGCGCCGCGCGGTCGGAGCGGTCGAACTGGTCGCCGTCCCGCTCTCCGTCGATCTCGTGGCTCCAGGCGACGTCCTCTTCCATCAGGGCATCGGCTCGAAGGCTGTCCGTGCGGAGGTCCGCGGAATCCCGCGCGTCCTGGGAAGGGGATGAAGAGGAGGTCATTGGATCCTTACGTCGAATGAGAGTCCGTTACAGCAGTCACAACGCGTGACGAACCGGAATGATTCCCGGCCGCGCCGCCGACATGTCGATGGTGACACGGTTCCGCCCGGCCGTCACCCGGGTTTCACGCTCCGTCGCCGGACGGTGCCATGAGGAACGGCGCGGTAACGGATCCCGGGCGGTGCCGCGAGTCCCAGGCGGTGTCACCGGGCGTGGTCTGCCTCGCGGTCTGCTCGGGGACTGCGGACGAGGTGGGGCCCGTCACTCCGGGCGACGGCCGCTGAGCCTTGGGCGGCTCGCTCCGCCAGTCCGGGTGGCCCGGCATCGGCGGAGTCTTCCGCCCGTACAGCCACGCCGTGAAGAAGGCCGACAGATCACGTCCCGCGATCCGCGACGCCAGCGAGACGAAGTCCTCGGTGGTCGCCGTCCCGTCCTGGTGGATCCGTACCCAGTCGCGCTCCAGCCGCCCGAAGGCGCTCCCGCCGATCTCCTGCCGCAGCGCGTAGAGCACCAGGGCGCTGCCGTCGTACACCACCGGCCGGAAGAGGCTGATCTGCTGCCCTGGTGTCGGAGGCTCGGGCGCGGCGGGAGGGCCGCCGGCCGCGCGCCAGGTGTCGGAGCGGAGATACGCGTTCCGCATCCGCGACTCCAGCGACTTCTTGGCGAACTCCTGCGCGTACCGCGCCTCGTACCAGGTGGCGTGCCCTTCGTTGAGCCAGAGATCCGACCAGGTTCGCGGCGAGACGCTGTTGCCGAACCACTGGTGGGCCAGCTCATGGACCATCACCGCGTCGACGTACCACCCCGGGTACTCGGGACGTGTGAACAGCGAGCGTTCGAAGAGCGTGAGCGTCTGTGTCTCCAACTCGAAGCCCGTGTCGGCGCCCGCGATCAGCACGCCGTACGTCTCGAACGGATACGGCCCCACCTGCTGCTCCATCCAGCGGAGTTGGGCCGGTGTCTTCTTCAGCCAGGGCTCCAGCTTCTCGCGGTCGGCGGCCGGCACCACATCCCGTACGGGCAGTCCGTGCGGCCCTTCGCGGTGGACGACGGCCGAGTCGCCGATCGAGACCTGCGCCAGTTCCGTGGCCATGGGATGACGGGTGCGATAGGTCCAGGTCCTGGTCGCGCCCTGGCGGGATGTCGCCTCGGGCAGCCCGTTGGCCACCGCCGTCAGCCGCGCGGGAGCGGTGATACGGAAGGTGAAGTAGGCCTTGTCCGCAGGATGGTCGTTGCTGGGAAAGACACGGCGCGCGGCATCGGCCTGGTTGGCCATCGCCAGTCCGTCGGTGGTACGGACCCAGCCGCCCTCCTTGCCGTCCGTGTCACTGGTGTGATGAACGGTGATCCGCATACGCGCGTCCTCGTCGACGGCCTCGTCCGGTGTGATCACCAGATCCTCACCGGCCGTCGTGAACTCGGCGGGCGCGCCATTGACCTCGACCGAGCGGACCGTGCCCTGGGTGAAGTCGAGATTGATCCGCCTCAGCCGCTGCGTCGTGAGCGCGCTGATTCTGGTGATGGCGTCCAGGGGCTTGGTGTTGTCACCGTGATAGGTGAAGTCGAGGTCGTAGTTCAGTACGTCGTAACCGGGATTGCCGAGGTACGGGAAGAGCGGATCGCCGATACCGAGCGGCTCGGGCGGGGGCAGCGTCGCGGCGACAAGAGTGGCCGAGGCGGCGGCCAGCAGGGCGGCGCGCAGTCGGCGGGAGGTGAACGGCATGGACCACGGCTATCAGCGCCCGACGGACCCGCACCGACGGCGCGCTCCGTACCCACCCGAAAGGGGCAGGTCAGAGCGGTGCAGCCCGCCGGATGCCGGTCTGTCACACGGTTGACGTTCGCGCTGTGCCGCCCTACCGGCCTCTTCTGCTCTGCCCGCCGCCGCTGCTCATGCCACCGCCCTTCACGGCACCGCCCTTCACGCCGCCCTTCACGCCGTCGCCGGATGCTGGGCCCGGCTGACGTCGTACACGCCCGGTACATCGCGCATCGCCCGCATCAGACCGGGCAGTCCCGCCGCGTCGGGCAGTCCCAGCGTGTATGTGTGCCGTACGCGCTGCTCGCTGGGCGGCTCCACGGTGGCCGAGACGATCGCGGCGCCCGCCGTGGCGATGGTCTCCGTGAGATCGGCGAGCAGCCGGGGACGCCCGAAGGACTCCACGTACAGCGTGACCTGGCACTCCGACGCGTCGCCCCAGCTCACCGTGACCGGCTCGCGGTCCAGCGCGCGCATCCGCTCCACCGCCCGGCACTCCTGCCGATGGACCCGGACGACACCGCCGCGGACCGGGAACCCGGTGACGGCGTCGGGCGGTACGGGCGTACAGCAGCCGGCCAGCCGTACGGTCGCTCCCGGCAGATCCACCACGGCGTTGGCGGCGCCGCGCCGGTCCGCGGTGAGCGCGTGGGACGCCCGGGGCGCGGCGTCGGGCGTCCCCACCGCCTCGGGATGCGCCGCCAGCCAGCCGGTGATCGCGATCCTGGCCGCGGCCGTACGGGCATGGTCGAGCCACTCCGGCGAAGGTCCCGAGGCCGCGTCCCGGTCCAGCAGGAGCTGCACCGTGTCGCCGTCGCTCAGCACCGTACTCAGCGGCGCGAGACGGCCGTTGACGCGCGCTCCGAGACAGCCGTGCGCGGCCTCGCCGTACTGCGCGTACGCGGCGTCCACACAGGTCGCTCCGGCCGGCAGCCCGAGCAGCCCGCCCTCGGCGCGGAAGACGGTGATCTCCCGGTCCTGCGCCAGATCCGCGCGGAGCGTCGTCCAGAACGTGTCCGGATCGGGCGCCGCCTGCTGCCACTCCAGCAGCCGGGAGAGCCAGCCGGGCCTGGTCGGATCGGCGCGCTCGCCGTCGTACGGTTCCGCGCCGGCCGTCGGTCCGGCGCCGTCCGCGGCCTCCGCGCCGTCGACCGACGCGTAGGGATTGCCGAGAGCGACGACTCCGGCCTCGGCGACCTTGTGCATCTGATGTGTACGGATGAGGACTTCGGCGACCGCTCCGTCCGGGCCCGCGACGGCCGTGTGGAGCGACTGGTACAGATTGAACTTGGGCGCGGCGATGAAGTCCTTGAACTCGGAGATCACCGGAGTGAAGCAGGTGTGCAACTCGCCCAGGACCGCGTAGCAGTCGGCGTCCTCACCGACCAGCACCAGCAGTCGGCCGAAGTCCGTGCCGCGCAACTCGCCGCGTTTGAGCCGGGACCGGTGTACGGAGACGAAGTGCCTTGGCCGTACGAGCACTTCGGCGGTGATGTCCGCCTCGCGCAGCACCCGTCTGACGTCCTCGGAGATGGCCGCGAGGGCGTCGCCCGCGGTGGCGTTGTCCGCGATCAGGGCCCGGGTGTGGGCGTACTCCTCGGGATGCAGGATCGCGAAGACCAGATCCTCCAGCTCGGTCTTGAGCGCCTGGACGCCCAGGCGTTCGGCGAGCGGGATGAGGACATCACGGGTGACCTTGGCGATACGGGCCTGCTTCTCCGGACGCATCACACCAAGAGTGCGCATATTGTGCAGCCGGTCGGCCAGTTTGATCGACATCACCCTGACATCGTTGCCGGTGGCGACGAGCATCTTGCGGAAGGTCTCGGGCTCGGCGGCGGCGCCGTAGTCGACCTTCTCCAGCTTGGTCACACCGTCGACCAGATAGCAGACCTCGTCGCCGAACTCCGCGCGTACCTGATCGAGCGTCACGTCCGTGTCCTCGACGGTGTCGTGGAGGAGCGAGGCGGTCAAGGTCGTGGTCTCGGCGCCCAGTTCGGCCAGGATCAGGGTCACGGCCAGAGGATGCGTGATGTACGGCTCGCCGCTCTTGCGGAACTGCCCGCGGTGCGAACTCTCCGCGAGGACATAGGCCTTGCGCAGTACGGAGAGGTCGGCGTCCGGATGGTGGGCGCGGTGCGCGTCCGCGACATGGCCCATCGCGTCCGGCAGCCGGTCCCTGGAAGCGGGCCCCAGTAACGCGGCCCTGCCGAGTCTGCGGAGGTCGATCCTGGGAAGGCCGCGTCTCCGACTGTGGGCACCAGGGTTGGTGGCCTCTGCACTCATGGGCACCTCCGGGCAGCTTCGACCGGCGGTACGAAGAACGGGCAACGCCCTCCGGGCCGGTGCTTGATGCTACCGAGCCCACCACGGGCAGCAGTCCCGCCCTAGGCGTGTCTGCCGGACACGGCCTGGCCCCGCGTGAGACGGATCACCCATTCGAGTGAAGCGCCGAGGAAGCTGGCGAAGCGCCGGGGAAACTCAGGACGCGCCCTGGGCCGACGCCGCCTCCAGCCAGGCCCGGTCGATCTGTCCTTCCGCGACGATCACGGCAGGGCCCGTCATCTCGATCCCGCCGTCCGGACGCTCCGTGATGACCAGCCGGCCGCCGGGCAGCTCCACGGTGTAGGTGACGGGAGCGCCGGTCACCGAGGGATCGGCGCCGTCCCTGCGGGCCGCGGCGACGGCCACGGCGCACGCGCCCGTACCGCAGGAGCGGGTCTCGCCCGAGCCGCGCTCATGCACCCGCATCGCGACATGGCGCGGGCCTCGGGAGACGACGAACTCGACATTGACTCCGTCCGGGTAGACGGACGACGGGCTGACACGCGGCTCGGTGAGCAGATTCCCGGCGTGTGCGAGATCGTCGACGAACGCGACCGCGTGCGGATTACCCATGTTGACGTTACGGGCGGGCCAGGCGCGACCGCCGACGGCGACCGTGGCGCTGTCCTCGGGAAGCACGGCGCGCCCCATGTGGACCGTGATGTCGCCGTCGCCCGGATGCTCCACATGGGCGGAGCCCTGGGCCTTCGCGCTCTTGGCGAGATGGACCTTCTTCACTCCGCCGCGGGTGGCCACGGCCAGATCCCCGGCCGTCGCGTGACCGGCACGCTGGAGATAGCGGGCGAAGACCCGTACGCCATTCCCGCACATCTCGGCGACGGATCCGTCGGCATTGCGGTAGTCCATGAACCACTCGGCCTCGGCCGCCATCTCCAGCGCCTCGGGATGCGCGGCGGACCGTACGACATGCAGCAGCCCGTCGCCGCCGATACCGGCCCTGCGGTCGCAGAGGGCGGCCACCGCGCGCGGAGACAGGTCGATGGTGTTGTCCGGGTCGGGGACGATCACGAAGTCGTTCTCGGTCCCATGGCCCTTGAGAAAGGCGAGGGACGCGGTCTGCGAGGTGCTCACGGGACCCATCGTACGAGCAGGGACCGACACCGGCCGCCACTCGACGGCCTCCCGGTCCTCCCGGCCTGCTGGGCGCGCGGCGCTCAACGCAGCCGGGCGACGCGCCAGACGGCGAGAGCGACCAGGGCGGCGCCCACGGTCACATACAGGGCGATGACCCGCCAGTCGGGACGTTCGCCGGAGGTACGGGTCGGCAGCCCGGGCCAGGTGTGGCCGACCTTGCGGGCGGCCATCATGCCCCAGCCCGCCGCGCAGCAACTGATCAGGAGTCCCAGCATGGCGACGACCGCGCCGCCGTCCCCGGTGCCGAAGGCGAGAGGGAAGGCGAACATCAGGGAACCGATCGCCGCGAGTCCCACGATCGGCGCGAGCTGCCAGATACGCAGCCGGCGCTGCGGGCGCAGCTCGACCTCGACCTCCGGGGTCGCGGTCTCCTCCTCCGGTCCGTCGGGACTCAGCCGTGGGGCGTCGTCCCGCGTGTCCGGTACCGCTGGTTCTCTGTCACGAGGGCCGGCCGCCATCGCCACGCGCCCTCCCCATTCGGACTCCACTGGCCGATCGATGCCCGATGGTCGATCGATGCTCGATGATGGCACGCCCGGAGGGACACCAAGGACGAGCGGAGCGTCCCGATGCCATCACGTGATCAGGCTGTGACCGCTCGTTCGACCAACGCCAGCGCCCGGTGCGGCAGTTCCTCCCGCTGCTCCGTTCCGCCGCCCAGCCAGTGCACGCGTGAGTCGCGCCGGAACCATGAGTCCTGGCGGCGCGCGAAGCGTTTGGTGGCGCGTACGGTCTCGGCGCGCGCCTCGTCGTCGGTGCACTCCCCCGCGAGCGCCGCGAGCACCTGCTGATAGCCGAGCGCGCGTGAGGCCGTACGTCCCTGACGCAGTCCCCGGGTCTCCAGCGTGCGCACCTCGTCGACGAGTCCGGCCTCCCACATCCGGTCCACGCGCTGCGCGATCCGGGTGTCCAGCTCGGGCCGGGCGACATCGACGCCGATCTGGAGCGTGTCGTAGACCGCGTCATGGCCGGGCAGATTGGCGGTGAAGGGCTTGCCGGTGATCTCGATGACCTCCAGCGCCCGGACGATACGGCGGCCGTTGCTGGGCAGGATCGCGTGGCCGGCCTGGGGATCGGCGGCGGACAGCCGGGCGTGCAGGGCGCCGGAGCCGCGCAGGCTCAGCTCCGTCTCCAGCCTGGCGCGCACCTCGGGATCGGTGCCCGGGAAGTCGAGGGCGTCGATGGCGCCCCGTACGTACAGCCCCGAGCCGCCCACCAGCACGGGCGTACGGCCCGCCGCCAGCAGCCGGTCGATCTCCGCCCTGGCGAGCTTCTGGTACTCGGCGACACTGGCGGCCTCGGTGACATCCCAGATGTCCAGGAGATGGTGCGGGATACCGGCGCGTTCCTCGGCCGTCAGCTTGGCCGTCCCGATGTCCATTCCGCAGTAGAGCTGCATGGAGTCGGCATTGACGACCTCACCGTCGAGTTGCCGGGCGAGATGGACGCCCAGATCGGACTTGCCGGCCGCGGTGGGACCGACGACGGCGATGACCCGCGGTGCGGTAGCTACGCTTCTCACCGACCCAGTCTTGCAAACTCGCAGGCCCGTACCCGAACGAGTTATGTGACGGCACCCGCTCCGGGCAGCGCGGAATTCCATCTCCACGCGTATCATAAAGAAAACATATGGGTGTTTTTTCACGGTTTCGACGGAAGTCATCGGCCGCGTCCGTGACGTCAACCGACGAGGCGGAGGCCGCCACCGGACGGCCGACCTCGCGACGGCACCCGCACATAGTCTGTTGTCTCCTCCGAGGGAAGGTGGGCCATGGGCTTCATGGATTCGTTGAAGGCCAAGATCGCTCCGGCCAGGGACAAGGTCTCCGACTTCGCGCAGCAGCACGGAGGCAAGATCGAGTCCGGGTTGGACAAGGCCGCCCGCACGGTCGATCAGAAGACCAAGGGCAAATACAGCGACAAGATCGATTCGGGGACGGGCAAGGCGAAGAACGCCCTGGGCCGGCTCGCCCACAAGGACGACGGCACCACTCCCCCGCCACCGCCCGCCTCCTGATCCTCGGCAACGGCTGTGGACGGCCGCGTGGCGCCTTCGAGCGCCGCGCGGCCGTCACGTACGTACGAGGCCGCCCGCCGGGCCCCTCGGCCTTCGGCCCTTCGGACCAGCTCTAGGACCAGGTCGCGACGAGATATCCGACGCCGTACGGCGCGGCGTCGTACAGCAGCTCACCGCGCAGATCCGCTCCCTCGGCCGCGCCCGCGAGCAGCTGCCACGGCGCACGTCCCGCCGCCTTGAGGGCGGACGCCAGCTCCGCGTCCAGTGCCTTCAGCGCCGCCACATCGGCCGCCGCCAGAGCCCGTGCCACGTCCTCGTCGAATCCGGCCGCCCGCTTGTCCAGATAACCCGGCGCCTTCACCGAACGGCACGCACTGGCGTCGCCCATCACCAGCAGCGCCACCCGGTCGGACCGCGTCGCGATCTCCTCTCCGGCTTGAACACAGCGCTCGGCGGCGAGAGGTTCCCCGACACCGAGTCCCGAAACCGGCGAGGCCGACCAGCGGACACGGTCCAGCAGCCAGGCCGCGACCGAGAGCGAGGGCGGCAGCGGGCGCTCGGCTCGCTCCTCCGTGCCCGCGCCCGTGGCGCCCGTGCCCGTAGCGCCCGGGGCCGTTCCGCCGAGTACGACCTCGACGTCCACGCCGAAGCCTTGGAAGGAGCCGGCAGCGCCCTGCGGATATGGCCCACGGCCGTCCCGCTCGGCGGGCCCGACGACGATCAGCAGATCGGGCCGGGCGGCGGCCAGTACGCCGAGGGCGTCCGTGCACGCGGCGCGCAGCGCGTCCAGTTCGGGTGCCGCCGCCGCGGCCACGGCGGGCACGAGCAGCGGCGGACAGGGACAGACGGCAGCGGCGACCAGCATGATCGAACCCTAACGCGGGCGTGACCGCGCGTGACCACGTACGGCCCAGCCCGACGTACAGCCAGACCCAGGAGCCAGGCCCGGCATACAGCCGGCCCGCGCTCTCACCCACCCCGGCGGTCCGTCAGTCGACCGCGCACCCGCCCGTCACGGCCGGCAGCGGCGCGGGCACACCGACCGTGGGCAGTCCCAGCAGCACACCGGCCGGCTTGGCGGCCTCGGCCGCGTTCCGCCGGTCCCAGGCGTCGCCGGCGCGGGTACGGCGTACCTTCCGCGTCGGTCCCTCGGCGAGGAGATGGTGCGGAGCGGCATAGGTGAGCTCGACAGTCACCACATCGCCCGGGCGCACCGCCTCGTCCGGCGCGGTGAAGTGGACGAGCCGGTTGTCGGGAGCGCGTCCCGAGAGCCGGCGGGTCGCGCCGTCCTTGCGGCCCTCGCCCTCGGCGACCATGACCTCCAGCGTTCTGCCCACCTGCTTCTTGTTCTCCTCCCAGGAGATCTCCTCCTGGAGGGCGGACAGCCGCATATAGCGCTCCTGGACGACTTCCTTGGGGATCTGTCCGTCCATCTCGGCGGCCGGTGTGCCGGGACGCTTCGAGTACTGGAAGGTGAAGGCCTGCGCGAAGCGCGCCTCGCGCACCACCCGCATGGTCTGCTCGAAGTCCTCCTCGGTCTCGCCCGGGAAGCCCACGATGATGTCGGTGGAGATGGCGGCGTGCGGGATGGCGGCGCGCACCTTGTCGATGATGCCGAGGTAACGGTCCTGCCGGTACGAGCGGCGCATCGCCTTCAGGACGGTGTCCGAGCCGGACTGGAGCGGCATATGGAGCTGCGGCATCACATTGGGCGTCTCGGCCATCGCCGCGATGACATCGTCGGTGAAGTCGCGCGGATGCGGTGAGGTGAAGCGGACGCGCTCCAGGCCCTCGACGGCGCCGCAGGCCCGCAGAAGCTTGGAGAAGGCCTCGCGGTCGCCGATGTCGGAACCGTACGCGTTGACGTTCTGGCCCAGCAGCGTGATCTCGGAGACGCCCTCGGCGACCAGTGCCTCGATCTCGCTCAGGATGTCGCCGGGACGGCGGTCCTTCTCCTTGCCGCGCAGCGCCGGGACGATACAGAACGTGCAGGTGTTGTTGCAGCCCACGGAGATGGAGACCCACGCGGCATAGGCGGACTCGCGGCGGGTCGGCAGCGTGGAGGGAAACGCCTCCAGCGACTCGGCGATCTCGATCTGGGCCTCCTCCTGGACGCGCGCGCGTTCCAGGAGCACCGGCAGCTTTCCGATGTTGTGCGTACCGAAGACGACATCGACCCAGGGCGCGCGCTTCACGATGGTGTCGCGGTCCTTCTGTGCCAGACAGCCGCCGACGGCGATCTGCATACCGGGCCGCTTCGTCTTCATGGGAGCGAGCCGGCCGAGATTTCCGTACAGCTTGTTGTCGGCGTTCTCCCGTACGGCGCAGGTGTTGAAGACCACGACATCGGCGTCCCCGTCGGCCCCTTCGGGCGCCCGGACGTATCCGGCTCCCTCCAGCAGGCCCGACAATCGCTCGGAGTCGTGGACATTCATCTGACACCCGTAGGTGCGCACCTCGTACGTTCGGTTGTCGCCCACTGTCCGGCTCCGGTCGCTGCTGCTCATGCGACAAGGGTAGGCGGTGCCCGGGAGCCGTCCGTCCTGGATTCCTCCCGGCGGTCCGGCCGACTGTGACGAGGCTCCGGAGAGAGGCTTTGGGAGGGCCCCAGGGAGAGGCCGCGGGAAGCAGCCCTGGTCTTCGCGGGGAGTGAGCTGGCAGGATCGCGGCATGTTCGCGGTTCTGTCCCGTACCGGGCGTGGTAGCAGGCGTGGCCGGCTTCTCCAGGGCGCCGCCGCGGTGGTGGTGCTGCTCGGGCTGCTGGTGTGGTGGCTGCTGCCGATCGGGCCGTCGGCGCCGAGCGGATCCATCACCTTCAGTACGGGAGTGACCAGCGGCGTCTACCAGCGGTACGGATCGCTGCTCAAGGAGGACCTCGGGCGCGATCTGCCGGATGTCTCGATACAGCTCAAGAACAGCGAGGGCTCGCAGCAGAACCTCGCGCGGGTGGCGAGCGGGAAGGCCGACTTCACGGTGGCCACCGCCGATGCCGTCGCCAAGTACCAGGAGGACGGGAAGCCGGGTGCGGACCGGCTGCGCGGATGTGCCCGGCTGTACGACGACTATGTGCAGCTCGTCGTGGCCAAGAACTCGAAAATCCACTCCGTCGCCGATCTGCGCGGCAAGCAGGTGGGAGTGGGACAGGAGGGATCGGGTGTCCGGCTGATAGCGGACCGGCTCATGACAGCCGCCAAGCTCGATCCGAAGCATGACATCACTCCGGTCTCGGCCGGCATCGACACCATGCCGGACCTGCTCGAACACCGCAAGCTGGACGCCTTCTTCTGGTCGGGCGGGCTGCCCACCGGCGCCGTACAGCTCCTGTGGAAGCGCTATGACATACGGCTGGTGCCGCTGGCCCCGGCCCTTGTGGCCGATCTCCATGCCTCGGGCGAGGCCGCTTCCCGCTACTACCGCTCCGCGGTGATACCCGCCGACGCCTACGGTGACGCGCAGAAAGTGCCCGTATCGACGGTCGCGGTGGCGAATCTGCTGGTCACGACCGACCGGATGGACGCCGGTCTCACCGAGGGCTTCACCCGGACCGTGATCGACAGCAGGGACCGCATCGGCAAGCAGGTGCACTCCGCCCAGCTCGTGGATCTGCGGACGGCGATCTATACGGCGCCTCTGCGGCTGCACGAGGGCGCCGAGCGCTACTACCGTTCGGTCAAACCCTAGGTCAAATCAACTCAACTCAGCTCAGCCGAACGCCGGGGATTTACGACGCCGGGGACGATCTCGGGACGGTCAGTGTCACCCGTAGCCCGCGCGGCTCGCCGTGCGCGTAGCTGATCGAGCCGCCGCCCGCCGCCAGCAGCGCCCGCGAGATGGACAGGCCCAGCCCCGATCCCTTGATGTTCTGATGGCGGTTGCTGCGCCAGAACCGGTCGCCGATCCGGGCCATCTCGTCGTCCGTGAGCCCTGGGCCGCCGTCATTGATGGCGATCATGGATGTTTCACCGTTACGGGCGACCGTCACCGTGACCTCTTCACCCGCCGGAGTGAACTTCAGCGCATTGTCGATGACGGCGTCCAGCGCGCTGGAGAGTGCGATCGGATCGGTCCAGGCAGTGACCGCCGCCCGGTGCTCGGTCAGCCGGACGCCCTTCTCCTCGGCGAGCGCCCGCCAGGCCGCGACCCGTTCCGCCGCGAGTTCACCTATGTCGGTGAGCCTCAGATCGGCGGGAGCGTGCTCGGCCAGGGCCAGGTCCAGCAGATCGTCGAGTACCTGGGCGAGACGCTTGCCCTCCGTACGGACGGAGGCGATCTCCTCGTTCCCGTCGGGCAGTTCGAGAGCGAGCAGTTCGATACGGAGCAGCAGAGCGGCGAGCGGATTGCGCAACTGGTGCGAGGCGTCGGCCACAAAGGCGCGCTGCTGCTCCAGCACATCCTCGACGTTGTCGGCCATCTCGTTGAACGAGCTGGCCAGCCGCCGCAGTTCCGGAGGCCCTCCGGCCGCCGCCACCCGGGAGTTCATCCGGCCGGTGGCGATGTCATGGGTCACCGCGTCCAGTACCCGTACCGGCCTGAGCACCCAGCCCGTCAGCCGGATCGCGGCTCCCACGGCGAGCAGCATGGCCGCCACCTCGCCCGCGGCGATCACCAGCCAGCCCTTGAGAATGCGTGAACGCATCTGTCCGGTCGGCGAGTCGGTCACCACGACCGCGACGACATCGCCATCCCGTACCACCGGCGAGTCGACGATGAGCCGGCGGTTCTGCCAGGGCCAGACCTGCTCGGGATCGTCGCTGCGGCGGCCCAGCAGGGCCTCCTGGAAGGACTGGCGGCCCTCGCCCTCCGCGGGCACCGTCCAGTTCCGCGGGGCGCGCGCCATGGCCTCGTCGTCGCGGTAGAAGACGCCGACCTTGATCCCGTACACCTCGTGGTAGCGGGTGAGTTCCTCCTCCAGCAGAGCACGCCGCTCAGCGGTCCCAGGTCTGTCCTCGGCGACGAGCTGAGCGAGCGCCGCGACCCGCGCGGTGTCGTCGATCCGGTCGACGACCACGCGCTGCTGTTGCGCGCCGGCCACACTCACGGCGAGCGGAAAGCCGAGGGCGAGGAGCACGCCCGCCATGAGCACGATGAGCAGCGGCAGAAGTCGGGAACTCACGGGACGTTACGGTCCCTGACGCGGAGCCGGGACGACCAGCCGGTAGCCCACGCCCCGGACGGTCTCGATCAGCGCGGGCATCCCGAGCTTGCCGCGCAGGGACGCCACATGGACTTCGAGCGTACGGCCCGTCCCTTCCCAACTGGTCCGCCACACCTCGCTGATGATCTGCTCACGGCCGAAGACGACGCCGGGCCGCTGGGCCAGCAGAGCCAGCAGATCGAACTCCTTGCGGGTGAGCTGGACCGGCTCGCCGTCGACGCTGACCCGCCGCGTGGGCAGCTCCAGGGTGAGGCGCCCGAGCCGCTGGGCGGTCTCGGCGGCCGGTCCCGGCTCCTCCTCGTTCGCACGGCGCCGGCTCACGGCATGGATACGCGCGAGCAGTTCACCGGTGTCGTACGGTTTGACCACATAGTCGTCGGCACCGAGGTTGAGGCCATGGATCCGCGACCGTACATCGGCCCGCGCGGTCACCATGATCACCGGTGTCGAGGTGATTCTCCGTATCTTTCCGCAGACCTGGTAGCCGTCCTGGTCGGGCAGGCCGAGGTCGAGCAGCACGACCGCGAACGGCTCCTTGCCCGCGTTGGCGGCGGGCAGCAGAGCCTGGAGCGCCTCCTCGCCGCTCCTGGCGTGCACGACCTGGAAGCCGTGCTTGGCGAGAACGGCCGCCAAGGCCGCGGCGACATGATCGTCGTCCTCTACGAGCAGCAGTCTCACGGGCCCCCTTCGAGGTGGTGGTCGCACAACGTATCTGGGCATCCACTCCGATGGTGTCGTGCCAGTCAAGAGTCTTCCCGTTACGCCAAGGTTTCCGTTACCCACCCGGTACTCCCCGCAGTGCCGTCTTCACACGGTGTGTCCGGTTGCGGCCGGATCGTTATGCTCAATTCCAGCTCAGATCTGATGACGCTGGTCGCAGGGCGTGACTAAGGTCCTCCCAACCGAGGAGGACGGAGCAAGAAGCCGATGAGCGGAGTGTCAGTGACCAAGGGCACCGAGGACGCCGTGCCGGCGACGGGCGACCTGGTCGTACTGAGCAACGTGAACAAGCACTTCGGCGCGCTGCATGTGCTCCAGGACATCGATCTGACCATCGCCCGTGGCGAGGTCGTGGTCGTCATCGGGCCCTCCGGGTCCGGCAAGTCCACACTGTGCCGCACCATCAACCGTCTGGAGACCATCGACTCGGGCTCGATCTCGATCGACGGCAAGCCGCTGCCGGAGGAGGGCCGCGAACTCGCCCGGCTGCGCGCCGATGTCGGCATGGTCTTCCAGTCGTTCAACCTCTTCGCACACAAAACGGTGCTGGAGAACGTCACACTGGGCCAGATCAAGGTCCGCAAGGCGGACAAGAAGGACGCGGAGCAGAAGGCGCGTTCACTGCTCGACCGGGTGGGCGTCGGCTCACAGGCCGACAAGTACCCGGCGCAGCTCTCGGGCGGTCAGCAGCAGCGTGTCGCGATCGCGCGGGCGCTGGCGATGGGCCCGAAGGTCATGCTCTTCGACGAGCCCACCTCCGCGCTCGACCCCGAGATGATCAATGAAGTCCTCGAAGTCATGCAGCAACTCGCGCGTGACGGTATGACGATGGTCGTCGTCACCCATGAGATGGGCTTCGCGCGCTCCGCGGCGAACCGGGTCGTCTTCATGGCGGACGGCCGGATCGTCGAAGAGGCCACGCCCGACACGTTCTTCAGCAACCCGCGCAGCGACCGTGCCAAGGACTTCCTGTCGAAGATCCTGCATCACTGATCTCCATCACTGATCTCACTGATCCGGCTCTTCCGTACGGCTCCGGCTCTGTCGAGCCCTGTGGCTCCACCGAGTTCGGCTGAACCTGTTCGTCCACGTCTCACCCGAGGGAAGTTCACGCATGAAGCTTCACAAGGCAAGCGCGGCCGCCGCTGCGGCTCTCGTCCTCTCCCTGACCGCGACCGCGTGCGGCGGTGACAGCAGTGACGACAGCGGGAGCGGCGACAGCGGTGGCGGCAAGATCACCATCGGTATCAAGTTCGACCAGCCCGGACTCGGTCTGAAGAAGCCGGACGGCACCTACGCGGGCTTCGATGTCGACGTCGCCACCTATGTCGCCAAGGAACTGGGCTACGACGCCAAGGACATCGTCTGGAAAGAGTCGCCCAGCGCCGAGCGCGAGAACCTGATCGCCAACGGCGATGTGAAGTTCGTCGTCGCCAGCTACTCGATCAACGACGAGCGCAAGAAGAAGGTCGACTTCGCCGGCCCGTACTTCCTCGCCCACCAGGACCTGCTGGTCCGCACGGACGACAGCTCCATCACCAAGGCCGAGGACCTCAACTCCAAGAAGCTCTGTTCGGTCACGGGCTCCACCTCGGCGCAGAATGTCAAGGAAGAGCTCGCGCCCAAGGCCGACCTCCAGGAGTTCGGCGGCTACTCGGAGTGCCTGACCGGTCTGGAGAACAAGGCCGTTGACGCGCTGACCACCGACGACTCCATTCTCGCCGGTTACGCCTCGCAGCAGGAGCACCAGGGCAAGTTCAAGCTCGCGGGCCTCAAGCTCAGCGACGAGAACTACGGCATCGGCCTCAAGAAGGGCGACACCGAGCTCCTGACGAAGATCAACGACGCCCTCAAGAAGATGGAGTCGGACGGCTCCTGGCAGAAGGCCGTGACGGCCAACTTCGGTCCGTCCGGCTACAAGAACGAGCCCGCCCCCGCGATCAGCTAAGGGATCCGAGACAGGAGTGACGCGCCGCCGGCCCGTCCGGCGGCGCGTACCGACCAGCCAACCAGGGGAGAGCGCGGGGCATCGTGTTCGACTTTCTTGATTCCGGGCAGTACGACCTGCTCGGCGCCTTCTGGGTGACGGTGCAGCTCACCCTCTACTCCGCAGTTGGTTCTCTCATTTGGGGAACGCTGCTGGCCGGGATGCGTGTCAGTCCCGTACCGCTGATGCGTGCCTTCGGAACCGCGTATGTCAATCTGGTCCGCAACACGCCCCTGACCGTGGTCATCGTCGCCTGTTCGCTGGGACTCGGCCAGACTCTCCAGATCACCCTCGGCGGCGACGACTTCAAGACGATGGGCTTCCGGCTCGCCGTACTGGGACTGGTCGCCTACACCGGCACCTTCGTCTGTGAGTCCCTGCGCTCCGGTATCAACACCGTGCCCGTCGGCCAGGCGGAGGCGGCCCGCGCGCTGGGGCTGAGCTTCTTCCAGGTGCTGACGCTGATAGTCCTTCCGCAGGCCTTCCGTTCCGTGGTGGCGCCGCTGGCCAATGTGCTGATCGCGCTGACCAAGAACACCACGGTCGCCTCGGCGATCAGTGTCGCGGAGGCCTCGGCGCTGATGAAGACAATGATCGAGAACGAAAGCAGCGCGCTCTTCGCGGTCTTCGCGGTGTTCGCCTTCGGATTCATCGTTCTCACCCTTCCGACGGGTCTGATCCTGGGCTGGGTCAGCAAGCGAGTGGCGGTGAAGCGATGAGTGCCACGTCCGTTCTGTACGACACTCCTGGTACCCGCGCCAAGCGGCGCAACATCATCTACACGATCGTGTTCCTGGTGGTCTTCGCGCTCGCCGCGTGGTGGGTGCTGGCCGCCATGGCCGACAAGAACCAGCTCGCCTCGGAGAAGTGGAGTCCGTTCGTCACGGACTCCGAGGTGTGGACGACCTATCTGCTGCCGGGACTTGGCGAGACGCTCAGAGCCGCGGCGCTGTCCATCGTGATAGCCCTGCCGTTCGCCGCGCTGCTCGGTATCGGGCGGCTCTCCGACCATGTCTGGGTCCGGGTGCCGGCCGGTGTCGTGGTCGAGTTCTTCCGCTCGATCCCGGTCCTGCTGATGATGGTCTTCGCCAGTCAGCTCTATGTGCAGTTCACCGATGTCTCCTCGGATCTGCGCCCGTTGTACGCCGTCGTCACGGGCCTGGTGCTCTACAACGCCTCGGTAATGGCCGAGATCGTACGGGCGGGCATCCTCTCGCTGCCCAGCGGCCAGATCGACGCGGCGAAGGCCATAGGGATGCGCAAGGGCCAGGCCATGGCGTATGTGCTGCTGCCGCAGGCGGTGACGGTGATGCTGCCCGCCCTGGTCAGCCAGCTCGTGGTGATCGTCAAGGACACCGCGCTCGGCGGCGCGATCCTCGCTCTGCCCGAACTCCTCTCGCAGAACCGCACGATCACCGCGAACTACGGTGCCAACACCATCGCCGCGTTCACCGTGATCGCGCTGATCTACATCGCGCTGAACTTCCTGCTCACCACCTTCGCCGGATGGCTGGAGCAGCGGCTGCGCCGGGGCAGGAAGAGCACGGGCGCCGTGCTCGGTCCCGATGATGTACAACAGGCCAGTGTTCCGGGGCGCGCTCTGGACGGCAGCGGCACCTGAGGCGGACGGGACAGGGGGTGTACGCGCCGCTCAGGCCGTCGCTTGACGCAAGCACCCCCAGTAGGTTGCATACGTTCTGTGATCACGTACCGGGCTCCTACCGCCCTTGACCGCAAGACCGCACGGGCCGGAGGGGTCGCGCCGTGGACCCGGTGATCGTCGCCGGCGCGGGCCCCGTCGGACTCGCGCTCTCCCTGGCCCTCGCCGCGCAGGGAGTCCCGGCCGTCGTCCTCGACGAGGGATCGGGTACGGACGAACAGCGTCCTGCCCGTACGGCCATACTGCGGCCCGACACCACCGCCCTGCTGGCCCGGCTCGGCTGCACCACGCTCGACGAGCAGGGCACCCACTGGACCGGCTGGCGGCTGATGCGGCGCAAGCAGCTCATGCGGGAGCTGCCGCTCGGCGGTGAGGACGGCGCGCCGGCGCCGCTGCACATTCCGCAGCACGCGCTCGCGCGCGGGCTGCGGGACGCCATCGCGGGCCAGGAGCTCGTACGGCTGGTCACCGGCAGCCGGCTCGACTCGCTGGAGCAGGACGACCGCGGAGTCACCGTGCACACGCGCGGGCCCGGCGCGACCTGGTGGCGCGGCAGCCATGTCGTGGGCTGCGACGGCGCCCGGTCCACGGTCCGCAAGCTGCTCAACATCCGCTTTCCGGGACGTACGGCGGTGGAGCGGCACGCCGTCGCGGCGCTCCGCGTCGATCTTCCCTGGCCCGGTGAGGCGCTGCTGCACCGCCAGCCGCCCTGGCCCAGCGGCGGCGAGGAGGTCTCCGCGAGGCCTCTCGCGGACGATGTCTGGCGGCTCGACTGGCTGCTGCCCGCGCGCGGCGAGTTGGTCACGCCCGACGCGCTGGTGACGCGTTTACGGGACACCCTGGCCGGCTGGTGCGGCGCGACACCGCCGTACGACCTGCTCGACACGGGCGTCTACACGCTGCACCACCGGCTGGCCAGGCGCTGGCGGGTGGGACGGGCCTTCCTCGCCGGGGACGCGGCCCATCTGCTGGGTGCGGTGGGCACCCAAGGGCTCGACGAAGGGCTGCGTGACGTCGCCAATCTCGCCTGGAAGCTGGCCGAGGACTGGCACCGCGGGGCCACGGAGGCCCTGCTGGACAGCTATCAGGCCGAGCGGCGCACCGCCGTCGCCTCCCGGCTGCGCGCGGCCGACCAGTCGCTGCCGATACTGCGGGGCGGCGGCGGGCTGCGTACATATATGCCGGGCGCGCGTGGACATGACACGCTGCTCGCCGACGGGCATCTGGGGCACGGGCCATTGGGAGCACCGCCGTCCTATCCGCACTCCCCTCTCGCGCCTCCATACGCCGAGGCGCACACCACCGTGGGCACGCCTCCGGGCGGTCCGGTCGCGGATGTGCTGGTCACGGCGCCGGACGGGACGACCGTACGGCTCGGGGACCGGCTCGGACGGGGACAGCTCCTGGTGGTGCTGGTCGCGCCCGGTACGGGCGTGTGGGACCGGCGGCACTGGCTGACGGCGGGTGTGATGCCCAGGCTCGCGGCGGCGGTGGACGCCCTGCCGGTACGGGCGGAGCTGCTGGTCACCGAGGCGTATCCGGGCGCGTCCGCGCACACCGTGCTGCTGGTACGGCCGGACGGGCATCTCGTCACGGCCTTCGGCGGAGTACGTCCGGCCGAGCTGTACGCGGCGGCCGACGCGGCGCGCGGAGGCGCTCCGTCCGCTCGTTCCGCCGCCCGTTCGGAGCCTTCCGAGCCGGCATCCGCTGACCGCACTGCGAACATCAATTGACCGACGCGGGCGCACATGGTGTACTCCGGAACGTGACTGACACCGATGTGCGCCTGTGGCGGAGGGTCCATATGGACCTGGTCCGCTATGCGGGCTGCGTGTGTCGCCCGTCCTGTTGATTCGCCCTTTCTCTTCACGCGCTCGCCGCGTCCGCGCGGCAGCACACTCTCGCGAACATCTCAGGACGGTCACCATGTCTCTCCCCGTACGTACCTCCGCGCCCGACACCACCGCCTCCACCACGACCGCGACCGCCGGGGCTTCCACCGCGACCTCGCCTTCCACCGCCGTCTCACCGGCCTCCGGCCCGACGCCGGCCGAGCTGCTCGACTTCGTCCGTAGGACGGCCACCGACACCGAGCTGATCTCCTCGCTCCCGCTCGATCCCGAGGGCCGTACCTGGATCCGGCTCGACGGTCCCGCGGGCAGCGAGGCCTGGCTGATCGGCTGGCCGCCCGGCACGGGCACCGGCTGGCACGACCACGGCGGCTCGCACGGCGCGTTCGCCACAGCGGCCGGCGCGCTCAAGGAGGACTCACTGGCGGCGCGGCTGCCCACCGAAGGGTGGAAGACGCTGGAGCTCGCCGAGGGTGTCGACCGTGAGCGGAAGCTGACGGCGGGCGAGGGCCGGGCGTTCGGCAGGCACCATGTGCACGAGGTGCGCAACGAGTCCGGCGCCGAGCACGCCATCTCCGTCCACGCGTACTTTCCGCCGCTGCCGTTGATGCGCCGTTACAGCCGTACGGGCGCCGTGCTCCGTCTTGAGCACGTGGAGCGCCCGGAGGAGTGGCAGTGAGCGTGAGCGAGCGGACGGGAAGCGGAAGCGTGGAGACGGAGCCGGTGGCGACCGAGGTGACCGGGACTGGGCCGGTGGGGATAGACAAGCTGCTGGAACGGGTCCGTGAGGATCTGGACCGGATAGAGCCGCGCGAGGCCTTCGAGGCCGCGGCGGAGGGCGCGCTGCTGGTGGACATCCGGTACGCGGCGCTGCGGGAGCGTGACGGGCTGATACCGGGAGCGCTGGTCGTGGAGCGCAATGAGCTGGAGTGGCGGCTCGATCCACTGGGCAGCCACCGCGCCGCCGAGGCCACCAGCCATGATCTGCGCGTGGTCGTGATCTGCAACGAGGGATACGCGTCGAGCCTGGCCGCTGCGTCCCTGAAGACGCTGGGACTGCACCGCGCGACCGACCTCGTCGGAGGCTTCCAGGCCTGGAAGGCCGAAGGACTGCCGGTCACTCGGTGAGTACGTGACCGCTGCCGGTCCGCCGCCATGCGGGTGGCATTCGCGCGGACATTCCCGGCGGCCGGCCGGCGGCCGGAACCGGTCCTCCGCAGCGGCCCGAGCAGCGAGACCGCGCCCGCGAAACCCACGACGGCTCTCAGGACGAGGGCCTCGCGAGGGAGTGAGCGCGGCGGACTCCCGGGCGTGACCGTATCCAAGCCGATCGCTGCTACCGGTCAACGGCTGGGCGGGAAAGGTGAGTTCGGGCATGCCTGCCGGTTCAGGGAAGGTCCGTAGCCTCAGCAGAGGCTCTCGTCCAGTCCCTCGGTGTCCTCGCCCTCCTCCTCCAGCGCTTGTCTGACCACCCGCAACGCCATGCCCTCCGCATATCCCTTGCGGGCCAGCATCCCCGCGAGTCGGCGCAGCCGCCGGTCGCGCTCCAGACCGCGGGTGGCCCGGAGCTTGCGGGCGACCAGCTCGCGGGCCGTCGCCTCCTCCTGATCCGCGTCCAGTTGCCCGACCGCCTCCTCGATCAGGGCGGCGTCCACTCCCTTCGTACGCAGCTCGCGTGCGAGGGCCCGTCTGGCGAGTCCTCTGCCGTGGTGCCGTGACTCCACCCAGGCGTCCGCGAACGCCGCGTCATCGATCAGTCCCACGTCCTCGAAGCGGGAGAGCACCTCCTCGGCGGCGTCCTCGGGGATGTCCCGCTTCTCCAGCGCGTCGGCCAGTTGCTTACGGGTGCGCGGAGTCCCGGTGAGCAGGCGCAGACAGATCGCCCGCGCCCGCTCCACCGGATCCTGGGGCGACAGCTCCTGCTCGGCCCTCGACGAGTCGAAGCTGTCGCCCGGTCCTTCCGCTCGCCACCTCTTCTCACCAGGCACGGTACGGATCAGCTCTTGGCCGCTGCCGCCTTGGCCGACTTGGCCTTGGAGGCGGTGGCAGTGGCGGGCGCCGACTTCACCGGGTCCTCGGCCGGGGTCGAAGCCGGAGCCGGAGCAGCACCGGCCGCGTCCGCGGCGGGCTCGGCCTTCTTCTCCGGCCTGACACCGATCCCGAGCTTCTCCAGGATCTTCTTCTCGATCTCATTGGCGAGATCGGGATTGTCCTTGAGGAAGTTACGGGCGTTCTCCTTGCCCTGGCCGAGCTGATCGCCCTCGTACGTGTACCAGGCACCGGCCTTCCGCACGAAGCCGTGCTCCACGCCCATGTCGATCAGACCGCCCTCGCGGCTGATGCCATGGCCGTAGAGGATGTCGAACTCGGCCTGCTTGAAGGGCGGCGCGACCTTGTTCTTGACGACCTTGACCCGGGTGCGGTTACCGACGGCGTCGGTGCCGTCCTTCAGCGTCTCGATCCGACGGATGTCAAGACGCACCGAGGCATAGAACTTGAGCGCCCGGCCACCGGTCGTGGTCTCCGGCGAGCCGAACATCACACCGATCTTCTCGCGGAGCTGGTTGATGAAGATCGCGGTGGTCTTCGACTGGTTGAGCGCGCTGGTGATCTTCCGGAGCGCCTGGCTCATCAGGCGCGCCTGGAGACCCACATGCGAGTCGCCCATCTCGCCCTCGATCTCCGCGCGCGGCACCAGGGCGGCGACGGAGTCGATGACGATGAGGTCGAGTGCTCCGGAGCGGACCAGCATGTCCACGATTTCGAGCGCCTGCTCGCCGTTGTCCGGCTGGGACAGGAGGAGATTGTCGATGTCGACGCCGAGCTTCTTCGCGTACTCGGGATCGAGGGCGTGCTCGGCGTCCACGAAGGCCACCGCGCCGCCCGCCCGCTGTGCGTTGGCCACGGCGTGCAGGGTCAGGGTCGTCTTGCCGGAGGACTCGGGACCGTACACCTCCACCACGCGTCCGCGCGGCAGGCCGCCGACGCCCAGGGCGACGTCCAGCGCGGTCGATCCGGTGGGGATGACCTCGATCGGCTCGTTCGGCCGATCGCCGAGGCGCATCACCGCGCCCTTGCCGAATTGCCGTTCAATCTGTGCGAGCGCGGCGTCGAGCGCCTTCTCGCGGTCGGTTCCTGCCATGGGTTCCACCCGATTTGCTTGTGTCGATCGCTTCACGTCGATGACGCTATCCCCTGCCACTGACAACGCGTCCCGACGTCCTCCCGGCCTGTGGACAACTCCGCTGAAACTCCATCGGTGTCCGCGCGCGATCCGCGCGGCCGACCGGACCCCTATAAGAATGGATGTTCGATTTTAGTGTCAAGCGTTTCCCATGGCATGCCGAAGACGGGCCATGCGCAGGGCTCTGCGCGAGCCCATACGCGAGGGCCGTGCCGGCTACGGCTGCCGGTCGTCCTGCCGTGGCCCATCGGCCCGTGGCCCATCGGCCTCCGCCTGGGCCGCCCCGACGGACTCCGGGCCGTCGTCGGTGCGCAGCACGCGCCGTAGCTGCCGCAGGACCGACCGTCCGGGGCGCGGCCTGCCGCCCCGCACTCGCGCGTCGTCCATCACGTCGTACCGCTTCACATACGCGCCGAGGAACGCCTGCAACGTGGCGACCGCCGGGATCGCGATCAGCGCGCCGACCGCACCCAGCAGCGCCGTACCGGCGACGACCGAGCCGAAGGCCACCGCGGGATGGATGTCGACGGTCCTGGCCGTGAGCTTCGGCTGGAGCATGTAGTTCTCGAACTGCTGGTAGATCACCACGAATCCGAGCACCCAGAGCGCGTACCAGGGATCGGTGGTGAAGGCGATCAGCATCGGCAGCGCGCCCGCCAGATACGTACCGATGGTCGGGATGAACTGGGAGACCAGCCCCACCCAGATCGCGAGCGCCGGCGCGTACGGCACGCCCAGGATCTCCAGCACGATGTAGTGCGCGACTCCGGAGATCAGCGCCATCAGTCCACGGGAGTAGAGATAACCGCCGGTCTTGTCGACCGCGATCTCCCAGGCGCGCAGCACCTCCGCCTGCTTGGCGGGCGGGAGTACGGAGCAGAGCGCGCGCCGCAGCCGGGGCCCGTCGGCCGCGAAGTAGAACGAGAACAGGAAGATCGTGAGCAGCCGGAACAGCCCGCCCAGCAAGGTGGTGGAGATGTCGAGGACGCCGGTCGCGCTGTTCTCCACGTACTTCTGGAGCCAGTCGGAGTGCAGCAGGCTGTCCTGGACGGCGACCCGGGACAGCTCCGTGCGGAAGGTCCCGTTGAGCCAGTTGATCACCGAGTCGAGGTACTGCGGAAAGGATTCGACCATGTCGATGATCTGGCTCGCCAGGATCGAGCCGAGCATCACCACAAAGCCGACGCACGCGACCAGCACCGCGAAGAAGACCAGGAATGTGGCGAGTCCACGCCGCATTCCGCGCGCCGCCATCCGGCTCACCGCGGGCTCGACCGCCAGCGCGAGGAAGAAGGCGATCAGCACATTGATCAGCAGTCCGATGAGCTGATGGAACGCCCAGCTTCCGAGCTGGAAGCAGGCGACGAGCGCCAGCGCGAGGATCATGGCGCGTGGCAGCCAGCGCGGCATGGGGACCTGACCGCCGGTCCTGGCGCCCGCCTCCGCGCTGTTCCCTCCGCCGCTGCTCCCGCCTCCCGTACTCCCGCTTCCCGATCCGGCATCGGCACCAGCACCTGCCTCGGTCTCGGCGGCCGAGGCAGGCCGGGGCGCTGGCGCGTCCACGGGAGCGCTCGGTGAGGGAATCGGCGGAGCGCCGGGCGGTCGCCCGCCCGCCGCGTCCAGTGCGGTTTCGTCGGTCTCGTCAGTCGGTGCCACCGGGCCAGTGTCGCCCACCGCCGAGGCATCCGTTCCCTGGTCGCGGCCCTCTCCGGCCACCGGCGTGCCCGTCACCGCTTCTCCGGCGGAACGCCCATGGCGGCGCAGACCGCCCGCCAGACATCCTTCGCCTCCCAGCCCGCGTCGAGCGCCTCATGCACCGTACGGCCGCCCAATTCGGCCATCACATGGTCACGGGCGAAGGAGTCGGCGTAGGCGGCGCCGAAGTGGTCCGCCATCCGCTCCCAGAAAATCGTCAACCGCATGGCACCAGTATCGCGTCCCTGAGAGTGCCGCGGGGCCGGTCTCCGTTGCCTCCGGCACTTTCCGCCCTACGGTCGGAGCATGGCTGGCACAGCGGCAACGACCGCGTCACCTCTCGCCCGCGCGGAGCGCTTCATCTGGCTGACGGCCCGGGTGCTCGAACAGCGGCGGTTCGCCTACCACTTCCTGGACGGCGGGCCGGACCGGACCGGCCGGGACCGCGGCGAGGACGCCGTCGAAACGGCCCTCACGGCGTATCGCGGCGAGGACGGCGGCTATGGCCACGGGCTCGAACCGGATCTGCGCGGTCCGGTCAGCCAGCCGCTCCATACGGCGCACGCGCTGCGCGTCCTCGACTCCATCGGCCGCTGCGACGGACTGCGCGTCGAACGGATCTGCCGCTATCTCACGGCGGTGTCGACGCCCGAGGGCGCGCTGCCCGCGCTCCATCCCTCCCTGCGCGCCTATCCGTTCGCGCCCTTCCTGCCGGTCGTCGACGATCCGCCGGGCGATCTACTGGCGACCGGCCCGGTGGTGGGGCTGCTGCACCGGAACGAGGTGTGGCACGCCTGGCTCTTCCGCGCCACCGACTTCTGCTGGGCGGCCGTCGAGGCGCTGGAGGACTCACCTCCGTACGACTCGCATCCGTACGAGATCGAGGCCGCGGTCGCCTTTCTGGACGGTGTCCCCGACCGGGCGCGGGCCGAGGCGGCGGCGGACCGGCTCGGCCGGCTGGTACGGGCGCGGCGGCTGGCTGTGCTCGATCCGGAGCGCCGGGCGGAGTACCCCGTACCACCGGGGTACGCGCCGGGCGAACAGCACTTTCCGCATGACTACGCGCGCGTGCCGGAGTCGCTGGCCCGCCACTGGTTCACGGACGACGAGATGGCGCGGTCACTCGACTTTCTCGCGGCGCAGCAGCGGGAGGACGGCGGCTGGCCGACCGCGCGGCGCCAGTGGGCGCCGGGGACCGCGCTGGAGTGGCGGCCGATCGTGACCATCGAGGCGCTGCGGACCCTGCGCGCCCACGGCCGCCCGCTCGACGGGCGCTAGCCACCAGGCCTCTGGTGGGTCACCGATCCCGGCCGTCCCGTCAGCCTCCGATCGCCCGTACTCCCGCCGTGACGGCCACCGCCGCAGCGACAACCACCAGGAACGGGGCGCGCAGGACCAGCGCGAGCGCCGCCGCCGCGAGCCCCGCGCCTCGGGCGTCCAGGACGAGCGCGCCGTTCGCGCTGAAGGTCTGTTGCGCGGTCAGCGCGGCGAGCAGGCCGACGGGCAGCAGCGCCGCGAGCCGCTGGACGAGTGGACGTTCCAGCACGCCGACAGGGACCAGCAGCCCGAGCAGCTTGACGAGATAGCAGCCGACGGCGGTCACGCCGATCGCGATCCAGATGTTCAACGGTCCGCTCCCTTCCGGCGGGCCGTACCGGTCCCACGGGCGGCGAGCCGCCGTCCTTCGAGCCAGAGGACAGTGGGCGCGGCCAGGGCCGCGACGAGCACCGGAACTCCTGCGGGCAGCACCGGTAGAAAACCCAGCCCCAGGACGACCGCGAGGCCCGCGACCATCCGCTCGGTGGCGGTACGGAGCATGGGCGCGAGCAGCGCGAGAAAGACGGCGGGCCCGGCCGCGTCCAGCCCCCACGCGGCGGTGTCGCCCAGGGCTTCCGCGCCCAGGGCACCGGCCAGGGTGGTGAGGTTCCACAGCACGTAGAGCGAGAGCCCTGTCACCGTGAAGCCGATCCTCGCGCCGCGCCGCGTCGGCTGGGCAAGGGCGACGGCCGTGGTCTCGTCGATCACCCATTGGGCGGCCAGCGGGCGTACGGGCCCCGGCAGCCGTAGCAACTGGGACAGCCGGAGCCCGTAGAAGGCGTTGCGCACGCCCAGGAAGAACGCGCCCGCCGCCGCGGTGAGCGGATTGCCGCCCGCCGCGAGCGCGCCCACCAGGGCGAACTGCGAGGCGCCGGTGAAGACCAGCAGGCTCAGCGCGCAGGTCTGCAGGACAGAGAGGCCCGCGCCCGCCGAGGTCACACCGAAGGCGAAACCGGACAGTCCCACGGCGACACCGACGCCCAGGGCATCACGTACGACGGCCGAGTCGGGCTTGGGCTCGGGCTTGGGGTCCGGCTCGGAGGCAGACGCGGGCGGCGCGGCCAGGGATTCGGGTATGGATGCGGATGTTGTCTGATCTGACACATCCTGAACGCTACGGGGCCTAGCCCTGACCGGTCTTGTACGTTCTTGCGCTCCGGGCGGAGCGCGTTCTTGACGGACTTCTTGTCCGCGAAGATCGGCGCGGCGGGAGGCACCGCGAGCCCTCGTCGGCGGCATCAGGGTCGCGGGGCTGCGTGGCAAGACCGTGCAGCGGGTGTGCTGAGCCCGGATCCGGCCCGGCCGGCTTGCCCGGCCGCGCCCGCGCGCTCTTTGCGGTACGCGCCGGGCGGCACGCCGACGATCCGGGTGAAGTGCCGGTGGAGATGCGGCTGGTCGGTGAAGCCGACGGTCACGGCCGCCTCCGCCGGTGCCGTACCGGCGTCCAGCAACCGGCAGGCACGCCGTACCCGCGCGTCCGTGAGCCAGGTGTGCGGAGGCAGGCCATAGGTGTCCTTGAAGGCCCGCAGCAGTGCGAAAGGGCTGGTGCCGAGATCGGCCGCGAGCCGCTCCAGGGACGGCGGATCGGCCATCCGCTCCTCCAGCACGGTACGCGCGCGTGCCGCGATTTTCGCTCCGGCCCCGCGTATCGGGCGCTGTGGCAGGGCACCGCCGTTCAGCCGCAGCAGCCTGGTCACCGCGATCCTCAGCAGAGTGTCGGCGGCCAGTGCGTTCCCTTCGTCGGCCGCGCGCAGCACCTGGTGAACGAGGCGCACGGCGTACGGGTCGTCCACCACGGGGGCCATGAATCCGGGAGTGCCGCGGATCTCGGTGGTCTCCGCGGCGATCGAGGCGACGACGTCGACCGCCGGATAGACGGCTCCGTACCGCCAGCCCTCCGGGCCCTGGGCGCGGCCGGTGTGCGGCGTCTCCGGGTTGACCAGCGCGAGCGCGCCGGGGCCCGCGTACCGGTTGGCACCACCGTGGTGGAAGACCTCGACACCGTCCGTGATCGCGGCGATGACAAAGGTCTCGTGGGTGTGCCGGGCGAAGGTCTTGTCGATGTAGCTGGCCCGCAGGAGATCGACACCGGGCAGATCGGGATAGTGCCAGTGCCGTGCCTGCTCCCGTATCGCCATGCACCCATTCTGCCGCCCGTCCACGGGCGGTTTCCCCAGGTCCGGGCGATTGTCAGTGGGTGGGTGCACGATGGGGGACATGGCAAGGACCGCGCTCGACTCCTTCTCCCCCGCGACCCGCGGCTGGTTCACGGGGGCCTTCTCCGCGCCCACCGCGGCGCAGGAGGGAGCCTGGCGCGCCATCGAGCAGGGCTCGGACGTGCTGGTCGTGGCCCCGACCGGCTCCGGCAAGACGCTGGCCGCCTTTCTCGCCGCCCTGGACCGGCTGGCTTCCGTCCCGCCGCCCGCCGAGGCCCGGAAGCGCTGCCGGGTGCTGTACGTATCACCGCTGAAGGCGCTCGCCGTCGATGTGGAGCGCAATCTGCGCAGCCCGCTCACGGGAATCCGGCAGGAGTCCGTACGGCGCGGGCTGCCGGAGCCGGAGGTGCGGGTCGGTATCCGTTCGGGTGACACGCCGGCCGGCGAGCGCCGCTCGATGGCCACGAAACCGCCGGACATCCTGATCACCACACCCGAGTCGCTGTTCCTGATGCTCACGTCCTCGGCGCGGGACGCGCTCGCCGGGATCGAGACGGTGATCGTGGACGAGGTGCATGCCGTCGCCGGGACGAAGCGCGGCGCGCATCTCGCTCTGTCCCTGGAGCGGCTCGACGAGCTGCTGCCGCGCCCCGCGCGCAGGATCGGCCTGTCGGCGACGGTGCGTCCGGTGGAGGAGGTCGCCCGCTATCTGTCGCCGCAGCGGAGGGTGGAGATCGTCCAGCCGCCCTCCGCCAAGGAGTTCGACCTCTCCGTCGTCGTCCCGGTCGAGGATCTCGGCGAGCTGGGCGGCTCGCCCGCCTCGGAGACGGACGGCGCGGACAGACCGTCGATCTGGCCGCATGTGGAGGAGCGGATCGCCGATCTCATCCAGGCGCACCGCTCCACGATCGTCTTCGCCAACTCCCGTCGGCTGGCCGAGCGTCTGTGCAACCGGCTCAACGAGATCGCGTACGAACGGGCCACAGGGACCGTGCTCGATGGCGGCGAGGCCGCCGCGCCGCTGCCCGAGGCGCACTCCCCGGCCCAGGTCATGGCCCAGTCGGGCGCGGCCAGAGGTGCGCCGGCGCTGCTCGCCCGTGCCCACCACGGCTCGGTCTCCAAGGAGCAGCGTGCCCAGGTCGAGGAGGATCTGAAGGCGGGCCGGCTGCCCGCCGTGGTCGCCACGTCCAGTCTGGAGCTGGGCATCGACATGGGAGCGGTGGATCTGGTCGTCCAGGTCGAGTCACCACCCTCGGTCGCCTCGGGGCTCCAGCGGGTCGGCCGCGCGGGCCATCAGGTCGGCGCGGTCTCCACAGGTGTCGTCTTCCCCAAGTACCGCGGTGATCTGGTGCAGGCGGCCGTGGTGACGGAGCGGATGCGCGGCGGGGCCATCGAGGCGCTGCGCATCCCGGCCAATCCGCTGGATGTGCTGGCCCAGCAGCTGGTCGCCATGGTCGCGCTGGATGTCAGACAGGCCGACGATCTGCTGGCCCTCGCCCGCCGTGCCGCGCCGTTCGCCTCACTGCCCGAGTCGGCCTTCACCGCCGTCCTGGACATGCTCGCCGGGCGCTATCCCTCCGACGCCTTCGCGGAGCTGCGTCCGCGCGTGGTGTGGGACCGCGTCGCCGGTACGGTCACGGGCCGCCCGGGCGCCCAGCGCCTCGCCGTCACCTCGGGCGGCACCATCCCGGACCGCGGGCTGTTCGGTGTCTTCCTCGCCGGAGCTGATCCCAAGAAGGGCGGCGGGCGGGTCGGTGAGCTGGACGAGGAGATGGTGTACGAGTCCCGGGTGGGCGATGTCTTCACTCTCGGTACGACCTCCTGGCGGATCGAGGACATCACCCGTGACCAGGTCCTGGTCACTCCCGCTCCCGGCGCCCCGGGCCGGCTGCCCTTCTGGAAGGGCGACCAGCTCGGGCGCCCGCTGGAGCTGGGCCGTGCGGTGGGCGCGTTTCTGCGCGAGGTCGGTTCACTCTCCGAGGAGGATGCCCGGCTGCGGCTGCTGGCGGCGGGGCTGGACGCCTGGGCGGCCGGCAATGTGCTGTCGTATCTGGACGAGCAGCGCCGGGCCTGCGGCCATGTCCCCGACGACCGGACGATCCTGGTCGAGCGGTTCCGCGACGAGCTGGGCGACTGGCGCGTGGTGATCCACTCGCCGTTCGGCGCCCAGGTGCACGCTCCATGGGCGCTGGCGCTGGGCGCCCGGCTCTCCGAGCGGTACGGAATGGACGCGCAGGTCATGCACGCCGACGACGGCATCGTGCTGCGCCTCCCCGACGCCGATCTGCTGGGCATGGACCTGCTGGACGGCGAGCCGGACTCCCTCGGCACGGCCTTCGACAGCGAGCAGGCGCCGGTCGGAGCCTCGGACGTCGCCTTCGAGGCGGGCGACATCCGAGGGATCGTCACCGATCAGGTGGGCGGTTCCGCGCTCTTCGCCTCCCGGTTCCGGGAGTGCGCGGCACGGGCGCTGCTGCTTCCGCGCCGCAGCCCCGGCAAGCGGACCCCGCTGTGGCAGCAGCGTCAGCGCGCCGCGCAACTCCTCCAGGTGGCGAGCGAGTTCGGCTCGTTCCCGATCGTGCTGGAGGCGGTGCGCGAGTGCCTCCAGGATGTCTTCGACGTCCCTGGTCTCACGGAGCTGATGGGCGACATCGAGTCCCGACGGGTCCGGCTGATCGAGGTCACCACGCCCGAGCCCTCGCCCTTCGCCCGCTCCCTGCTCTTCGGCTATGTCGCCCAGTTCCTCTACGAAGGAGACTCGCCTCTCGCGGAGCGGCGGGCCGCCGCGCTGTCCCTGGACTCCCGGCTCCTCGCCGAGCTGCTGGGCCAGGCCGAGCTGCGCGAGCTGCTCGACCCGGATGTGCTCACGGAGCTGGAGCGGGAGCTCCAGTGGCTCACGGAGGACCGCCGTATCAAGGACATCGAGGGCGTCGCCGACGCGCTGCGGGTCCTCGGACCGCTCACCGACGCGGAGTTGGCCGCGCGCGGGGCGGAGCCCGCGTGGGCCGGAGAGCTGGCCAGGACGCGCCGCGCCATCAAGGCCAGGATCGGCGGAGCCGACCACTGGGCGGCCGTCGAGGACGCGGGACGGCTGCGCGACGCCCTGGGCACGGCCCTGCCGGTCGGTGTCCCCGAGGCGTTCACCGAGCCGGTCAAGGATCCGCTGGGTGATCTCCTCGCCCGCTATGCGCGTACGCACGGCCCGTTCACCTCGAACACGGCAGCCGAGCGCTTCGGTCTCGGCCCGGCGGTCACCGATGGCGCACTCCAGCGGCTGGCCGCGGATTCCCGGGTCGTCCAGGGCGAGTTCCATCCCTCCGGCATCGGCCAGGAGTGGTGCGACGCCACGGTGCTGCGCAGGCTGCGCCGCCGCTCCCTGGCCGCGCTGCGCCAGGAGCTGGAGCCGGTGGCGCCCGCCGCGCTCGCCACGTTCCTGCCGCAGTGGCAGCATCTGCACGCCAACAGTCTGCGCGGTATCGACGGACTCGCCCGCGCCGTCGAGCAGTTGCAGGGAGCGCCCGTCCCGGCGTCGGCGCTGGAAAAGCTCGTCCTGCCCTCCAGGATCTCCGGCTACACGCCGGGACTGCTGGACGAACTGACCACCACCGGCGAGGTTCTGTGGGCCGGTGCGGGCGCCCTGCCGGGCAAGGACGGCTGGATCTCGCTCTATCCCGCCGATGCCGCGCCGCTGCTGCTGCCTCCTCCGCATCCGCTGGAGCTGACCGCCCTCCATGAATCGGTCCTGACCGCGCTGTCGGGCGGGTACGGCCTGTTCTTCCGGCAGATCGCCGACCAGATCCGTGCCACCACCCACCCGGACGCGACCGATCCCCAACTCGCCGACGCCCTCTGGGATCTGGCCTGGTCGGGCCGGCTCACCAATGACACCCTGGCGCCGCTGCGCTCCCTGCTCGGCTCGGGACGGACCGCGGGCTCCACGGCCCACCGCGCGCGGCGCCCGGTACCACGCGGGCGGTACGGCACACTCACGGCCGCGGCCAGACCCGCGTCCCGTACGGGCCCGCCGACGGTGAGCGGACGCTGGTCGCTGCTGCCCGCACACGAGCCGGATCCCACGCATCGCGCCCATGCCCTGGCCCGTACGCTGCTCGACCGCCATGGCGTCGTCACCAGAGGCGCCGTCGCGGCCGAGGGAGTGGAGGGCGGCTTCTCCGCCGTCTATCGGGTGCTGTCCGCCTTCGAGGACAGCGGACAGGCCCGCCGTGGCTATGTGGTCGAGGGCCTGGGCGCGGCCCAGTTCGCGATGGACGGCGCGGTCGACCGGCTGCGCGCGGCGGCGACGGCCCGTGATCGCGCCGAGGCGCATCCCTCGCCCCGTGCCGTGGTCCTGGCCGCCGCCGATCCCGCCAACGCCTATGGAGCCGCGCTCCCTTGGCCCGAGCCTCCGGACGGCGCCGGTCATAAACCGGGCAGGAAGGCCGGCTCGCTGGTCGTCCTCGTGGACGGCGAGCTGACGCTGTACATGGAGCGCGGCGGAAAGACGCTGCTGGCCTGGCCCATGGATCCGGAGGATCCCGCGCTCCGGGCCGCCGCCGAGGCCCTGGCGGGCGCGGCCCGCGCGGGCGCCCTCGGTACGGTCACGGTGGAGCGGACCAATGGCGTCTCCGCGCTGACCTCGCCCTTGGGCCGCGCCCTGGAGGTGGCGGGCTTCCACGCCACTCCCAGAGGCCTGCGTCTGCGCGCCTGAGTCGCGCGCGCCGGCCCGGGCCCGTACGCGGGGCCAGGCCCCCGTACACACCACGCTTTGGCTCCACCGCGTCGCGCATCATGGAAGACATGCCCGAAGGAGACACCGTCTGGCAGACCGCCCGACATCTGCACACCGCGCTCGTCGGCCGGCCGCTCGTCCGGTCCGATCTCCGGGTGCCCAGATTCGCGACCGCCGATCTCACCGGGCGGACCGTCCTGAACGTCACACCGCGCGGAAAGCATCTCCTCACCCGTATCGAAGGCGGGCTCACCCTCCACTCACATCTCGGCATGGAAGGCGCCTGGAAGGTGTACGCCCAAGGTGAGCGCTGGCGCGGCGGTCCCACACACCAGATCCGGGCGATCCTCGGCACCGAGGAACGGACCGCGGTCGGCTACCGGCTCCCGGTCCTGGAGCTGCTGCGCACCCGTGAGGAGGAACGGGTGGTCGGCCATCTCGGGCCCGATCTGCTCGGGCCCGACTGGGATCCCGCCACGGCGCTGCGCAATCTCCTCGCCGATCCGACCCGTCCAGTCGGAGAGGCACTGCTCGATCAGCGCAATCTCGCCGGAGTCGGCAACATCTTCAAGTCCGAGACTTGTTTTCTGGTCCGCGCGACTCCCTGGCTGCCCATCGGACAAGTCCCGTCCCCTGAGCGCCTGGTGACAGCGGCGAAGAAGCTGCTTGAAGCCAACCGGAACCGTCCGGGCGGCAGTCGGCGGCTCTCCGTGTACGGCCGCGCGGGCCGGCCCTGCCCTCGCTGCGGCACTCCCATCCGTAAGGCCGACCAGGACGACCGTCCCGCCTACTGGTGCCCTCTGTGTCAGCCCGGGCCCACAAGTTGACGGAGCGTCAACACACCGGCGTCAAGAGGCCGCCCCTCACGAGACCGCCCCTCACGCACAGTTGCCGCAGCCGCATTGCCGCAGCCGCGTCAACTGCCCTGACCGTCGGCCGTGATGACATCACTCCGGCCGGATGCCTTGCCCTGCCGACGGCTGCCCGGCCGGCGCCGCCGCGCGGTCGTGACATGAACGGGCAACAGGCTCAGCCCCCAACTGCCCGCCGCCACCGCTCCCTCCACCAGACCACTGTGCTCGGGCGCCAGCGCGAGCCGCAGTACGGCCCACCACCACAGCCCGCCGAGGGCGAGCGCCGGCAGAAGGATCCATCGCCTTGCCATGGCTGCCTCCTCCGGCCGAGGCTAGACGCGAACGATCAACCGCCGGGAGGGCGCATCGGTGCACTCCCCGGCGCGCGAAGACTTCACATGGAATCTCCGTTACATGTTCTCCGCCTGGAACATCCAGGAATGCTTCTCAAGACCCGCCGTCACCTTGATCAGTACGTCCTGGGTGACCGGGTCCGGCACGGCCGTCACCTCGACGCGCTCCCGCATCTGCCTGATCACCGAAGCAAGCCCGTCGACCATGATCCGTACGGCGTCCGTGTCCTTGATCCACCCATTGGGAACCGCGCCGAACGCGCTCGTCGCCGCGACCGTCGCGGCCCGCCCGTCCGGTGTCACCCCGATCGCGGCGGCCCTCTCGGCGACCGTGTCCGAATGCTTCCGGGCCATGGATACGACCTTGTCGAGCTGGAGATGTATGGAGCGGAAGCGCGGCCCGACGATATTCCAGTGGATCTGTTTCGCGACCAGCGCGATATCCACCAGGTCCACAAGCGCGCCCTGAAGCGTCTCGGCGACGAGCTTCAGATCCTCCTCGGGCAAGGGGCTCTTCACGATAGCCATGCGTGGCCTCCAGTTCCGTTCATGGTTCCTTCGCCCTTGTCTCCATCGCAAAGGCACTTTCCACCATGGCACATATGACACAAAACGGTCATTTCAATGAACTCCGCAAGAGGCTCTGCACACGACAGAAGCCCCGACCAGTCCTCAGGACCGATCGGGGCTTCCGTCAAGCACTGTGCAGCCGACGTCATGTGAACGACATCAAATGACCAACTCTGGGTAACGAGCTCTGTGCAACGCTACGGAACACTCACCGTCAGGCGGCGACGACGTCCACCGCCTCCGTAGGCGCCTTGATCGTCACCCGCTCCGTCGGTACTCCCGCCACCGACGTCACAGAGACGGAATTGAGCATTGGGCGTACTGGCGCGGGCACCGGCTCACTGGCCGCCGCCGACGCCGCCAGCTCTGCCAGCGACAGTTCGTCGCTCACTTCCCGCATGAGCTCTGACATCCGTACGTCAAGCGCGTCGCAGATCGCGGAGAGCAGCTCGGAGGATGCCTCCTTCTGCCCCCGCTCCACCTCGGAGAGATAGCCGAGCGAGACTCGGGCGGACGAGGAGACTTCGCGCAGAGTACGGCCCTGGCGTTGGCGCTGCCGACGCAGCACGTCACCAAGCAGGCGACGGAGCAGAATCATCGGTGGCTCCCTCCTCGGACCGCGTAGCCGCATCCTTCACGCCCCACCGTACCGCCTCGCGCCGCGGCCGTGCGGGGAGCGATGTCGTGTTCACTCAGGGCTGCAAACATCAATTCCCCCCGTTCTGTTCCGTATCCTGTGCCCGCCCGTTCCATGAGAGTTCGCTGAGGAGCAGCGCGAGCACGCTGCGTACACTCTCTTTACGGATGTCCGCACGGTCGCCGTTCAACCGCAAAGCGGTCACTTTCCCCACGCCTTCCGGTCCCACGACGGCCACATAGACCGTTCCCACGGGCTGTCCGTCCTGTGGATCGGGGCCCGCGACACCGGTGGTCGCCGCGCCCCAGTCGGCGCCCAGCACACGCCGTACTCCGGCCGCCATCTGCCGCGCGACCTCGGGATCGACCGCACCGCGCTCCGCCAGCAGGACTCCGTCGACACCCAGTACGTCCCGCTTGAGGGCCGTCGCATAGGCCGTGACGGACCCGCGGAAGGTCCGGGAGGCGCCGGGGACCGATGTGAGCTCCGCGGCCACCAGACCGCCGGTGAGGGACTCCGCGACCGCCAGCGTCCCGCCGAGCCTCTCCAGGGCCTCCAGCACCCGCGCGGCGCACTCCCGCACCGGCGCGATACCGGCCTCGGCCCCGGTCCCGGCCGCCTCGGCCCCGGTCCCGGCCGCCTCGGTCCCGGCCCCGGGCGCTCCCGCGGTCACCGCGCGGACTCGCCCTCGCCGGAAGCACCGGAGGCACCGGGCTCCGCGGACCGGGCCGCCGCGCGCTCCGCCGCGAGTCCCTGCCGCCGCAGCACGACCGCCTGCCGCACATAGTCCAGCCCGGTGACCACCGTCAGCACGACGGCCACCATCATCACCCAGAAGCGGAGCGTGGCCAGCGGGCCGGTCAGCGCCAGCACATACATCCCCGCCGCCGTGCCCTGCGCCAGAGTCTTCATCTTGCCGCCACGGCTGGCCGGAATAACTCCGTGTCTGATCACCCAGAACCGCATCAGCGTGATCCCGAGCTCACGGAAGAGAATGACTCCGGTGACCCACCACGGCAGATCGCCCAGCGCGGAGAGACAGACCAGCGCCGCTCCCATGATCGCCTTGTCCGCGATCGGGTCGGCGATCTTCCCGAAGTCGGTGACCAGGTTGTACGTACGGGCGAGATGGCCGTCGAAGATGTCCGTGATCATGGCGACGGCGAAGGCGGCCCATGCCCAGGCGCGCCAGACCGGGTCGTATCCGCCCTCCTGGAGCAGCAGCACCACAAAGGCCGGCACCAGCACCAGTCGCACCATGGTGAGGATATTGGCGATGTTCCACAGACTTGCCTGATCGACCACCACCGCCACCCGCTTCGCGCCGGTACCCCCGGCCGCGGACGCCGGGACTCCGGTCATCTGGCCGCCTCCTCGCCCGGTGTCCTCGCATCGTCCCCGGGACGCCCCGAAAGCCCCTGAAGCTCGTAGCACTCGGCCACCAGATCCACGCCCTGGGTACCGATCACCTTCGCCTCGACCATGAGGCCGAGCCGCAGTCCCTCGCCCGAAGTGAAGATCACCTGGCCGTCGGTCTCGGGCGCCTGGTGCGCCGCCCGGCCGACCGCCGCCTCCCCGTAACCGCCCTCTTCGCCGTCGGTCTCTCCGCCGACCGATTCGACAAGCACCTCAAGGCTCTCGCCGAGCCGCTCCTCGGCCCGCTGCGCGGTCAGTTCCTCGGCCAGCCGCGACAGATGGGCCAGCCGCTCGGCGACGACGTCCGGGTCCAGCTTGTTCTCGTACGTCGCCGCCTCGGTGCCGTCCTCGTCCGAGTAGCCGAAGACACCGATGGCGTCGAGCCGCGCGCCCGTGAGGAAACGCTCCAGCTCCGCGAAGTCCGCCTCGCTCTCGCCCGGGAAGCCGACGATGAAGTTGGAGCGCACTCCGGCCTGCGGCGCCTTGCCCCGGATGGTCTCCAGAAGCTCCAGGAAGCGGTCGGTGTCCCCGAAGCGCCGCATCGCACGCAGCACATCGGGCGCCGAGTGCTGGAAGGAGAGATCGAAGTACGGCGCGACCTTGGGCGTCGACGTCAGAACATCGATCAGCCCCGGCCGCATCTCGGCGGGCTGGAGATAGCTGACCCGTACCCGCTCGATCCCGTCGACCGCCGCCAGCTCCGGCAGCAGGGTCTCCAGCAGCCGGATGTCGCCGAGGTCCTTGCCGTACGAGGTGTTGTTCTCGGAGACGAGCATGACCTCCTTGACGCCCTGCTCGGCGAGCCAGCGCGTCTCGCCCAGCACATCGGAGGGCCGCCGGGAGATGAAGGATCCGCGGAACGACGGGATGGCGCAGAAGGAGCAGCGCCGGTCACAGCCGGAGGCGAGCTTGACGGAGGCGACCGGGCTGCGGTCCAGGCGCCGCCGCAAGGGCGCACGCGGCCCGGAGGCCGGAGCGAGCCCTTCGGGTAGATCCTCGGGCGCCGGAACCACCTCGGCCGCCGTCTGCCCGTGACCGGGCAGCGCGACCTCGGCGCCCTGCCGCTCGACCGGGCTGAGCGGCAGCAGCTTGCGCCGGTCACGAGGCGTGTGCGAGGCGTGCACACCGCCGCTCAGGATGGTCTGAAGCCGGTCGGAGATATCGGCGTAGTCGTCAAAACCGAGGACACCGTCCGCCTCCGGCAGGGCCTCGGCGAGCTCCTTGCCGTACCGCTCGGCCATGCAGCCGACGGCGACGACGGCCTGGGTCCTGCCGTGCTCCTTGAGATCGTTGGCTTCCAGCAGGGCGTCAACGGAGTCCTTCTTGGCGGCCTCGACGAATCCGCAGGTGTTGACGACGGCGACATCCGCGTCCGAGGCGTCCTGGACGAGCTCCCAGCCGTCCGCTGCCAAGCGGCCTGCAAGCTCCTCCGAGTCCACCTCGTTACGGGCGCAGCCGAGTGTGACAAGGGCGACGGTACGGCGTTCGGGCATGGGCTCAAGACTACTTTGTCCTGGCCCTGCCCCTGGCGTGCAGGGTTGCTCAGCCGGCCTCGGGGTCGCCCTGCGTGTATGTGAGTCGCTCGACCTGTCCCGGCTCGAACTCGTCCTCGACCTTCTTGCCGTTCACGAACAGCTCGATCGCTCCGGCGTTCCCGAGAATGAGATCGATCTGCTCGTCGTCCTGGAAGGTCTTGGAGTCGCCCTTGTTGAGGAGTCCGTCGAAGAGCAGCTTGCCGTCGTGCGCCTTGGCCGAGATCCAGCTCTTGTCCTCTATGGCCGACAGCCGCACCGTGACCTTGTCGAGCGGCGCCGCCGCGATGGCGCTGTCCGACGGCTCGGGCTTGGGAGCCGGCTTGCTGGGCGTGGGTTTGACGTTGCTCTTCTGAGGCTTGGGACCTTCGGCGGCCTGCTTGGCCTTGCCGGCGTCCTCCTCCCCGCCGAACGCCGTGAAGCCGACAAAGCCCACCACGGCGACGATCGCCGCGACCATGGCGGCGGTCCAGTTGGGACGGGGCCGCTCGGGCCGGATCCGCTCCGCCTCGAACATCGGCGCCGCGGGCGTGGGTACGGGACGGCCGCCGTGCTCGGCGTCGAACTGCTCGACCAGGGCTTCGGGATCGATCCCCACCGCGCGGGCGAGCATACGGATATGGCCACGGGCATAGACATCGCCGCCGCAGCGGGAGAAGTCGTCCTGCTCGATCGCCTGCACGATGGGGACGCGCACGCGGGTGGAGCCGCTGACATCGTCGACGCTCAGCCCGGCGGCGATACGCGCCTGCTGAAGGGTCTGGCCGATCGAGGGCCGATCATCTTCGATCAACGGCTGATCGTATAGAGATGAGTTCCGGTCGTCCTCAAGGAAGTTCTCTTCTTCTTCCAGGGAGTTCCGGTCGTCTTCGGGAGGATTCCGGTCGTCTTCCGGGGAGTTGCCGTCGGGGGCACTGCCGTCGGGGGATTTGCCGATGGACACGGGGGCGCCTTTCGAGCGTGTAGCCACCTGCTGGACGTTCAGTCTATGGGTGGTACGAAAGGGTGGGGCAACCGGGCGGATGCACTTTGTACGCCATCGGAATGACCGGACGGCGTGGCAGAGGGACATGATGCTCTCCCTCCCCAACTTGACGTTTACCCAAGGGAAACGGTTGCCTTCGGATTCGCCCGGGTTCTGTCAGGGTCTACGGAAGCCGGGCGGACTCGACAGAAGTCGGTCAAGCTCGGTCGGACTCGCGCCGCTTCGCTCGGGCTCGCTCGGGATTCCGTTTTCCTACGGTTGAGGCTCCCCGCGAATCACGGAGAGCACTCCATCCACTTCGTCCGCCTTCACCAGAACGTCGCGCGCCTTGGAGCCCTCGCTCGGCCCGACGATGTTCCTCGACTCCATCAGATCCATCAGCCGGCCCGCCTTGGCGAAACCGACGCGCAGCTTCCGCTGGAGCATCGAGGTCGAGCCGAACTGAGTGGTGACCACCAGCTCGACGGCCTGGCAGAGCAGATCCAGATCGTCGCCGATGTCCTCGTCGATGTCCTTCTTCTTCGCCGTCCCGACCACGACATCGTCGCGGAAGACCGGCGCCATCTGATCCTTGCAGTGCTGGACGACCGCCGCGACTTCGTCCTCGGTCACAAAGGCGCCCTGCATACGGACCGGTTTGTTCGCGCCCATCGGCAGGAACAGCCCGTCGCCCTTGCCGATCAGCTTCTCCGCGCCCGGCTGGTCGAGGATGACCCGGCTGTCGGCCAGCGAGGAGGTGGCGAAGGCGAGCCGCGAGGGCACATTCGCCTTGATCAGGCCGGTGACGACATCGACCGAAGGCCGCTGGGTGGCGAGCACGAGATGGATTCCGGCGGCACGGGCCAACTGGGTGATACGGACGATGGCGTCCTCGACATCACGCGGCGCGACCATCATCAGATCGGCCAGCTCGTCCACGACGACCAGCAGATACGGATAGGGCGACAGCTCGCGCTCGCTGCCTTCCGGCGTCTTGGCCTTCCCGTCGCGCACGGCCTGGTTGAAGTCGTCGATGTGCCGGTAGCCGTAGGCGGCGAGGTCGTCGTAGCGCAGATCCATCTCGCGTACGACCCACTGGAGCGCCTCGGCGGCGCGCTTGGGATTGGTGATGATCGGTGTGATCAGATGCGGGATGCCCTCGTACGCGGTCAGCTCGACGCGCTTGGGATCGACCAGGACCATCCGGACGTCCTCCGGCGTCGCCCGGACCATCACCGAGGTGATCAGACAGTTGATGCAGGACGACTTGCCGGAGCCGGTCGCGCCCGCGACCAGCATGTGCGGCATCTTCGCCAGATTGGCCATCACATAGCCGCCCTCGACGTCCTTGCCGAGCGCGACCAGCATCGGATGGTCGTCCTCGGCGGCGTCCGCGAGACGCAGCACATCGCCGAGATTGACCATCTCTCGGTCGGTGTTGGGGATCTCGATACCGACCGCGGACTTGCCGGGGATCGGGGAGATGATCCGGACGTCGGGGCTGGCCACGGCGTACGCGATGTTCTTGGTGAGCGCGATGATCCGCTCGACCTTCACCGCCGGGCCCAGCTCGACCTCGTACCGGGTGACGGTCGGGCCCCGGGTGAAGCCGGTGACGGCCGCGTCGACCTTGAACTCCATGAACACATTGGTGAGCGAGGCGACGACGGCGTCATTGGCGGCGCTGCGCGTCTTGCCGGGACCGCCGCGCTCCAGCAGGTCCAGCGAGGGCAGCGCGTAGGTGATGTCACCGCGGAGCTGGAGCTGTTCGGCGCGCGGAGGCAGCGGTTTGTCGATCGGAGGCGCGGGCTTGGTGAGATCCGCGACGGCGGCGCCCGCGGGCCGCTTCTCGGGCTCCCGGGCGGTCGGTACGGACGTCGGTACGGGCGCAGGGCGCTCCGGCCGTTCCTGGCGCTCCTCGGGCCCGTCGAGGCCCTTGCGCATACGGTCCACGGAGACGCCCTGGGTGAGGTCCGCGACGACCGGCGAGGGCGGCATCCCGTTGAGCACCGCGCCGTCCAGCGCCGCCGCAGCCGCCGCGGCCACATCCACCGCGTCCAGCGGACGTTCGACGGCCGGCTGTACGGAGGACCGGCGCGGCCTGCGCCGTCTGGAGAGCGCCTCCGCCTCCGCCTGGTCCGGGTCGTACTCACCGGACGGTCCGCTCCGGCGCCCGGAGGTACGGCGCGCGCCGGCGGGCAGTCCTTCGCGCCACTGGTCGTCATAGCGATCGTCGTCCCCGTACCGCTCGTACCGATCGTCGTCGTCCGTACGCTCCGGCGCCTCGGCCGAGGAGAGGATGCCCAAACGGGTGCCCAGCAGCCGCAGCCGCTGCGGAATGGCGTTGACGGGAGTGGCGGTGACGACCAGCAGACCGAACAGGGTGAGCAGCAGGAGCAGCGGTACGGCGAGAACCTCGCTCATGGTGAAGATCAGCGGCCTGGAGGCGGCCCAGCCGATCAGCCCGCCCGCGTCCTGGATCGCCTCGGTGCCCTCACCGCGCCCGGGAGCACCACAGGCGATATGGACCAGTCCGAGCACTCCGACGACCAGCGCGGAGAGCCCGATGACGATCCGTCCGTTTGCCTCGGGCCGCTCGGGATAGAGGATCAGCCGTACGGCGATGGCGCCCAGCAGCACCGGCACCAGCAGATCGAGCCGGCCGAAGGTGCCAGTGATGAGCATCTCGATCAGATCGCCCACCGGACCGCGCAGATTCGACCAGGTGCCGGCCGCGACGACCAGGGCGAGGCCGAGCAGCAGCAGGGCCAGACCGTCCTTGCGATGGGCCGGATCGAGTCCCTTGGCACCACGCCCTATGCCACGGAACATCGCGCCGACGCCATGGGCCATACCGAGCCACAGCGCGCGTACGAGCCGGTACACGCCTCCGGTGGGGGACGGCGCGGCTTTGGGCGCCGCGGCGGCCTTCTTGGCGGGCGCCTTCTTGGCCGGTGGTCTTTTCGCGGGCGATGCCGCCTTCTTCGCCGCCGCCTTCTTGGCGGGAGCCGCCTTCGCGGCGCCGGTCGTACGGCCGGCCCGCGGCTTTGCGGTGCCCGCCGTGCCCTGGGAACCCTTGCCGGACGTACGTGAGGCCATGGTGGTGAGGTTACCGGTGTGCACGGCCGTCGACACGTGTGCCTACCGCTTCACCCGTACGTGTCGCCACAAGTCCGTGGAAAACTGACGCCGTTCACCGGATCACGCCCAGGCACGGCCTCTACCGCTCTCAGTTCCGTGAAGGCCGACTCTCAGCTCTGTGAGGGCAGTGTGGGCGTACCGCTTCCCGTGCCCGGCCCCAGCGCGTCCAGCGCCCGCCGCAGACCGGTGAGTTTGCGCTCCAGATGGGCGGCGGTGGCCACGGCGGAGGCATCCGCCGAATCGTCGTCCAGCTGCTTGGAGAGCGCTTCGGCCTGCTCCTCAACTGCCGCGAGCCGGCCCGAGAGTTCGGCGAGCAGACCGGCCGGCTCCCTGCTGTCGCCCGCACCCGCCAGCTGGAGTCTGAGCAGCTCGGCCTGTTCCTTGAGCTGGCAGTTCTTCATGTAGAGGTCGACGAAGACCGAGACCTTGGCGCGCAGCACCCAGGGATCGAACGGCTTCGAGATGTAGTCGACCGCACCCGCCGCGTAACCCCGGAAGGTGTGGTGCGGGCCGTGGTTGATGGCTGTGAGAAAGATGATCGGGATGTCGCGCGTCCGCTCACGCCGCTTGATGTGCGCGGCCGTCTCGAACCCGTCCATGCCGGGCATCTGGACATCCAGCAGAATGACCGCGAAGTCGTCCGTCAGCAGCGCTTTGAGCGCTTCCTCCCCGGACGATGCCCGCACCAGCGTCTGATCGAGCGCGGAGAGGATCGCCTCCAGCGCCAGCAGATTCTCCGGCCTGTCATCGACCAGGAGGATCTTGGCCTTCTGCACCATGGCCGCCCGCCCTCCTCGCCCCGGCATGGGACGTCCCCCGCTCACGGTGCCCCGCGTGATGCCGGGCGCCGCCCCAGGGGACGACTCCCTTACGCCGTCCGTCCTTGTGCCGGTCATGGTAGCCGCACCCCGCCTGTCGCCACACCCTGTCACCGTGATGTCACTGTGCACAAAGCAGAAACGTAGCGCGAGACCAGAAGGTTCCCCGAATATCCCCGCCTCACACGCCGTCCGGCACAGTCCGTCGGTACATTCCGATAATTGGGCCCTGCCCGGCGGCGGCCGGTCACCTGTGGCGCATCCAGTCTTCCATCACCGTCAGCAGATGGTCGGGGTCAACCGGCTTTGTCACATAGTCGGATGCGCCCGATTCGAGAGCCTTCTCCCGGTCGCCCTTCATCGCCTTCGCGGTGAGCGCGATGATCGGCAGCCCGGCGAACTGCGGCATCCTCCGGATCGCCGTCGTCGTGGCGTATCCGTCCATCTCGGGCATCATGATGTCCATCAGAACGACCGTCACATCGTCGTGCTGCTCCAGGACTTCGATGCCCTCACGGCCGTTCTCCGCGTACAGCACGGACAGTCCGTGCTGCTCCAGCACGCTGGTGAGCGCGAAAACATTGCGGATGTCGTCGTCCACGATCAGCACCTTCTCGCCGGCGAAGCTGAACGTACGGCTCTCGCGCGGCGCGTCCTGACGGCCCGTACCGCCCGTGCGGGAGCTCCAGGACTCCTGGCGGCCCGAGGAGCCCGCGCCTCCTGACCGCGAGGCCTGTGCGCCCTGTCCCGACGGCCCGGAGCCCTGCCCGGCGCCCGGGCTCCTGCGACGGCGCCGGAAGAGCGCGGCGGGACCCGCGGGCTCGATCTCCAGAGAGGCGGCCTCCGCCTGCTGGCCCACCGTCTCTCCCGTACCGTCCTCCAGCGGGCGTCCCGCCGGCCGCACACCCGCCGGCGTCAACTGCACACCAGCGGGCGTCAACTGCGGATAACCCTGTGGCGGCAGCTCGCTGGGATGCAGCGGCAGATAGAGCGTGAAGGTCGAGCCGCGTCCCGGCTCGCTCGCCGCATGGATCTCACCGCCGAGCAGCCGGGCGATCTCCCGGCTGATGGACAGGCCCAGACCCGTGCCGCCGTACTTCCGGCTGGTCGTGCCGTCCGCCTGCTTGAACGCCTCGAAGATCACCCGCATCTTGCTCGCGGCGATACCGATCCCGGTGTCGGTGACCGAGAAGGCGATCAGATCGCCGTCGGCGTCCCGCAGCGAACCCGCCTCCAGCAGCTGCTCCCTGATGGCGTGCGGCACATCCGCGCCCGCCGGACGGATCACCAGCTCCACCGCGCCGGAGTCGGTGAACTTCACTGCGTTGGAGAGCAGATTCCGCAGCACCTGCAACAGACGCTGTTCATCGGTGTGCAGCGTCGCGGGCAGCTCCGGCGAGACCCGCACGGAGAAGTCGAGTCCCTTCTCCGCCGTGAGCGGCCGGAACGTCGCCTCCACATAGTCGACGAGCTGGACCAGCGCGATCCTGGTCGGGCTGACATCCATCTTGCCCGCCTCGACCTTCGACAGATCGAGGATGTCGTTGATGAGCTGGAGCAGATCGGAGCCCGCGCCGTGGATCGTCTCCGCGAACTCCACCTGCTTAGGCGAGAGATTCGATTCAGCGTTGTCCGCGAGCAGCTTGGCGAGGATGAGCAGCGAGTTGAGCGGTGTGCGCAGCTCGTGCGACATGTTCGCCAGGAACTCCGACTTGTAGCGCATCGAGACGGCGAGCTGCTCGGCCCGCTCCTCCAGCACCTGCCTGGCCTCTTCGATCTCGGTGTTCTTCACCTCGATGTCACGGTTCTGCTGCGCCAGCAGCTCCGCCTTCTCCTCCAGCTCCGCGTTGGACTCCTGAAGGGCCTTCTGCCGGTTCTCCAGCTCGGCCGAACGCTCACGGAGCTGCTCGGTCAGCTCCTGCGACTGCTTCAGCAGCACCTCCGTCTTGGAGTTGACGCTGATGGTGTTGACGCTCGTCGCGATCATCTCGGCGATCTGGTTGAGGAAGTCCTTCTGGATATGCGTGAACGGCTGGAACGACGCCAGCTCGATCACTCCGAGGACCTTGCCCTCGAAGAGCACCGGCAGCACGATCACATGCGCCGGCGACGCCTCTCCGAGTCCGGACGAGATCTTGAGATAGCCCGGCGGCACATTGAGCTGGATGGTGCGCTTCTCCTCGGCGGCCGTGCCGATGAGCGTCTCACCGGGCCGGAAGACCGTCGGCATCGAACCGGCCGAGTAGCCGTAACTGCCGCGCATGCACAGCTCGTACGAGCCGTCCCTGCCGCCGTCCGTACCGACCTGGGGCACATTGCCGGTCTGCATCGCCAGGAAGAACGCGCCGTGCTGCGCGGAGACCACCGGAGTCAGCTCGCTCATGATCAGCGAGGCCACGTCGTCGAGATCGCGGCGGCCCTGCATCAGACCGGAGATACGGGCGAGGTTGCCCTTCAGCCAGTCCTGCTCCTCGTTGGCGAGGGTGGTGTCCCGCAGATTGGCGATCATCGTGTTGATGTTGTCCTGGAGGACCTGGATCTCGCCCGCCGCGTCGACATCGATCTTCAGATTGAGATCGCCACGTGTCACCGCGGTGGCCACTGCGGCGATCGCGCGCACCTGACGCGTCAGATTGCCGGCCATCTCGTTCACCGACTCGGTGAGGTCGCGCCAGGTGCCGTCCACGTCCCGCACCCGCGCCTGGCCGCCGAGCTGGCCGTCCGTACCCACCTCGCGGGCCACCCGGGTCACCTCCTCGGCGAAGGAGGAGAGCTGGTCGACCATGGTGTTGATGGTGTTCTTCAGCTCCTGGATCTCACCGCGCGCGTCGATGTCGATCTTCTTGGTGAGATCGCCCTTCGCGATGGCCGTCGTGACGGTGGCGATCTGGCGCACCTGGCCGGTCAGATTGGACGCCATCGAGTTCACGGACTCGGTGAGGTCCTTCCAGGTGCCCGACACACCGGGCACCCTGGCCTGGCCGCCCAGTTCGCCCTCGGTGCCCACCTCACGGGCGACCCGTGTCACCTCGTCGGCGAACGACGACAGTGTCGTCACCATCGTGTTGACGGTGTCGGCGAGCTCCGCGACCTCGCCGCGCGCCTCCACCGTCACCTTCTTCGTCAGATCGCCGTTGGCGACCGCGGCCGAGACGCGGGAGATGTTCCGCACCTGACTGGTCAGGTTGTTGGCCATCGTGTTGACGTTGTCGCTGAGGTCCTTCCAGATGCCGGTGACACCCCGGACCCTGGCCTGGCCGCCGAGGATGCCCTCCGTACCCACCTCACGGGCGACACGCGTGACCTCGTCCGCGAAGTTCAGGAGCTGGTCGACCATCGTGTTGACGGTCGTGACGAGGTCGAGGATCTCGCCCTTGGCGTCGACCGTGATCTTCTTCGACAGATCGCCCTTGGCGACCGCCGTGGTGACCTCGGCGATATTGCGGACCTGCGAGGTCAAGTTGTTCGCCATGAAGTTGACGGACTGGGTCAGGTCCTTCCAGGTACCGGAGACACCCTGGACCTCGGCCTGGCCGCCCAGCATGCCCTCGGTGCCCACCTCGCGCGCCACCCGGGTGACCTGCTCGGCGAAGTTGGAGAGCTGGTCCACCATCGTGTTGAGGGTGTTCTTGAGCTCCAGGATCTCGCCGCGCGCGTCCACGTCGATCTTCTGCGAGAGGTCGCCACGCGCCACCGCCGTCGCGACACCCGCGATATTGCGGACCTGATCGGTGAGGTTCCCGGCCATGCCGTTGACGGAATCCGTCAGATCCCGCCAGACACCGGCCACGCCCGGCACCTTCGCCTGACCGCCGAGCCGTCCGTCCGTACCCACCTCACGCGCGACCCTGGTCACCTGGTCGGCGAAGGCCGAGAGCTGATCGACCATCGTATTGATGGTGTTCTTGAGCTCCAGGATCTCGCCCCGGGCGTCCACATCGATCTTCTGCGACAGGTCACCTCGCGCCACCGCCGTGGTCACCTGTGCGATCTGACGCACCTGATCGGTGAGATTTCCCGCCATGAAGTTGACGGAGTCGGTGAGTTCCTTCCATGTACCGCTGACGCCGTCCACCCGCGCCTGGCCGCCGAGCCGGCCCTCCGTGCCCACGTCCCGGGCCATCACGGTGACCTGGTCGGCGAAGGAGGAGAGCTGCGCCACCATCGTGTTGACGGTGTTCTTCAGTTCCAGCATCTCGCCCGCGACATCCACGGTGACCTTCTGGGTCAGATCACCGTTGGCGACCGCCGTCGTCACCTGCGCGATGTCCCGCACCTGGCCGGTGAGGTTGCGGAAGGCCGTGTTCACCGAATCGGTGAGGTCCTTCCACGTACCCGCCGCGCCCGGCACCTCGGCCTGGCCGCCGAGCCGGCCCTCGACACCGACCTCCCGCGCGACCCGGGTGACCTCGGATCCGAATGACTGGAGCTGGTCCACCATCGTGTTGACGGTGTTCTTCAGCTCCAGCATCTCGCCGGCCACATCGACAGTGACCTTCTGCGACAGATCGCCGTTCGCGACCGCCGTCGTCACCTGCGCGATGTCCCGCACCTGAGTCGTCAGATTGCGGAAGACGGTGTTGACCGAGTCCGTGAGGTCCTTCCACGTCCCGGCGGCGCCCGGCACCTGCGCCTGGCCACCGAGCAGACCTTCCGCGCCGACCTCGCTCGCCACGCGGGTCACTTCGTCCGCGAAGGTACGGAGCGTCTCCGTCATCTGGTTGATCGTCTCGGCGAGCTGCGCCACCTCGCCGCGCGCGCTCACCGTCACCTTCTGCGACAGATCACCGTTGGCGACGGCCGTCGTGACCTCCGCGATACCGCGCACCTGACTGGTCAGGTTCCCGGCCATCGTGTTCACCGAGTCGGTCAGGTCCTTCCAGACCCCGGCCACCTCCGGCACGGTCGCCTGACCGCCCAGCTCGCCCTCCGTACCGACCTCCCGGGCCACGCGCGTGACCTCGGAGGAGAACGACGAGAGCTGGTCCACCATGGTGTTCACGGTGTTCTTGAGCTGGAGCATCTCGCCGGCCACATGGACCGTGACCTTGCGCGACAGATCGCCCTTGGCCACGGCCGTCGTAACGAGAGCAATATCACGTACCTGAGCGGTCAGCCGGTACGCCATCGTGTTGACCGAATCCGTGAGGTCCTTCCACGATCCGGACATACCGCGCACCTTGGCCTGGCCGCCGAGCTTGCCCTCGGTACCGACCTCCAGCGCCACCCGCGTCACCTCGTCGGTGAACGCCGACAGCTGGTCGACCAGGTTGTTGACCGTACGGGCCACCTTCAGGAACTCGCCCCGCAGCGGCCTCTCCGCACCGTCCGGAGACTGCGAGCGCAGCTCCATCCGCTGCTCCAGATCGCCCTCGGCGACCGCGGAGAGCACCCGCCCGACCTCGGACACGGGCCGCGCCAGATCGTCCACCAGCGCGTTCGACGCGTCGATGGCGGCGGCCCAGGAGCCCTCACAGGCGCCTGTCTCCAGCCGCTCCGTGAGCTTCCCCTCCCGCCCGACCATCCGGCGCACCCGGGCCAGCTCGCCCGTGAGATGGAGATTGCGGTCGGCGACCTCGTTGAAGACAGCGGCGATCTCCGCCATCACGTCGTCACCGGCGACGGTCAGCCGTTTACGGAAATTGCCGTCCCGCATCGACACCAAGGCGGCCAGCAGTCTCTGCAACTCTGCCGTGTCCACCTCGGAGGTCCCATTGCTCCGGGACCGTCCGCCTTTCGCGCGCGTACTCGTGCCACGCGCCGCCGTGCCAGACTCCACCGTGTCCCTCCCGCAGGGGTTGACCGTACCGCCGGGCTTTCTCCGGAAGCCTGCCCAGTGTTTCACCACGTCCGAACCAGGCCATAACAGTTCGGCAGCTTCGCTTAGCGTCCCCGCCCCCGGAGGGCGGAAACAGCGGCGACCGGCATCCGCCCGGACAGCGAAGGTAAGTAACCTGGCATCCGGCTGTCCAACCACCCCGGTCCGCCCGGCAGGGGGCGGTGTGGCGAAGGTACTACCACCGGGCACCAGGAGGGGCGGAGCCGATCATGGCGGAGCCGGGCGTCGAAACGCGTACGAGGAGTTCTGTGGTCACCGCGCGGGCGGCTGCCACCTTCGACCCGGTCGGACGGTCGGTGGCCACAGCCCGCGCCTTTGTCCGCGACACGCTCCAGGGATGGGGCTACGCCGATGTCGTCGACGACGCCGTGGTCCTCACCAGCGAACTCGTCACCAACGCTGTCATCCACGCCGGCACCTCCGCCGATGTGCTCTGCCTCCGTACCGAGGACGGCGTCCGCGTCGAGGTCGCCGACCGCTACCCGGAGCGCGAGATCCCGATCCAGGGAGCCGGACGGACCTTCGCCAACGCCGACCGCGAGAACGGCAGAGGACTGCTTCTCTGCGCCGCCATGGCCTCACGCTGGGGCGTCGAGTACACCTCCACGTACAAGCAGGTCTGGTTCCAGCTCGACCTGCCCCAGCGTCCTGTCGGCACCCGCTCGGCCGGACCCGTCCTGCCCACCGGTCTGCTTCCCGTCGCCGACGAACGCGTACGGGTCGCCGTCATCCAGATCGACCGAAGCGCCGCCATCGTCAACTGGAACGAGGACGCCGAGCACATCTTCGGATACGCGGCCGATCAGGTCATCGGCAAGCCGCTGCCCGACATCGCTGCCTGGCCGCACACACCGGGTCTCGGCACCGGCATCGTCGAAGCGCTCCAACTCTCCCGCTGGGAGGGCAGTTACGGAATCCGCGCCTCCGACGGCCGCGTCATCCCCGTCTACGCCTCCCATCTCAGGGTGCGCGACACGCGCGGCGAGCCGTCCACCGTCTGCCTTCTCGTACGCGACTACGAGCGCGCCGTCATCCAGACACCGCTGCGCGGCCCGAGCGAGGCGGGTGCCGAGAGCCGCGCCGCGGATCCCTTCGAGGTCTTCATCGGCTCCCCGGCCCCCGACGATCTCGACGGACTCCTCCAGCGCACGGTGGAGCGCGCCCGCGACATGCTCGACGGTGACTCGGCCTTTCTGCTGCTCGCCACGGACGACGAGACGGAGCTGGAGGTACGGGCCTCCACCGGGCTCCCGTCCGCCCGTCAGCGCTTCGCACGCGTCCCCGTGGAGGCCGGTACCGGACGGTACGGCTCCGCACGCATGCCCACCGTCCACGAGGACCTGACGGCCGTTCCGGGCGCCGTCCCCCTGCTCGACCACACCGGGATGCGCTCCGTCGTGACCGTCCCGCTCAAGGTCGAGGGCCGGCTCACCGGCTCCCTGGGCGTCGCCGCAGAAAGCGCCGGCCGCTACTCCAACGAGGAGGCCCTGCGCCTCCAGTTCGCCGCGGACCGTATCGCCCTGGCCGTCGAATCCGCCCGCCTCGGTGAACTCGAACGTCTACGCCGCGGCTCACTCTCCTTCCTCGTCGAAGCCTCCGACCTGCTCGCCGGAACGCTCGACCGCGACCAGACACTGGCCCTCATGGCCCAGATGACCGTCCCCACCCTCGCCACCTGGTGCGCCGTCTACACGATCGCCGACCAGGCGTCCGACCCGTACCTCTCGTATGTGCTGCACGAGGACGAGGAGCGCATCGACGGCCTCAAGGCCCTCCTCTCCAAGATCAACCCACCGGACCCGGTCCCCACGCCGGGCGCCCGTATCTGGCACGCTCCCGCGGAAGCCGCCCACCAGGCGGCACTGCGCACCTCCATGCGCGAGCTGGGCGGCAGCTCCTCCCCGCTCTCCTCCGGCGTGGGCACCACACTGGCAACAGCCGCGGCGGTCGGCGGCGAGACCGTCGTACTGCCGCTGGTGGCCCGCAACCGCGTCATCGGCATGCTGACTCTCGGCAAGCCCTCGGACGACCACTTCCGCCAGGAGATCCTGGAACTCGCCGAAGACCTCTCACGCCGGGCGGCACTCGCACTCGACAACGCGCGCCTCTACTCCGAGCGCACCGCCATCAGCCAGGCACTCCAGCGCAGCCTGCTGCCGCCAGGGCTGCCCGAGGTGCCGGGCGTCGAGGTCGATGTCATCTACCGCGCCGCGGGCGAAGGCAATGAAGTAGGCGGCGACTTCTACGATCTGTTCCCCATCCGGGACGGCGCCTACGGCTTCGCCATCGGCGATGTCTGCGGTACGGGCCCGGAAGCCGCGGCCGTCACCGGCCTGGCCCGGCACGCGCTCCGGCTGCTGGCCCGCGAGGGCTTCGGCGGGCCCGCGGTCCTCGAACGACTGAACGCGGCGATCCTCGACGAGGGCGCCCGCAGCCGCTTTCTCACACTGCTGTACGGCGAGTTGTGGCCACAGGAGGACGGCAGCGCGATCCTCAAGATGGTCTGCGCCGGCCATCCGCTCCCGCTGCGCCTGCGTCAGGACGGCACGGTCGAACCGGCCGCCGAACCGCAGCCGCTCCTCGGTGTGATGGAGGACCTGGAGCTGTACGAGCAGACGATCACCCTGGACCCGGGCGACGTCCTGCTGTGTGTCACCGACGGCGTCACCGAACGCCGCGAAGGCACACGCATGTTGGGCGACGACGGCCTGGCCGATGTTCTGACGAGCTGTACGGGACTGACGGCGGGCGCGGTCGCCTCCCGTGTAATGCGCGCGGTGGAGCGCTTCGCCGCCGAGCCGGCCTCCGACGACATGGCCATCCTCACGATGCGGGTGCCGGAGCACCTCCCCGGCACATGAAGAAGGCCCTCGCCGAGTGGCGAGGGCCTTGCTTCTACGCGGAGCCCCAATACGGAATCGAACCGTAGACCTTCTCCTTACCATGGAGACGCTCTACCGACTGAGCTATTGGGGCGCAGCAACGAGGAAAAGCATACCTGATGCTGAGCCGTGGTCAGAACCTCGCTCTTGAACAGGACTTGAATGGGCTATGAACGGTCCCGGAACGCAGAAATGCCCTGTACCAGATACCTGGCACAGGGCATTCCCGTCAAAGATTGTTCGGCGGCGTCCTACTCTCCCACAGGGTCCCCCCTGCA